>LJUR01000095.1 GCA_001304105.1 Deltaproteobacteria bacterium SM23_61
TGGCGGATCGATTCGGGCACAAACGGATCGTCCTCTTCAGCCTGGGGACCAGCTGTCCGCTTTTCATCCTGTTTCTCCTCAGCTCTGGAATCTGGGCGTTTGTCTGGCTCATCCTGGCCGGGGTGATCCTCATCTTTTCTTTCTCCGTTTCCATGGTCATGGGCCAGTCTTTCATGCCCCGGAACGTGGGCCTGGCCTCCGGCCTCATCCTGGGCCTTTCCTTTGGAATGGGGGGGCTGGGGGCCGCCGTGCTGGGGCTCTTCGCCGATCTCTGGGGGGTTCCCGCGACCCTCTGGATCATTTCTTTTCTTCCCCTGGGAGCCTTCCTCCTGGCCGCCCCGATACCTTACCCGATGAAAAAATAGTTGCTCGTTACTCGTTAATGGTTACTCGTTGCTGGCTTCTCGGTTCTCAGATTTCCCCGAGTATTCACCCAGCAACTAATTCCGTGCCTCGAAGATCAGGCGATAAACCGCCACGTGGAGCCAAGGGTCGGACCGATGGGCGCCGCCAAAATCTGGCGGGAAAAGCCTACCTACGTCCGTTATCCCTGGGATTCCGCAGAGGAACGCGGGACCAAAGGCTACGCCTTGGTAAGATCCGTAGGGGCGATTCATGAATCGCCCCTACATTGGCGGTATGCGTCGTAAAATCTGCGTGGCCTCAGGAGGCACCACCGCCTATTTTGGCGAGCGCAGCGGTCTGGGCCTTGGCTCCTGGCACCAGGGTCCGACCTGGTAAAGGTGTTTCTCAGCCGCCACACCAGTAACCAGCAACCAGATTTTACAGAAAATATTTTTTCCCGTTCAAGGGAAGGAAGAAGCGGTTCTCTTTTTCGTCGAGCTGGATATGGGGCGCCATAATTTGGTAGGCATTGCGGGAAAAGCGGGCTTCGAACAGGCCCTTGCGGACCTGGCAGTAGGGAACGTGGTCGGGTGCGATGCGGAGGGTTTCGGGGTTGAGTTTCTCCCGGGTCTCGTCGTTCAGGGTGATCCAGAGGATTTCTTCTTTCCCCGGCCCCGCCGGTACGAATTCGATGGTCGTCACCACGAAGGGGGCATCTTCCGCCTCCACCGGGCATTCCTCCCGGCCCACCCGGAGGATCATCCGGCCCGATTCGTCCCGGGTCAGACTGCGGCAGTAGAGAAGATACGTCTTGCGGTGGGTAATCTCCTCCCCCTGGTAGAACCAGCGCCCTTCCTTATCGATTTTTATCGGCGGCGTTTTCATCCATGTCCCATTTTATCCGCAAATTATATAAAGGTATAAAGGCCCAAACCAGCGATGAACCATCTTTTTAGCATATTCAGCCAGCTCTAACAATATCTGAAGTCATGCCATGCTCATCACAGAAATCGAGCATTTCCTGGGTCTCGGCAATGATTCGGTTTTCGATCCCCGCGTATTCACATGGAATATCCTGGTTTCTTGTATAGCTTCCCCGGGGGGTTAAGAATATCCGGTTTATAGACCTTTTCTGCCCAATCCTCTGGTTTGATTTCTTCAATAGCTACAGAAACCGATTCTTCTCCACACCTTATAATAGCGACAACGTCTTTAACGATTGCTTCGGCAAGTCGAATCTTCTGCTGTTCTGATCTTCCGGGATAGAGCTTTACGATAACATGAGGGTCTATTTCCTCCTTTAATTCTTCATCTGACAGAGTCTTAAAACCACTCACGTGCTCAGCGCCGCCTATCCCTTTCAAATCGCATACGGCAGCAGTACCCAGCGCGATTGTACTTTTCTTCAGAAAACTGCGACGTGAAATTTGATTTTCCATGCCTTTTCTCCTTACGATAGGGGGCCATTCCTAAGGCGTAGGATCATACCCGAAGGTGTTTGATGGCTCCTGCCGCAAGATTCATCTGCCCCATTCCTGATTCATGGGCGAGTTGGATGTGCAGAACCTCCGGGGGGTTCACCTTCAGCAAATCACCTTCAGCAAATCGCAGCAGAGGGCGTCCAGAGCGACCATGTCTTTGCCGGCGTAAACCTTTTTCGGATGGATCACTCTTCCGGGGCCAAATGGCCCCCCCCGCGTGAGAATGGTCGTGGCATCGACCAGGGAAAGGGCGGGTGAAAAGAGCGAAGCCAGGTCGACAATGGCCTGGTGCAGGTAGAGATCTCCCTTATGGAAGGACCAGTTGTCGTCATTCGTCCCCATCAGATTCTTCAGGCAGCCCGTGACCCGGGTGTAGTTATGCTGTTTAAAGATGGGCATGTTGATGAGAACATCGGCCTGTAGGGCATCCCGGATCACCTTCACTTCCTTCCGGGCCCGAGCCTTGGGAATGGCGATGGTTGCCCAATCGCGGTCCGAATCCGGATATTTCATCCGTCCCCCTGAAGCTTCGACTTTCTCGATGATGCCGGTCCCGCGCCAGTCCCCTAGGCCGTGGCAGGAAGATACGCTCACCGAAGAGGCGCCGGCCGCCAGACAAAGCCTTACGATTTCAGCCACCATATCCGGGTTGGTGGTGACCCCCCGCCCGGTTCCCTGGGGGTTCGGGAGGAGGACAACCCGGTTTCCCCGCCGGACAAACCGCTGAATTCCCCCCAGAAGGCGGATGGCCTCCCGGACTTGGGCGGCGGGATCTCCTCCTTCCACGACGGCAATCTCGATTTTTTCACCGGAGGCCTCCGTTTCCGCGGGCCGGAGCCATTTCCCGCCGATCGCACCCGCCAGCAAGGCTGCCTTCTTAAGAAATTCCCGGCGATGCATACGCTCTCCTTCCATTATTTCAAAATCTTCTTAGGATATCCCTCTACTTACCCTTGATAAGCTCAACCGTCACTCTTAGGGATCCGGGCACATTAAGAGCTTCTATGCCACTGTCTATCTTTCTGATCTGGGGACATATCACTTATTTTGAGGGTTCCTAAGAGGACGACCTGGCTTTCTTTTCTGAAGATCTCGCCCCGTCAACCTTTCCAATTTGCTCAATCCCTTTCCATCCATCCAGGGACGCCCTGTCCTCGTTGACTTTCGTATGCCCAATTCTTCATCCTCTCGCCATTCACCAACGTATTCCTTCCAGTTTCCCGAAAACCCCCACAACGCCTGATCGTCAACCAAAACATCCTTTGCACGCTCTCCCACATGATACCCAGCACTTGACCACGGATACTCCCATGCCACCCGAACAATCCCCGCCCGAACCGGATTACGCTCCACATAGCGTACCGCCGCAACCAAATGCTTTTCATCCAACACGCAGGATCGGAATCGACCCTGAAATAAATACCCTCGCACACCCTCGTCAAAATTCCTCATCCGGCTATACCTCTTATGAGCCTCTCCAATCCCCCTGGCCAATCCTCCCAGATCTAGCGGGACGGCAATCAAGTGTACGTGGTTGGCCATAAGGCACCAAGCCAAAATCTTTACCCCAAAACGCCTTGTTTCCTGGGCCATGAATTCCAGGTACATTTTTCGATCTTCGTTATTGCGGAAAATCGACAGGGAACGAACGCCACGTTGCGTTACATGATGTGGGTATCCGGGAGCAATTACTCGGGCAAGGCGAGCCATGAGCAAAGTGTAGGGAACAAACCGCGGTATGTCAAGAAATATAAGTGATATGTCCCCCGAATAAATAGGCACCACCTTCCGAAAAAAGAGCTTCAGGGATTCCCAGGCGCAGCGGCTCAGATCGGAAAGCAGGTCCAGGTCATTGAGGAAATACCGGCGCAGAATCTTCGGGATGCTGCAGACGAAATGCCGGTGGGGAACCTTCTTGAGCACGTGGGAACAGAGCCATTCCCCGAATTCGACGACCCGCTTCTGATGGCAGGAGGGACAGAAATAGAATCCGTATTGAAGGAGATTGAAGGGCGGCGAGAAAAGAAAGGCCTTGGAGCCAAAAATGGGTCGGAAGTGCTCATGCGTTTAGCTGAGGAAGTTAGCTCGAAATTGGAATTGCCCCCGGCGGAACTGAGGGGGGGTAGCCGGAGAAGGCTAGTAGTAGAGGGAAAAAATTTGATTAGTTATGTGGCGATACATGGATACGGAATTACTTTGACCCATGTGGCGAGGGGACTAAATGTGTCGATTCAGAGTATTATTCATGGAGTGAATAATGGGGCCGAGGGTTTCCGGAAGAGAGGATGGAGGCTTCAAGATTTTATCAAACAACTGTAGCAACGGAAGTATCGGAGCTACGTCCCCTAAAACGTCCCTTTTCCCTAAGGTTTTCTATCTTTTTCCTCTCTCTTTCTTCTCAAATTCCAATATTCTTTGGTAATAATTTCTTGTTATCAAATCTCTTTCTTCCACATCTTTTGAGGTCCAAATATTAATAAAATGACTTTCCAATAATGTGGCAAAAAAAGCAGAGTTATCTACCATTAAAACGGGAACAAAACCACCAAAACAATCAATAAACGGGATCCCTTCTTTTTCTAATTCGTTCCTTATAATATCGTTTCCTCCGCTATGATATTGTTCTACAAAAGTAAATTTGTCTGTTCTTACAATATGTGTAGTAGGGTCATAAGGAAAAAAACGAACCTTCATCTGTTTTTTTATCCTCTCTCTTATATTTCTATCTAAGAATTCAGGAGGACTATCTAACCAATTCGCGACATTTTTAATCTCAGTAAAAAGCGCAGATTCGATATATCCATCTCTTATAACTTTTTCTTTTTCTTCCACTAACGCTCTCGCCTTTGCTGCTTCTGATGTCGGGTCAAGTAATAATATCCTGATTTCAATTTCTTTTTTAAGCATTGCAAAAATTGCTGCTAGATATCCTTTATCATGTCCTGGCCCAAAGAAGTCTCTAAGGGAATTGCTCATTAATAAAACTTCTTTTTGTTTCTCTGTGCTTGTGAGCTGGTTAATTAGTTCTTTCTTATAATTTGCATCTTTTCGCCGAGATTCAAAGATATGTAAAACTCTACATTTTTTGGCTTCTTCTAATATATCCATTTTATTTATTAATTCATCCCTTAAATCTTCGGATTTAATTGTTAGCGCATCCCCCGTGATTTTAATTTCCTCTTTTATTTTCCCAATCTCTCTATCAACCATTTTTTCTACTTCTTTTCCAGTGTCGGCCAATATCCACATTGCTATAGCTGACACTATCAAGGCCGCACCCAAATTTACCATTAGAATATAGATTTCAGAAGATTTATCCAAATATGTGGAACAAAATAAAAGCGCTAAACCTGTCGCCATGAGTATTAATACGGCAATCCTGGTATGATCTCTAATATATTCGCCTATTTTCTTCATTGATCCACCACCTTCCTATGATTTTTTCCTTGTTTTTTTGCAAATTGCGTATAACTCGGCCTCCGTTTGGTATTTTTTTGATAAGAACTCGCTTTTGGTTGAGATGAATATAGGAAAAAGGCAATTGTGTGTCAAGGGAATTTTGGCCCAAGAATCAAACGCCTGTGGCAAACTCCTGATTATATGTTCCGGTTTCATGGCTTACGTCCTTTGTCGAATGCTGTCGCTTAGGAAGTACCCCTTTTATCTTGCGTCATTCAATCCCTGACACAAAGAATGATACGCTACCGTGGTCTTCAGCTTCTTGACAGAAACGCCAGCGTACCCTACACTGGACCCATGACGAAGCGAGTTTCTATTGTTATCACTCACGAACACTTGCAGGAGGATAAATAAAATGAGGGTCGTTACGTTCGAGAAAGAGGGCTCGGGCAGCAGAATTGGCCTTATACACGGAGACAAAATTGCCGACCTGCGGGCCGCGTTTGAAAAGGCGCTTGCGGAGGGGAAGGCAGTCCCGGCCGGAAGGGCAAAAGATAGCGCGGACCAGCAGATTCCCGGCTCTATGATTGATTTAATCAGGCGTGGGGATGATGGCATTGCATGCGTTAAGCAGGCGTATGAATTTCTTCACAGGGCGGAGGAGAAAAGACTGGCATCCTCTCCTGGCGGGGAGAAGATAATTTATGAAAAGGACGAGGTTCGAATCATCAAGCCTCTGGAAGTGTTCCGGGCCCTGAATGTGGGAGCGAACTACAATGCGTATCTGGCCATGATGAAAATCGTCGAGCCATACGAGGGGACGACGGAAACGTTCTGGGTCCTGCCGCAAACGGTAATTGGCCCGGAGGAAGAGATAAAATGGCCGGTATCGTCTCAGCAGGTTTCTTGCGAGATGGAGTTGGGCGTGATCATCGGGAAAAAGACCAAACGCGTCTCGAAAGACAAGGCGCTGGATTGCGTTTTCGGGTACACGGTGGTGAACGACGTAACCGCCATTGACCTCATAAAGCGGGGGCTTGGCGAAGGCCGGGAAGGGTTGCCGGGATTTTTCTATCTCTGCCTTGCAAAATCATTCGATACTTTCCAGCCGATAGGCCCCTGCATCACCTTGAAAGATGAGATTCCCGACCCTCAGAATCTGCAGGCGGAGTACCGGGTTAACGGTGAAATGAAGGTAAAGGGAGATACTTCCGACATGAGGCTCAAAGTGAACGAAATAATTGAGTTTATTTCCCAGGATATAACCCTGTACCCCGGCGACCTGATTGCCACCGGCGCCATGGCGACGAAAGAATACGCCCCCCAGGTCAATGTTCGGGTTGGCGATAAAATCGAGATGGAGATAGAGAAAATCGGTGTTTTGAGAAACCGCGTTGCCGATTAGGCGTGAAAGCTTTCCGGACGCGCCGGGGGAGGGAATGGGAAATCCAATATAAATTTTTTTGTTTGCGGCTTCGCCGCGCTGTGTTTATCTGTGTTCAGCTGCGTTTATCTGCGTCCCCTTACGCCCTTATTTCCCGATGCAGAACTGGCTGAAGATGCGCTCCAGAATATCGTCGGTTGTGGTATCTCCGACGATCTCCCCCAGGGCCTGCAAAGCCCTCCCCAGGTCCAGGGAGATAAACTCCGCGGAGAGATTGGCCTGAGAAGCCTCCAGGGCCTGCTCCAGTCCCTTCCTGGCATTCTCCAAGGCCTGTTTGTGGCGAAGATTGGAAAGAAGAATCTCGGCAGAGGAGTCCTGGCCGCCGTCCAGGACCAGGTCCCGGATGGCCTCCTCCAGTCGGTCAATCCCCGAATGGTGAAGAGCGGATACGGGGATCAAGGGCGCCCCGGGGAGGTGCTCTCCCAGGTCGCCCGGGTTCAGGCGCTGGGGCAGGTCATTTTTGTTCAACGCCACTACCGTCTTCCTCGGTTGAACCTCGGGAAGGATATCCAGATCCTGGGGGGTTATCGGCTCTGAAACGTCCACGACCCAGATGACCAGGTCCGCCCGGGCCATACGGTCCCGGGTGCGCCGCACCCCCTCTACCTCCACCTGATTCCGGGTGTGGCGAAGACCGGCCGTGTCCATGATCTTCAACGGAATCCCCCGGACGTTTACCACCTCCTCGATGACGTCACGGGTAGTGCCCGGAATGGAGGTGACAATGGCCCGGTCCTCCCGCAGAAGGGCGTTCAGCAGGCTTGATTTTCCCACATTGGGGCGGCCGACGATGACCGCCGAAATCCCTTCGCGGTAAATCTTTCCCCGGTCGTAGGTTCGCAGAAGAGTATCGAGTCTTTGCAGGGCCCCCTGCAAAGGTTGGCTGACTTCGTCTCCGGAGATCTCGGGGACTTCGTCTTCGGGGAAGTCGATTCCCGCTTCGAGCAGGGCCATGAGGTTGAGAAGTTCCTCCCGAACCCGCCGGATCTCCATTCCCAGACGACCCTCCCGCTGAAGGTTGGCCATTTCCAGGGAGCGGCGGGTCTTGGACTGGATCAGATCGATGACCGCCTCGGCCTGGGTGAGATCGATCCGCCCGTTCAGGAAGGCCCGCTTGGTGAACTCCCCGGGCTCGGCCAGGCGGGCGCCGGAATGCAAAACGGCGTCGAGGATTTCCCGGAGAACCAGAACCCCCGTCGCGGGGGCGTATGATTTCTCCGAGGTAGAAACGGTGAGAAAGGAGGGGGCCCTTGCCTTGGCGCCGTCGGAAGACCTTTTCCAGGATCTCCCGGGTTTGAGGGCCACTGAGGCGCACGATGCCGATCCCCCCGACCCCCAGGGGGGTGGAGATCGCCGCAATCGTGTCCCCTGGATTCATGAAGACTTCTTTTCGGGGCTGATGATCAATTTCCGGTATAGTCCCGTTCCCGTGGACCAGGTGCGCAGGGTCTTGTCGTCCTGCAGGGCCAGATGGATGATCCGCCGATCGTGACCGCTCATGGGGCTGATGGTTACCGGACGGCCAAGCCGCTTGGCCTTTTCCCCCAGGCGCTGGGCCAGTTTCACCAGGGAGTCTTCCCTCCGGAAACGATAATTCTCGGTGTCCACGACGATCCTTTTTTTATCTTCCGCGTCCTTGTGGACGATCTTGTTGATCAGATACTCCATGGCATCCAGGGTTTGGCCCTTGCGCCCGATGAGAAGCCCGCTGCCGTCTCCCCGGATGTCCAGCAGAATTCGCTCGGAATCCTCCTTCAGGTCGACGGTCGCTTCCACTTCCAGGAGGCGGAGAATATCCTGAAGGGTTTTCTTGGCGGTTTCGGCCGCCTGGTTGTCAGGATAGGCGGCTGAAGGACGGGTTTCGGGGGAACGGGGGGCGGCCGTTTCCCTTACCGTGGCCCGGATTTTGGCATTCTTGGCCCCCAGCCCCAGGAATCCGCTGGATCCGTTGGAGAGGACCTCCACCTCCAGGTCCTCCCGGGATACGGTCAGTTCTTCACAAGCTTTATGGATCGCTTCCTCGATGGTTTTTCCCTCAGTCTCGACAGACTTCATGGGTCGCCTCGCAATTATTTGTTTTTCCGGTTCAAGTAAAGCTGCTGTCCGATCGAGAGCAGGTTGCTGAAGAGCCAGTAAATGACCAGACCTGTGGGAAAGGACAAGAACATGAAAGTGAAGACAACCGGCATGATGAGCATCATCTTGGCCTGGTTGGGATCGCCCGTGGTGGGGGTCATCCACTGCTGGACGAACATGGAGGCCCCCATCAGGATGGGGGAGATGTAGTAGGGATCCGCGGCGGCCAGGTCCTTGATCCACCAGTAGAAGGGCGCATGCCGCAGCTCGATGGAGTACAGGAGGACTTTATAAAGGGCGAAGAAGACCGGAATCTGGATGGCCATGGGCAGACAGCCGCTCATGGGATTCACCTTGTAGCGGCGGTAAAGATCCATGAGCTCCCTGTTCATTTTTTCCTTGTCGCCCCTGTATTTCTCCCGCAGCTTGGCCATCTCGGGCTGGAGCTTTTTCATCTCCGACATGGACTTCATGCTGAGCTGCGTCGGGTACCAGAAGATGATTTTGATGATGATGGTGAGGATGATGATGGCCAGGCCGTAGTTCTCCACGTACTGGTAGAAGAATTTCATGGCCCACAGCATGGGCTTGGCCACGATGTCGAACCAGCCGAAGTTCAAGGCCTTATCCAGGTCGGAGCCAAAAACCTTGAGGATATCCAGGGCCTTGGGACCCAGGAACATGAGGTAGGACTGGGAGAATTGCATTCCCGGAGAAAGGGATGCCTTGGGGCCGGCCATGCGCATCTCGGCGGCCGTATCCGACACCTTTTTCAACAGGAGCTCGGTTCCTTCCGATTTCTGGGGGATGAAAGCGGCCAGGAAGTACTGGTCCTGAAATCCTCCCCACTGGACATGCTCGGTGAAGCGCTTTTCTCCCCCTTTCAGGTCGCTCAGCTCGATTTCCTGGAATTCCTTTTTGATCAGCGCCGTAAAGGGGGGAACCATCGCCCTCGAGTTGCCGCCCGAGCCCGGGAGACAGGCCATCCCGCCGCCGCTCGAGGGGGAATGGATTTTCCCCGCCCAAACCAGGGTCGGCCTTCCTTCGACCACCCGGGAAGAGAGGTTGGCCATCTGAAGGTTGATGTCGATCCGGTAACTCTCGGCATGGAAGACCATCCGCTGGGTTAGCTTCAGGCCTTCGCGGGACTCCCAGGTAAAAACCAGTTCTCCCTTTCTGCGGTCCGGGCCCAGATTGAGCCTTTCGTTATTCACCCTGAAGAGAAGGTCGGGCGAAAAGGGAAAATTGGCATGGGTCACATCCAGGCCGAAGGGATATTCGGCTCCCAGGTTCTCCGTGGCCAAGTCGATCGGCTTGGCCCCCTCTCCGATTTTATCCATGTAATTCTTGACCCGGAAATCTTTCAGGCGAGCCCCCCGGGTGTTGAAAACGGCGGTATACATGGGCGTTTCGACGGTCACGTCTTTCCCCGGCTCGGCCTTGATGGCCGGGGCCGGGCGGACCTGAGGCGGGGGGGTGACCCCAGGAATTTTCTCTCCGGGGGAGATGGCCTTGACCGGCTCCTCTTTGGCCGGCGGTGCGGTCTGGCCTTTGTCCGCAGCCGGTTTTTCCGGAGATGGGGGAGGGGGGGCAAAATAGGCCTGGTAAATCAACAGAATGATCAAAGAAATAACGACTGCCAACAGGGCCCGAATCTGCATAGCTTACCTCCGTGGGCTTACCTCCGGGCCGACCGATCGGGGTTTTTCACCACCGGATCGTAGCCGCCGGGATGAAAGGGATGGCACCTCAAGATTCTCCAAGCCGCCAGGAGCAGCCCCTTGGCCGGACCAAACCGCTCCACAGCTTCCAGGGCATAAGCCGAGCAGGAGGGTGCAAAGCGACAACAAGGAAAGGTCAGCGGGGAGAGAAAATAGCGATAAAACCGGATCAGACCCAGAATGACTTTGGTCAACATCCCTGCGTCAGAGGGCTAGCGCCCCCGAAACAATCCTTTCAATTCTTCAGATACTTGCCAGAAGTTCAGGCTTCCCGCCCCTTCCCGGGCCATGACCAGGAGATCCGAAGATCCCGGCAGCGCGTCCTTGTTCAACCGAAAAAATTCCCGAACCAGTCGTTTGACGCGGTTGCGCTGGACCGCCGAACCGATTTTTTTCCCCACCGTGACCCCCAATCTGGAATGGGACAGACCATTGGGGCAGATGGTTACCCGAAAGTGGGGAGTCTGGATTTTGGCTCCTACCCTGGAAATACGCTGGAAGTCGGCCCGCTTGCGAATCCTCTCCTCGTTTCGGAAGGTAAGCCGGGCCATTTTCCAGGGCTCCGATTTTCTAATGAGAATCGGTTCTCAGGACTCCTTTACCTCGACGATCAGCCTCTTCCTGCCCTTTGCTCTCCTCCGCTTCAGGACCAGCCGCCCGCCCTTGGTGGACATCCGCTTCCTGAATCCGTGGGTTCTTTTCCGTCGAATATTGCTGGGTTGGTAGGTTCTCTTCACCCATGCACTCCTGGTATAAATTTTTTATGGGCTAAAAATTGCTCCGCTGATGCGTCTCATCCCCCTTTTTTAATTGGGGGGTCGGGTAAAAGATATATCAAAATAATAAATTATATTCCTTGCATTTATAAAGCGCAAGTTTAAAATATAAACATATGAAACCGCTGCCAGCCGGGGAAATGCCCGGCCAACTGATTTCTTCCCCGACAAACACAAATCACCTCTGTTTCTTCGACATGGACAAGACGCTGATCTCCGGAAACTCCGGGGTCTCCTTTATGCGCTATTCCCTGCGCCGGGGAAAGACCACCCGCTGGAAGGTGGTTAAATCCATGTTCGATTATCTTCGCTACCGCTATGATCTCCTGAACATGGAATTGGCTTACCGGGATTCCCTTCGCCCCCTCATGGGGGTCCGTGAGGAAGAACTGATTCAATTCTGCCAGGAGTGGTTCAATGATTCGGTCCGGTCCCTGATTTATCCCCAAGCTCACGATTTTGTTCGTCAGCACCTGGACCGGGGGGAAAGAGTGGCCATCATTTCCAATGCCATGACCTATGCCGTAGCCCCCCTGGCCCGGTACCTCGGCGTCCCCCACATATTGGCCACCCGATTGGAGGTCCGGCAAGGGATTTTCACCGGCGATTATATTCACCCCCTCTGCTTCCGCCAGGGCAAGGTATTCTGGGCAGAAAAACTCGCCCGAGAACTGGGGGCGGAACTCAGCCAGGGCACCTTCTACACGGACAGCATCACCGATCTTCCCCTCCTGGAAAGAGTAAAAAATCCCCGGGTCGTGAATCCGGACTTGAGGCTCAGACGCCTGGCCAGGAGCAGGGGATGGCCGGTATGGGATTTCTTTCCTGGGAACCGGTAAAAACAAAAAAGAGAAGGCATCCCCCCGGATGCCTTCTCCGCAAGCGGCCAAAAATGACGCCAGGTTTCTATACTGGGCCGGGCAATTTCTTTAAAAGACTTTTTTGATCGAGGTGATGGTTTTGCCGATCACCCAGACATTCACCACATCCCCTACATTGACCCCTGCCAGGCTTTTCGCCGCCGTCTTGCCAAGCTTCAGGTTAACCTTCTTCTGCTGTTTCACTGAATTCTGGACGATGGTGATTTTTTTCCCGGCCGCATCCACCGCGGTTACCTGTCCGCCCATGCGGTACACAACGGGTTTGGGGGGAGCTTCCTTCTTGGGCTCGGCCGGTTTGGCCGGCTCTGCAGGTTTCGCCACCTCGGCGGGCTTGGCCGGTTCCGCCGGCTTGGCCGGCTTTTCAGCTTTGGCCTGAGCGAAGGCCAATCCGGTCAGGGAAAGGGCGAAAACCAGCGCGATGAAAAGCACCAAGAATTTTTTCATCCTGCCTCACCTCCTTGTTTTTTTAGGATTATTAAGGATAAATATATCCTTTTCAGAACTTCAGCGCAAGAATACAATAAGAAAAAAAATATTGCAACGGAATTTTGGAGGATTTCTTTCCTGGGGAAAAGGGGGAAAATGCCGCGCTCAAAAGTTCCGCAAGAAGGATTCTCGACGGGAAGGCGGGCCTTCAAAAAGATGGTGAAAGAGGCCCTGGGAACCATCCCCGGGGAGCTGCAGAATCGCCTGGAGAATGTGGCTTTCATGGTTGAAGACGAGCCCTCTGACCTCCCTGAAGAATGGAAAAGGGGGGGCCAGGATCTGCTTGGCCTGTACCACGGAATTTCCCGAAAGGACCGGGGCTTCTGGTACGGAAATGCACTTCCGGACCGGATTCTCATCTACCGGAAGCCCCTGGAAAGAATCAGCAGGAACCTGCAGGAATTGAGGGAAAACATTCGTCAAACGGTGATTCATGAAGTAGGCCATTACTTCGGGTTTGATGAAGAAGAGCTCCGGGCACTGGAAGAAGAGGCGTTTGGGACCAAAGGATAAAGAGCAAAGAGCATAGAGCATAGAGCATAGCGCATAGCGCATAGCGTACATGGCTAAGAGCCAAAACCGTTGACCTTGCTTGCTTATTTGTTAACGGACCTATACTCTATGCTCCACGCTCCAAGCTTCATGCCCTGGGCTCCATGCTTTTGGGGTTACCGGAACGGACAGGTGCATGGACTGGAAGAACACAGGGGACAAGCCCGGGGGTATTTTTTCAGGACTTCGGCCTCCAGGTCGATTCCCAGAAGGTTCGCTACCGATACCATCCAGGCCAGAACGTCAGCCATTTCTTTCCCCACCTGATCCTCTCCCCGCCGGTAGGCCCGGGTGAGTTCCCCCACTTCCTCCAGGAGCCAGAGGAAGGTCTTGTCCGCTCCCCGCTTCTGGTCCCGGTCCAGGTAGATCTGACGGATAAGATTTTGGAATTCTCTGATTTCCAAGGGTTGTTTCCTCCACCAGCTGGATCTGGAAAAGATTATTTATTACCACGACCTAGGAGATAAAACAAGTCTTGGGAAGAGATATTTTCCTTGACAAAGGGGGATTTCATTATATATTTAGATCTTTATATTCGATTCGGAGATTTTTGAGCCTTGGTTATTCGAGTCGAAGACATACCCGCGCAGGGGAAGCAGGAGTCCTTTCTGGAGGACGAAGGATCCCTGAATGAGCGTTTGGGAGGGGAAGCCACCGATTCCGGCCTTCATTTTTTCGGCCCGGTGCAGGTCTGGATGAATCTTTCCCGTTCGGGTAGGGTGATCCTGGTGAAGAGCCGGATTGAAGCCCGGGTCAAGTGTGTCTGTGCCCGCTGCCTCGATCCTTTCACCCTGACTATTAACTCCGAGATTCAAGCGAGCTTGAAGCCCAAACCCGACCCCCATCTTGCTTCTTCCGAGGAGATTGAACTCAGCCGGGAGGACCTGCAGACCGATTTCTATGAGGGGGAGGAGGTGGATTTGAGCCCCCTGGTGCAGGACCAGGTTCTATTGACACTTCCTCCCAAGGTCGTCTGCCGGGAAGATTGCCGGGGGTTATGCCAGCGTTGTGGGAAAAACCTGAACCGGGGGACCTGTCAATGCGAGGGTGCCGAAGTCGACCCCCGGCTGGCTCCCCTGAAAGATTTCCGGGTTCATTAACCACGAGGTAAATGCGGTATGCCCAATCCGAAAAGAAGACATTCCAAAACCAGACGGGATAAAAGACGGACCCATGATCGCCTGGCATCTCCCCAGTTTTCCGTATGCCAAAGCTGCGGGGAGGTCAAAGCCCCTCACCGGGTCTGCCCCCACTGCGGGAGTTACCGCGGCCGGACGATGATCGAGACCGAAGAGACCTAGGGGAACGCAAGCCGATGAAAATCGCCGTCGATGCCATGGGCGGAGACTTTGCCCCCCAGAATATCGTGGAAGGGGCGATTCTCGCAGCCCGGGAATTCGGGGTTCCCGTGAATCTGGTGGGAGATCAAGAGGCCGTGCGCAGGGAGATCACCCGCCACCCCGGCAGTGATTCTCTTCCCCTGACCGTGGCCCATGCCTCCGAGGCGGTGGCCATGGACGAGTCTCCGCTGACCCCGATCCGCAAGAAAAAGGATTCCTCCATTAAGGTCGCCTATGACCTGGTGAAGAAGGGAGAGGCCTCCGCCCTGTTCAGCGCGGGCAATTCCGGGGCGGTCCTGGCCACGGCGGTTTTTGTGCTGGGAAAATTGAAGGGAGTGGACCGTCCCGCCATCGGGACGGTTTTCCCCACGCTGAAAGGCTGGACCCTCCTGCTGGATGCCGGGGCCAATGTGGATTGCAAGGCCTTTCACCTGGTCCAATTCGCCATCATGGGCGAGGCCTATGCCAAATACATCTTGAAAATCGAGAAACCGGCGGTGGGCCTGCTGAGCAACGGGGAAGAAGAATCCAAGGGGAACGAGCTGATCCGGGAAACGAATGCCATCCTGCGCAAGAGCTCCCTCGGGTATATCGGCCCGGTGGAAGGGCGGGATATTTTCAACGGCCGGGCGGATGTGGTCGTCTGTGATGGTTTCGTGGGCAATGCCGCCCTGAAGATCTGTGAGGGTCTGGCCGAGACCATCGGGTCCATGATCAAGGAAGAGGTCAAGGTCAGCTGGATGGCCAAAACGGCCTATCTTCTCGCCCGCGGCGCGGTGAATGATATCAAGAAGAAGCTGGACTATTCCGAATACGGGGGGGCACCCCTTTTGGGAGTCGACGGTGTGGTGATCATCGGCCACGGTCGTTCTTCGCCCAAGGCCGTTAAAAACGCTATCCGGCTGGCGCACGAGTATGCCCAGATCGGCCTTCCCAAGCTCCTCATCCAAAGCCTGGAAGAGAACCAGGAACCCCAGTCGCAGGGCGGCCTAGCCAGGGTCTGGGAACAGATCAAAGAAAAGATCAGCAGCTGAAAGGATCGTTCTAGAGACTGCTCTTCAGTCTTCCCTCTATTGGGAAGGGGAAAAGGGGTCTAATACGCGGAGCAAGATAAAAAACATGATCAGGGCGCGCATCATTTCCACGGGTTCTTACGTTCCTCCTAAAGTTCTGACGAATGCGGAATTAGAAAAGATGGTGGATACGTCCAACGAGTGGATCGTCTCCCGCTCCGGAATCCGGGAGCGGAGGATCGTGGAGCGCGACGTGGCCACCTCGGATCTGGCCGTCCAGGCGGCCTTGAAGGCGCTGGAGATGGCCGGCATGTCGGCGGAGGAACTCGATTTCATCATCACCGGGACCAACAGCCCGGATATGTTCTTTCCCTGCACGAGCTGTTTCATCCAGTCCAAAATCGGGGCCAAGAAAGCGGCCGGTTTCGATATTCTGGCCGGGTGCACCAGCTTTATCCATACCCTTTCTATGGCGGACAAGTTCATCAAAGAGGACCCGAAGCGCAAGGTGATGGTGCTGGGGGCCGAGATCATGTCCAAAATCACCGACTGGAAGGATCGGGGCACCTGTGTTCTCTTCGGGGACGGAGCCGGGGCGGTCATTTTGACGGGGGAGGAAGGGGAGCGGGGGATCCTTTCGACCCACCTTCATTCCGACGGTTCTCTCTGGGAGCTCCTGTATATGCCCGGAGGGGGCTCGGCCAACCCCCCTTCCCATGAAACCATCGAGAAGAATCTGCACTGCATCAAGATGGCCGGAAACCAGCTCTTCAAGGTAGCCGTCCGGGCGCTGGCCGAGGTCTCCCAGGAGGCCCTGGACTTTAACGGCCTGAAAAGCGAGGATATCGACTATATGATTCCCCATCAGGCCAACACCCGGATCCTCGAAGCGGCGGCCAAGCTGATCAACTTCCCGACGGAAAGAATGTACCTCAACATCGAGCGTTTCGGGAACACCTCTTCGGCCACCATTCCCATCGCCATAGATGAGATGAACCGCTCCGGCAAGCTGAAACCGGGAAACCTGATCCTGCTGTGTTCTTTCGGCACCGGGGTCACCTGGGGCGGGGGCGTGATCCGGTGGTGATTTTCTTAGGCCCAGAGTTCACCGAGGGCACAGAGATAGAATGGATAAGAAGGTGATCTCTATGCTCTCTGGGGCAAATATGTCTTGATGAGGAGAAGAACGGCGCATGGATTATTTTCTTACGGAAGATCAAAAATCCATCCGGGATCTGGCCCGGAAGATCGCGGAAGAACGGGTGGTCCCGGTTCGGGCCGAGCTGGATGAGAAAGAGGAATTTCCCTGGGGGCCGCTGAAATACCTGGCCGACGCCGGCCTTTTCGGAATCTACATTCCGGAGGAATACGGGGGGTTGGGTTTCGGGTCCTTTGAAAACTGCCTGGCCATCGAAGAAATCTCCCGGGCCTGCATCGGGGTCTCCGTTTCCTTTGCCGCCTCCGGCCTGGGGTCTTATCCGTTCCTCCTCTTCGGGAGCGAGGAGCAGAAGAAAAAATACCTTCCCCCCGTGGCCTCGGGCAAAAAACTGGCCGCCTTCGGGCTGACCGAGGCGGGCGCCGGGAGTGACGCCGGGGGGATTCGAACCACCGCCCGCAAGGATGGAGATTCCTACATCCTCAACGGGACCAAGCAGTGGATTACCAACGGCGGGGAGGCGGAAACCTACTCGGTCATCGCCCTTACCGACAAACGCAAAGGTCCGCGGGGAGCCACGGCCTTCATCGTGGAGAAGGGCACGCCGGGTTTCGACTTCGGAAAGAAAGAAAAGAAACTGGGAATCCGCTGCTCGGCGACCCGGGAGCTGGTTTTCGAGGACTGCCGAGTTCCGAAAGAAAATGTGATCGGCCGCGAAGGGATGGGCTTTATCGTGACCATGCGTACCTTTGACAAAACCCGTCCGGGAATCGGAGCCCAGGCCGTGGGTCTGGCGCAGGGAGCGTTTGAAGCCGCCGTGGCCTACGCCAGGGAACGGCATCAGTTTGAAAAGCCGGTCATCTCCTTCCAGGCCGTTCAGCATATCCTGGCCGACATGGCCGCCCAGATCGAGGCAGCCCGGGCATTGGTTTACGCTGTGGCCCGCTGGGTGGACACCAACCCCAAGGACATCTCCAAGTATTCGGCGATCTCCAAGCTTTTTCCCACGGACGTGTGCATGAAGGTCACGGTGGACGCGGTCCAGATCTTCGGCGGCTACGGGTTCATGCGGGATTACCCCGTGGAGAAGATGATGAGGGATGCCAAGATTCTGCAGATCTATGAGGGGACCAATCAGATCCAGCGCAACGTCATCGGCCAAGCTCTGATCAAGGAGTTAATCAGCCGATGAAGAAGATGGCCTTGGTATTTCCGGGGCAGGGCTCCCAGTACGTGGGGATGGGAAAGGATTTCTTCGATCGCTCCCCGGCCGCCCGGGAAGTCTTCGGGGAGGCGAACGAAGCCCTCGGGTATGATATCGCCAGGCTGTGTTTCCAGGGGCCGGAGGAAGAGCTGAAGCTCACGGCCAACACGCAGCCGGCGATTCTTACGGCTTCCATCGCCGCCCTGCGGGTGATGCAGGCGGAGAGGGAGATCCTCCCGGCCGTGGCCGCGGGGCACAGCCTGGGAGAATACGGGGCTCTGGTCGCCGCCGGAGGGCTGCGGTTTGCCGATGCCGTGCGCCTCGTTCACCTGCGCGGGAAGTTCATGCAGGAAGCGGTTCCAGTGGGGATGGGGGCCATGGCCGCGATCATGGGGATGTCCGGGGCCGAAGTGGAGTCCCTCTGCCGGGAGGCCGCCGGGGGCGAGATCCTCTCTCCGGCCAACTTCAATTCCCCCGGGCAGATCGCCATAGCCGGGCATGCCACCGCCGTCCGGCGAGCAGTGGATATCCTTTCCCGGCAGGGGGGAAAGAAAGCGGTGCTGCTCCCGGTGAGCGCTCCGTTCCACAGTCCTTTGATGAAACCGGCAGGAGAACGGCTGAAAGCTGAGCTGGACGAGACCGAAGTGGGAGATCTGCACTTTCCCGTGCTCTCCAACGCGGACGCCGATTTTTACCCCGGGAAAGAGAAGATCCGCGAGCTCCTGGTCCGACAGGTGGATCACCCGGTGCGTTGGGAAGAATGCATGCAGAAGCTCCTGGCCACCGGAGTCAACCTGATCGTGGAAGTGGGACCGGGAAAAGTCCTCTCCGGCCTCATGCGGCGGATCAGCCGGGACGCCAGGATGGTTAACGTGGAAGACGCGGCCACCTGGGAAAAGGTGCAGGAGCTGTTGAAAAACAATTAATGAATCGGGACACAGATAAACACATATGAACACAGATGAACACAGATGAATAAAAAACATTGCTAACCGGATTCGTCTGTACTGTCAATTCTACATTTTGGGAAATTTTTTATATTTTTGATGCCTGAAAGGTTTTATCTGTGTTTATCTGTGTTCATCTGTGTCCAATATTTTTTTGAAATCTAGGGAGTCGGTATGGGTAAATTGGACGGAAAAGTTGCGCTGGTCACGGGTGGAGCTCAGGGCATCGGCAAGGCCATCGCCCTGCTTCTGGCCCGGGAAGGGGCCCAGGTGGCAGTGTCGGATATCAACCTGGAAAAAGCCCGGGAGACCTGCCAAGAAATCGAATCTCTGGGGAAAAAGGCCGTGGCTGTGGGCGGGAGCGTCGCCGATGCCAAGGCCTCCGAGGCCATGGTGGAAAAGACGGTGGAAGCCTTCGGGGGATTGGACATCCTGGTCAATAACGCCGGGATCACCCGCGACGGAATCCTTCTTCGGATGAAGGAGGAAGACTGGGACCAGGTGCTTGCGGTCAACCTGAAGGGGGCTTTCCACTGCACCAAAGCCGCACTGCGGCATATTCTGAAGCGGAAGGGGGGCAAGATCATCAATATCGCCTCGGT
>LJUR01000096.1 GCA_001304105.1 Deltaproteobacteria bacterium SM23_61
CTGGCCCTGGTGAGGGAACTGGGGCATCCGATCATCACCACCAGCGCCATGCTTGCCGGCGGAGCGGCGCTCTATGATCCGGCGGATATCGACCGGCATCTGGGGAAATCCCTCGACTTGGTGATCGACGGGGGCCCCCTGGTCTCGGAGCCATCCAGCGTAGTCGACCTGACCGGGGACACCCCCGAGATCCTCCGCAGGGGAAAGGGAGACGTGAGCCTATTCGAATGAAAGGATCGAGGCCCGAGGAACGAGAAAACAATAATCATTGATCATTGATCATTGACCATTGACCAATGACCATTGACCAATGACCAATGACCATTGACCAATGACCAATGATTTCTAACCTGTGGTCCTTGAAGCCTAAAGACCATGCCCTGCGCCTCAGCTCTCAGCACTCAGCACTCAGGACCCAGGGTCCAATGCTTATTTCAATCCGATCTTGAAGTTTCCGTCCTTGATGGCCCGGAGGATGGAATCTCGGTCCCGCTGGCTCTGGACCTCGACCCAGGCCCAGCCGCACATGTCGAGCGTATGGGAGTCGTCGGAGGCAATTTTGGGCAGGGGGATCTCGGGGGTGTCGTACATCTTGGTGTAAACGCCCTTATCGGTGACTTCCAAGCAGTGAATTTCCATCTCCCGGGAGATCACCTGGATCTGCCGGTTGACCTCGGCTATGGAGAGACGGTACTGATTGGGGTGGTTGAAGATCAGGAGCGTTTCCCTCTCTCCCAGAATCTTCCCGAAGTGCTGGAAACGAAGGGGAGGGTACTCCAATTCGATTCCTTTGAACACGATCAGGTCCCCGGCCCGATCCGGAATGCTCTCCCAATAATGCGGTTTGATCAGGTAATCGTGGTCGGTGATGGCCACGAAGTCGTAACCCAGATCCAGGTAGGCTTTCACCATCTCTTCGGGGGTATGGGCCCCATCGGAAAAAGTAGTGTGTACGTGAAGACTTCCTTTCAAATAAGGCATACCGATCTTCTCTTTCCCGGTTAAACTCTACCCATGTCCGCTCAATTTGGTCAATCTTTTTTGGGAATCTTCCGTCAGGCCGGAGTCATTTGGGTCCAAAATAGAATCAAAAAACCGTCACCGGTTGCGGAAAAGACCGTTACTGGTTTCTCGTTACTAGTTTCGGGTCCCCAAAATAATGGGTATAAAATTTCAAGTGGAGCCGGGGGTCGGACGGATGCGCGCCGCCAAAATCCGGCGGGGGCAAAGTCTTCTTCCGCCGCATCCCCGGCGTTCCGCAAAGGAACGCGGGCAGAGGGATACGCCTTCGTAAGGACTCCGAAAACGGACCCTTTGGCACCATCCACAGTAAGAACCCCGTTGGCTCCGGAGGAACCAACGCCTATTTTGGCAAGCGCAGCGGTCTGACTCTCGGCTCCTGGCACCAAAGTGCGAATTTGGCAGCTTATTTCCCGGGCACAACACTAGACGCGGAGTAATTTTTTAGACCTTCAACGAGCAATGAGGAGCCTGTAACGAGTAACCTGCGGTTACACCGCCGGCATGTCCTCGGCCGCTTCCAGGGGGAGGTGGATCGAAACGCTCGTGCCCTTGCCCACCTCGCTCTGGACTTCGATCCGGCCGCGATGGCGGTCGATGATTCCGTAACTGACGGCCAGGCCCAGCCCGGTCCCCTTCTTGTCCTCCTTGGTGGTGAAAAAAGGATCGAAGATTTTGCTCAGATTCTCTTCCGGGATTCCGCAACCGGTGTCGGTAAATTTCACCTGAACGAAGGGATCTCCCGGTACGTGGCTGCTGGTGATCGTCAGGGTCCCCCGGCTGGCCATGGCATCGGCCGCGTTCAGCAGGATGTTCATGAAGACCTGCTGGATCTGGTTGGCGTCGAGCAGGAGGATGGGAACCTGAGAATCCAGGTTCCTGACGACGCGGATGTTCTGGAAGACCGCCTGCCGCTCCACCAGGGAGAGGGTGTGAAGGATCAGGTCGTTGAGGTTACAGGGCCGCTTTTGGGGTTTGCTCTCCCGGGAAAAGTCGAGAAGGCCACGGACGATGGCCGATACCCGGGTGGCCTCCTTGACGATGATCTCCAGTTCTTTCTGCAACTCGGGGTTGTCCTTCAGCCGGCGCATCAGGAGGTGCGACAAAGCCAAGACGCCGTTGAGGGGGCTGTTGATCTCGTGGGCCACCCCGGAGGCCAACCGCCCGAGAGAGGTCAGCTTCTCCGACTGCATCAGCTTCGCCTGGATTTCCCGGAGTTGCTGGCTGCGCTCCTCCACCTTTTCTTCCAGCACCCTCCCGTTCTCTTCCAGTTCCTGGCGGGCCTGCTTGAGGCTCACCAGCATATGATTGAAGGACTCCGCCAGCTGCCCGATTTCATCCTGGGAAGTCGTGGGGACTTCATGGGACAGATCCCCTTCGGCGATTTTCCGCGTGGAGGTAACCATTTGCCGCAGGGGGCTGATGATGCCGGTGGTGATGAAGAAGGAAAGAAGGAGCACCAACAGGACCCCCAGGACACCGATGCCGAAGAAGCTGTACACCACTTTATTCCGGAGGTCCACGTAGGGAGCCTCCAGCATTCCCACGTAGAGCATGCCCACGATCCGGCCGTCCAGGTCCCGGATGGGCTCGTATCCGGTTATATACCAGTCGTGGACCACAAAGGCCCGGTCGAGCCAGGGTTGCCCTTTGCGGACCACGGCCTGGTAAACCTCTTCCGAGACCCGCGTTCCGATGGCCCGGTTCCCGTTCTCGTCCTGCACATTGGTGGATATCCGCAGGTCTCCCTGAAAAATGGTGGCCGTTCCCATCTCCTTGTTCCGGTAGAAACCTTCCCCATAGAGCAGGTCGCGCACCTTATCCACGATCTGGTAATTGCGGTTCAGGAGCACGCCCCCGTAAAGGACCCCCAGCAGGCCGCCGGACTCATTCAAGATAGGGGCGGCCGCTTTCAGCATCATTCCCGAAGTCTCCCGGTCCGCGGGAACCTCCCTTGCCTTGGGGGTGGGGACGAAAAGGATAAAAGCGTTTTCGGCCAGGTCCCTTCCTTCCCGCAGCAGCTCCTCCCGGGGGACAATCACCGTCGAGGCTTGCGCTTCTCCCTTCAAGGCCCTGTGGACCAGAGGGTCGTTGGCCTGGTCGTCGCCGGTCTGGAAGGGATGACGGCTTCGCAGGATGACCTTGCCCCGGGCATCGGTCACAGTCAGAATGTCCAGGCCGAAATCCCTGCGCCGTTTGATCAGATAGTCCGCCAATTTTTTCAGCCGGCCCGATTCCACATAATCCGGAACGATTCGACCCAGGGCGGTGAACTGGACCACGTCATGGATGCGATTCAGAGACTGGTTGTAGACCAGCGAGGCCGTGCTCAGGTCATAGCGCACCTTGTTCCGGGCCTGGTTGATGATGGTATCGGCGACGAGATTGGTGCCGATCAGGGAAGAGAGAACCCCCCCCACGATCACCACCAGGAGGAAGCTGAAGACGAGCTTGGTCCGGAGGGAGAGACGGTTCACCATGGGAAAGCGGGAAAAAATGTGGGGGAAACGGGTAGGATCCATGATTTGCCGGAGACATGGGGGATTTGGGCTCTATTATAGATGGCCGGGGGGGAGAAGTCAACGAACAGACGCTTCCGGTTCCCGGTTTCCAGTCCCCCCGTTGCCGGATTTTTTTAGGTTTTCTTTTTCAATCGGTATTCTCCGATTTGGGAGGGGGGAGCGATGTTTTGAAGATTGACTTTTAATCAAAATTGTTCAAGAATTTAGTAGTGATCAAGAGAGTTGAGAGAAACGACGGATCGGACGATGAAAGTCGAAGTGAAACTCTTTGCCAATTTTCGGGAGTACCTTCCCCCGGGGAGTGATTCATATTCCTGCTGGCTGGAAGTGGAAGAGGAAAACACCATCGGTCAGGCTCTGGAGAGTTTAAAGATTCCACTTTCCCTGCCCATGATCACATTGGTCAACGGCCTTCACCGGGCCTTCGAAGACCGCCTTCGACCGGGAGACGTCCTAAGCATCTTCCCCCCAGTGGCGGGAGGGTAAGGTAAGGCTGAAATTCTGGTTGTAAAGGAGAATCTTTGGATACGATCACGCTTTGGAATTTAGGACATTTCTTCCCCACCGGGACGACTGGCGGCTTCGGGGGGGGCATCGTGGATTTAATCCTTTACTCTGGCCCGGTGGTGAAGGCCGTCCTCCTCATCCTGCTCTTTTTTTCCATCCTCTCCTGGGCCATCATCTTCTCCAAATTCCGGCTGATCCGGCTGGCGGACCACGAATCCAAATCCTTCCTGCGCATATTCTGGGAGGGGAAGCAGTTCGCCTCCATCTTTGCCGAATCGAAAAAACTGCGCCACAGCCCCACGGCGGAAATCTTCCGCGCGGCCTACATGGAACTGTCCAAGCTCAGTCAGGCCAAAAGCAACCCGGAGGCCTCCCGGAAAAGCACCGATCCCACGTCCTTCAGCATGGAGCTCAGCGGGGTCGAAAACATCAACCGGGCCATGCGGCAGGCCCTCACCTCGCAGCTGACCAAACTGGAGAGGGCCCTGGGGTTCCTGGCCACCACCGGGTCCACGACCCCTTTCATCGGCCTCTTCGGCACGGTGTGGGGAATCATGGATGCCTTCCGGGGCATCGGAATGCGGGGGTCCGCCACGCTGGCCGTGGTGGCCCCGGGAATCTCGGAAGCGCTGGTGGCCACGGCCGCCGGATTGGCTGCGGCCATCCCGGCGGTGGTGGCTTATAACTACTACCTTAACCAGATCAAGGAGCTTAACGGTATGATGGAAAATTTCGCCTCCGAGCTCCTGAATATCATCGAGAGACATTTTCTCAAAGCCTGATCGGGGCAGATGGAGCGGCGCGGCGGAGTCGAAGTGATAAAGGGAGGTTTGGAATCATAACTGAAATTTGAATGTCGAAATCGGGAACAAATTCAAGATACAAATGGTCAAATATTCCCAAGGGGAAAAAGCCCGCATTTGGGGTTTCGAGTTTTTCGGGGGGAAGTTTTGACCTTTGAGCCCCGGATATTTTTTGATTTTGTGCTTCGGATTTCGGATTTGTCCGGCCATAAAGAAGATCCGGTTTCCCCGGTGATGAAGAGGTAGAGCGGTTATGCAGGGTCCCAGAAGTGAAGGCCGTCTCCTGTCGGACATCAATGTTGTTCCCCTGGTGGATATCATGCTGGTCATGCTCATCATCTTCATGGTGACCGCCCCCATGATGCAGCAGGGGGTGGACGTGGATCTTCCCCAGACCACGTCCCAGCCCATGGAGGGTCAGGAGCAACGCATGGTGGTCACGATCAACGCCAAACGCGAGGTCTATCTCAACAAGGAGAAAGTGGACCCCGCCCTCCTGCGCCGCCATCTGGAGAGATCCACCGCGGCCCGTCTGAACCGGGAGGTTTTCCTGCGGGCGGACCGGCGCGTTCCATACGGTTTTGTGGTTCGGATCATGGCCGAGATCAAGAACGCGGGGATCGAAAAACTGGGCATGGTCACCGAGCCCTTGGAAACGAGGAAATGAAGACTTTTCCCGGCATCCAGACCCTGGGCCCTATGCCCCGTGACCTGAGGATGGGGGGAATGTTCCTTCTCTCCCTGATCCTCCACCTGCTTGCCATCTCCGCGGTGTTCTTCATCCCCAACCTGGCTTCCCAGCGGACCTATTATTCCCCCGTCTATTCCGTTCGCCTGGTGAACGTGCAGCCCGCCCCTCCCCCCGTCCGAACAAGGGTGGAGCCCAAAAAAGAGAACCTACCCGCGGCCCCCGCCCCGCCGGCGGAGAAGACGAAGCCCCAAGAGAAGGAGAAGCTCCAAGAGAAGGAGAAGCCCAAGGAGAAGCCCAAAGAGAAGGAGAAGCCCATCTCCCTGGCCGCCAAGGCGAAGGATGATACTTCGAAGGTGCAGGAGGCCGTCGATCGAATCCGGAAGCGGAAGGATGAAAGGAGAAAGGAAGAAAAGAGAGTCAATACGGCCATCGACCGCATCCGGCAGCAGCGGGAAGAGGAACGGATCGAGAGAGCCATCGACCGCATCCGCGGGGAGCGGGAGGCAAGGCAGATCGATTCGGCCATCGAACGGATTCGGAAACGGGTGACCATCGGACGCCTGGGTGCTTCCGGAGGGGGCCCTGGGAGGGAAAAAAGACCTGGAGACCGTCATCGCCATCCGGATCGCCAAAGACGGGCGGATCGAAGATATCCAGTTCGAGAAGAAATCCGGTCACCCCCAGCTGGACGAATCGGCCCTTAGGGCCATCAAGAAAGCCGACCCCCTTCCTCCCCTGCCTCCCGGGTTTGAAGGGGATAAATTCGATGTGGGAGTCCGGTTTACTCCCTCGGACATTTGAGGCCAAGGCATGAAAAAACATAAGCTCTTTGTATCCGTCCTGCTCCTCCTCACCCTTTTCCTGGCCCATCCTCTTTCGGCCAAGATCTACATCGATATCCGGTCGCCTTCTTTTCGGAAGTTCCCCATCGCCATCTCCACCTTTCAGTCTTTGGCCCCGACGCGCGGGGATATGCAGCTGGGAGAGCGGGCTTCGGAGATTTTGAAGAACGACCTGGATCTCTCCGGATTCTTCTTTCTGATCACCCCGCCGGGATCGATCGGCAAGGAATCCTCCCCCGCGGCGGGCGATTCCTCACCCAAACCGGGGGAGGATCGTCCGGCAACGGCCGGGGAGTCCCTGGACTTCCAGCCCTGGGCCAATTTGGGTGCGGAGGCCCTGGTAACGGGGGCCCTCTCCTTCCGGGACGGATCGCTCACCATGGAAGCCCGGCTGTACGACGTGGTGAAGAAAGAGATGATCGTGGGCAAGCGGTACATCGGGGAGATCACCGACCTGTCGCGCATGGTCCACCGTTTTGCCGACGAGATCATCTTCGCCCTCACCGGGGAGCAGGGGTTCTTCCAGACCAAGATCATCTTTGTCTCCCAGGTGGGAGGGTTCAAAGAGCTCTACCTCATGGATTTCGACGGGAGAAACGTCCTTCCGGTGACCAACCATAAGTCCATCTGCCTGTCGCCCCGGGTATCTCCGGACGGGACCCAGGTGGTTTTCACTTCCTATAAATTCGGGAACCCGGACCTGTTTCTGCGGAACCTGCGGACGGGGGAAGAAAAAAGGATTGCCAGCTATCCCGGCCTGAACATCTCCCCGGCCTGGTCCCCCGACGGAAAGCGACTCGCCCTGACCCTGAGCAAAGACGGGAATCCGGAAATCTACACCATGAACCCCGACGGCACCGGGCTGACCCGGGTTACAAACCATCCGGCCATCGACGTTTCTCCCACCTGGTCCCCCGACGGGCAGCGCATCGCTTTTGTCTCCAGCCGGGGGGGCAATCCGCAAATTTACGTGATGCAGGCCAACGGCAAGAACGTCCAGCGTCTGACCTTCGAGGGGAATTACAACACTCACCCTTCCTGGTCTCCCCGGGGGGAAAGGATCGCCTTTGATGCTACCATGGGGGGAGGGCGCAACATCTGTCTCATGAATTCCGACGGCTCGGATTTGAGGATTTTGACCGCCAACATGGGGCAGTGTGAGATGCCCTCCTGGTCGCCCGACGGACGGCACCTGGTCTTCAGCGCCACCCGGGACGGCGAGCCCCGGATCTTTCTCATGAACGCCGAAGGAACCCGAATAAAAAGGTTGACATTCCAAAAGGGAAGTGATACATATCCTTACTGGATTCGCCGCAGGCGCGAAATCGGCAGATGATTCGGCACGAACGCAGATAGATTATAAAAAGGAGGTAAAAGATGGTGAAAAAATCTTCTTGGATGTTGGTCATTCTCATTTCCATCGTCGCGGTGAGCTTCCTGGCCGCCGGGTGCGCGAAAAAATCCGTGGTGAAAGAAGAAGTCGCCGGCCGCCCGGCGCCCGCGGTGGAGGCGAAGAAGGCTGAACCTCCGCCCCGGCCCGTTGCACCCCCGAAGGCCGAACCCGCTCCTCCTCCTCCTCCCGCACCCGCTCCCAAGGTGGAAGCCGCGCCGCCCAAGGCGGTGGCAGCCATTGACCTGGCGGCCCTTCGCATTCAGTTCGCCT
This sequence comes from Deltaproteobacteria bacterium SM23_61, assembly GCA_001304105.1. Lineage (GTDB taxonomy): Bacteria > Desulfobacterota > SM23-61 > SM23-61 > SM23-61 > SM23-61. The sequence continues at coordinate 8,049 of LJUR01000096.1, forward strand.
TCGACGACTATTCCCTTTCCAGCCAAGCCAAAGAGAACCTGGAGAAGCTCGCTGGGTGGATGAAAGAAGCGGGCACCGCCAAAATTCAGGTCGAGGGCCATGCCTGCGAGATCGGCACCAATGAGTACAACCTGGCTCTGGGTGAGCGCCGGGCCAACAGCGCCAAGACCTACCTGGAAGGCCTGGGGATCGGCTCGGGAAGACTCTCCACCATCAGCTACGGAGAAGAGCGGCCCCTGGACCCGGGGCACACCGAAGCGTCCCGGTCCAAGAACCGCCGGGCTGAGTTCGTGATGACCAAATAAATTTTCCTCTTCTTTCGGGAGCTCTTCTCGGCGGGTGATCCTTCGGGGCAGAACCCGGGAAGAGTTCCCTCTGCTTTGGGCCGATGCTATGATAGCGAAATGGACAAAATTCCTTCTCGTCCTCGTCCTTCCCGCGGTCTGGACCCTCGGCGGTTGCGCTTCCCAGAGCGACATGGACACCCTCCAACGGGACTCCAACAACTTGACCAAGGAAGTGCTGGGACTGCAGCGGAACCTGTATGATCTGAACGCGGAGCTGAGGGAAATTTCCGGCAGGCTGGATTCCCTGGAGAAGCAAACCGGCACGCTGCAGCGGGACGTGAACGTCATGAGCGGCGAGGTGAAGAGCAAGGTGGGGCTGCTGGAGAAGGAGATGGAAAGCAGCAGCCAGCCCATGCGCCGCGAGGCGACGAAGAATTATCAGGCCCGGCTGGAGGAGCTGGAAAAGCGCGTGGCGGACCTGAGCAAGGTCCCGGAAGCCAAGGAGAAGAAACCGTGGCCGGTGAAGGGGGAGGAAGAAAAGCCCCCGGTCATTGCCGCTCCTGCCGTCCCGCCCAAGGAAGCCTCCAAGAAACCCGTGGCCTCACCGGACGAAGCCTACAAGATGGCCTACAACCTTTACAGCAAGGGAAATATCGAAGAGGCGCAGAGGGAGTTCAAGCGGTTTCTGGAAGTCTACCCCAAGTCCAAGTACGCCGAGAATGCCCACTTCTGGCTGGGAGAGTGCTATTTTTCCCAGAAGAAGTATGAAGACGCCATTCTGGAGTACGATGAAGTCATCAAGAAATATCCCAAGGGCAACAAGGTCCCCGATGCCCTCTACCGGCAAGGAATGGCCTTCCTGGAAATGAAAGACACCACCAACGCCAAGCTGATCCTGAGAGAAGTCATCCGCCGTTTCCCCCAAACCGACCAAGCCACCCGGGCCCGGAATCGTGGCATTTAACCGCGAGTCGCAAGAAGGCCCGCTGGCGAAGCGAGGTTTGTTGCGCTCTCGCGCCTTACGCCTTACGACTCACGGTCTTTTAGGGCCAGGGAAGCACGGTCGCTCCCCGCGGCACGGGAAGGGAAAAGTCTTGATCCCCCCATTCAGGGTTCAATTGGACTTCGGGAAACTCCGCCGAGATGCGGAGCTTCTGGTTATCGGCGAAAAGCCGCATCTGATGGGGGAAGAGGATTTCTTTGACCGGGCGAAAATCGGAGTAGACGAGCCGGTAGGAAGACCCCGGACGTTTGAGCTCCGCCCGGAGAATGTGGAATGTTTGAGGATGGACCCAGAGCGTCTGCGCCTCGTTCCGTTGGGGGGAACGGAGGTCCAGGATCCAGAGCCCCTCTTTGCTCTCGGGCCGCAAGGAGATCGCTTCCTGGTTTGTGAGGGGCACTCCTCCGAGCAGAAAAAGGACCACTTCTTCCGGAGGGAGGGCCAGCGGGAGGGCGAAGGAAAGAGAATCGCTCCGCCAGTTGCCCCGGTAATACTTGTTCTCTCCGGGGTTGTAGAGACAGATTTCCTTCCCGTCGGTCACCAGGAAGAGGAGAGGGGTTCCCAGGGGGCTCAGGCTCTCCACCCGGAGGAAGCCGGGCCGCCGGGCAAAGAGGACCTCCTGGTTGCTGAAGGATTTTTCGGGGGAAGAAACTTTGACTTGGGCGAGTCCCTTCAGCCCCAGGATCGCCGCCTGGCGGGCCTTTACCTGCTGGAAGACTTCCTGTGCCGGGGGGACCACCGGGGGCAGGGGGGGAAGCGTGGCGCAGGCGCTGAAGAGGAAAGGGGCCAGAAGGAGAGAAAGGAAAGGCCCCGGCTTCATGGTCGTTTCTTCTCCTCCCGGAGGGCGTCGATTTTTTTCTGTACCTCGGTCTTCTTGGGGTCCAGCTGGAGGACCCGTTGGTACATCTGAATGGCTTTTTCCGCTTCGTTCTGTTTGGCGTAGGCATCTCCCAGGTGTTCGGCAATGATCGGGTCCTCCGGCGCCAGCCGGTGGGCCTTCTCCAGCTCTTCCACCGCCTTTTCGATTTCTCCCTTACGGAAGTAAACCCATCCCAGACTGTCGGTGATGTATCCATCGTCGGGTTTAAGCTCCAGGGCCCGCCGGATGAGCTTTTCGGCTTCATCCAGGTTGATTCCCCGGTCGGCATAGGTATAGCCGATGTAGTTCAGGGCCTGGGGATGATCGGCTTTGATCTCCAGCACTTTGCGCATCTGGAGGATGCACTCCTGCCAGTTTCCCGCCTTGTCGTACAGGACTCCCAGGCTGAAATGGAGCTTCTCGTCCTTGGGGGCGAAAGACAGGGCTTCCTGGAGGAGACGGATTCCTTCCGGGTACTCGTTCTTTTTCTCATAAAGGGAAGAGAGAAAACGGTAGAGATCGGCGTTTTTCGGTTTGGCCCGAATGGCCGCTTTCATCGCCTGGATCGCTTCCTCGACCCGGTTCTGCTTCTCGAGGATAAAAGCCTGATGGATCTGGGCGTCCACGTAGAAAGGGGAGTTGGAAGGGATCTTTTTGAACTCTTCCACGGCCCGGGCGAAGTCCTTCTTCTCTTCATACACGGTGGCCAGGTAGTAACGCACCCGGTGATCGTGGGGGCGGGAGGAAAGGACGATCGCAAACTGGGAAATGGCGTCGTCGAAACGGCCCTGCTCGAAGTAGACGAGGCCGATCTTGGTCCGGACTTCATGGTTATGGATGGCCAGCTTTTCCGCCGACTGGAACTCGGTCAAGGCCTCGTCGAGCTTCTTCTGCCGGACGTAAACCTGTCCCAGGCGTTCGTGGGCTTCGGCATTCGCCGGATTCATGGCCAGGAGGTCCTTCAGCATCTGGATGGCTTTTTCGTTCTCCCCCTGAATCTCGTAAAGGAGAGCCAGGTCCAACAGAGCCGGCTCAAACTGCGGGCGAATCTGCAAGGCCGACTGGTAGTGGCTCTTGGCATCCTCAAACCGCTTCATCTCGACGTAGACCCGGGCGAGGTAATAGTGGCCCATCAGGGATTGGGGATCGAACTCCAGGAGGGTTTTGAGGTTCGAAACGGCCTGCTCATAATTCTTGGTCTCGGCGTTCAAGGTGCCCAGAAAGAGGAGAGCCTCCTGGCTCTGGGGATCGATCCGGAGGATGGTCTGGTAGGTTTGAATGGCCTTGTCCCTCTGATTGCTGGAGACATAGAGCCCTCCCAGGAGCAGAAGGGCTTGAATGTTCCTGGGATCGGCCTGAACGGCCTGTTCCGCCAGACGCAGGGCTTTTTCGGGAGACCCTCGCTTTAGATAAAGGGCCGCCAGATGGGCGTGCAGATAGGGCGAGGAGGGGTCCTTTTTCAGGGCCCGCTGGTATTGCTCAAGCGCCTCTTCCGTCTGGCCGGTATTCTGGTACATCTGGGCCAGGAGGAAAGCATGGTAGGCTTCGGCCTGGGGACCCGGGGGAAGGTAATCCGCTTTCGGCCGAACCTGGGGCTTAAGGAAGGGACTGGGCGCAGAACAGGAGGCTGCCGCCACAGAGAGGAAAAGGAGATAAAAAAAAATCCTTCGGCCGAAGGTCATGAAGATATCCTCTGCTTGAGGAAATCCTAAAATATCTATTTTCATTCTACTTTTTAGTGGTGCGATTGTCAAATGGGATAAAAAAATTGTTACTGGTTACTGGTTATTCGTTAATCGGCAAAGAAAAAGCGTTGCTCGTACCTCGTTGCTGGCTAACGCTTTAGGCTTTCAAGGAGTAACTAATAACGAGTAATTAATAACGGTCTTTTAATCCCCATTTGAATTCCGCTCGGGGGATGGGCTAAAATATAGCGAAAACATTTCCCGGCTCGGGAAATCATGGGCTGAAAGAACCAAAGGAGCCGGGCCAAATGGAGGGGAGGGAAGGATGATTCCACGCGTGCTGACCGTGGCTGGATCGGATTCCGGGGGCGGAGCGGGAATCCAGGCGGACCTGAAGACCATCACCCTTCTGGGAGGATACGGGATGAGCGCCGTCACCGCCCTGACCGCCCAGAATACGCGGGGGGTGAAGGGGATTTTCGAGATCCCGGCCGAATTTGTGGCCCGGCAGATGGATGCGGTCATTTCGGACATCGGGGTGGATGCCATGAAGACGGGTATGCTGAGCAGCCCATCCATCATCCGGGCGGTGAGCGGGAAGATCCGGCAGTGGAAAATTTCCAGGGTGGTCGTGGACCCGGTCATGGTGGCCAAGGGAGGAGCCAGGCTCCTCTCCCCGGAAGGCGAAGAGGCTTTGAAGAAAGAGCTCATTCCTCTGGCCCGGATCATTACCCCCAACATCGCCGAGGCGGAGGTATTGGCCGGGAGGAAAATCCGCGGCCCTGAAGGGATGAGACGGGCCGCCCGGCAGATCCACCGGATGGGCGCCGGCAATGTGCTCGTCAAGGGAGGGCACCTTCCGGGAGAGGCCCTGGATATCTTCTTCGACGGGCAGAATTTCCTCGAATTTTCCCGACCACGGGTACCTTCTCCCCATACCCATGGGACCGGATGCACGCTCTCCGCGGTCATCGCCCTTGAATTGGCCCGGGGAAGAACCCCGAGAGAAGCGGTGGAGAAAGCCAAGGCTTTTATTACCTCGGCCATACAGTTTTCTTTCCCCCTGGGAAAGGGGATCGGGCCGGTGAACTCTTATACTCCGGCGGTCCGCGACGGGGAGAGGTATCGGGTGCTGCAAAGTCTCAAAAAGGCTTTCCGCCAGGTCCAGGAAAACAAATTGGGGCACCTCTTTCCCGAGGTTCAATCGAACCTTGGATATGGCCTGCCCATGGCCCAGGGTCCGGAAGACGTGGCCGCCTTTCCGGGAAGATTTGTCCGCTTGGGAAAAGAGGTGGCCAGGGTTTCCGATCCGGAATTCGGGGCTTCCCAGCATATCGCCGAGATCATCCTGACGGCGATGCGCTACCACCCCGAGATGCGGTCGGCCATGAACGTGCGCTTGGAAGAAAGAATTCTGGCCCGGGCCAGAAAAGCCGGGCTATCCCTGGGCCATTTCAGTCGCGGGAATGAACCGGCACGGGTGAAGCGGCGCGAGGGTTCTTCCCTTTCCTGGGGAGTGGATCAGGTTCTGCGGAAAGCCAGAAAGTTTCCCGACATCATTTTTGACCGGGGGGATGTGGGGAAAGAACCCATGATCCGAGTCCTGGGGCGCGACCCGGCGGAAGTGGTAGGAAAAATTCTTCGGCTTGCTTGAACGTCGGACGTTGTATTTTGGGTTTCGGATTGCGGATTTCGGATTTTTTCGATTCCGCAATCCGCAATCGGCAATCCGCAATTGCGAGGTGGATTTCCGCTCCGGCTTATAATATGATAGATTATATGCCACCTTCCCGGGAGGTTCGAAGATTCAATACCTGAAAGAAGCCCTCCTCAGTATCCGCTGGCAGGATATTGTCGATATCCTCCTCATCACTTTTGTATTTTACCGCTTGTACGTGTGGATTCAGGGGACCCGTGCCCTCCGAATCCTGATCGCCCTCCTGGCCCTGGGGATCTTTTACCCCTTGGCCCGCTGGTCGGGGCTCTTTATCACCAGCTGGATCCTCCAGTATCTATGGGCCGTCATCCTGGTCATCATCGTGGTCGTGTTCCAGTCCGAGATCCGGCAGGTCCTGGACCGGGTAAGTCCCATCCGGTTCTTCCTGGGGAGGCCCGAGACCTTCCACCGGATGGTCGTGGAGGACGTGGCCAAGGCTGCCTTCGATCTGGCCCAGCGACGCATCGGAGCCCTGCTGATCTTCAAGAGACAGGATACGCTGGAGGATTATCTTAAAGGGGGGATTCCCCTGGACGGACGGGTGACCCATGAAATCCTCTCCAGCATCTTTTTTCCCCAGTCTCCCACCCACGACGGCGCCGTGGTGATCCAGGGAGGGAGGATCGCCTCCGTGGGATGTTATCTTCCCCTGTCGGAAAACCCCGCCCTGCCCCAGAAATACGGGACCCGCCATCAGGCCGGGCTCGGGATCACGGAGCGCTGCGATGCCATCGCCATCGTGGTGTCGGAGGAAAGGGGGGAAGTGTCCCTGGCCGTGAGGGGGCGGATCGAACTGGTGGGAAACGAGGAGGAGCTCAGGAACCGCCTGGAATCCATGATTGCCACCCCGCAGCAGAAAAAAAGGGGAAGCTGGCAGGACGCTTTTACCACCAACCTGATTCCCAAGAGCGTGTCCTTCATCCTGGTCTGCGTGCTCTGGGTCTTTATCGGAGGGCAGCCACGGGCGGAAATCTGGATGACCGTCCCCCTGGAGTATCGGAATATGCCCGCCAATATGGAAATCGTGGGGGACCTGCTCAACCGGGTGGAGGTGGGAATCCGCGGACCTCGGACCCTGATCTCCTCCATCTCTCCCGACCAGTTGAAAGCCCATGTGGATCTGTCCCAATCCATGCCGGGCGCGAACCATATTCGCCTCACGCCCGACAACATCCGCGTCCCCCTGGGAACGGAGATCACCAAAGTGGCCCCCTCTTCCGTCCGGATCCGGCTGGAGGAAATTAAATCCCGTTCTGTGCCGGTGAAGGCCCATCTGGTGGGAAAACTCGTCCGCCCGTTGCGCTTGAAGGGAGTCGTCGTGGACCCCCCGGAGGTTGTCCTCCAGGGTCCGGCGGGAGCCCTGAAGAAGCTGAGGGAGGTTTTCACGGAACCGGTGGACTTGGGGGAGGTGAAGGAGAGCCTCCAGGTTTCCGTGGCCCTGGAAATCAATCCTCCCCAGGTTCGCCTGGCTCCGGATCAGCCCTCCCAGGTGACCGTATACATCTGGGTGGAAGAAAAGGAAAAGGAAAAGGAAAAAGAAAAAGAAAAGGGCTGAGCCCCGAGGAAAGGCCATGGAGGATATTTACAGCGAAATGATCGCCGCGTGTCGGCAGATCGCCTCCTCTTTTCCGCCCCCCCGTTTCTATGCCTGCTGCCGACCATGGATAACCCTTTCCCGCGGTCTCTTTTGCGAAGATCCTCAGATTGGGCAATGTCGGGCTGTCGTTCAGCGTGAGCTGAGGAACAACTACGGCCACGGGTTGGAACATGGGGAGAAGGTGGCGGTGGAGGCCGGGGCCCTGATCTGCATGGAGGCCGAAAAGCTTTCTTTCCCGGAGCCGGAAAAGAAGCGGGCGGGGGTCCTGGCGCAGATGGCCGGCCTGCTCCATGACCTTAGGCGGGGCGAAAAAGATCACGCTCATCTGGGAGCCGCGGCCGCGGAGAAGATCCTGCGGGAATTTTCGTTTTCTGCGGAGGAGGGCCGGATGATTGTCCAGGCCATCGCCAACCATGAGGCCTTTGTGGAGCCCCAAAAACTCGAGTCCGTCCTGGGGCAGATGGTGAGCGATGTCCTCTATGACGCCGACAAATTCCGCTGGGGGCCGGACAATTTTACCCTGACCCTCTGGGAGATGCTTCGATACTCCCAGGCCCCCATCGTTCGGCTGATCCACCGGTTTCCGAAGGGGATGAAGGGGATCGCCCGCATCCAGAGCACCTTTCGCAGCGAAGCCGGGAAAACCTACGGTCCGGAATTCATCGATCTGGGGCTGCAGATCGGGGAAAAGATTCTCGAGTTCCTGCGGGAAAGGTTTGCGGCAGAGCTGGCCCAGGAGAAGAAAGACTAGGAAGATCACCACAGAGCACGCAGAGACCGCAGAGATTTTTTCCCTAAGAAAGACCGAACCCAATCATCTTATGAATATCTCATCCTCTCTGCGTCCTCCCGGCGCTCTTGGGCGTGTGGTTACTTTCTCATTTCGGAAAATCAAAATCTTTCTTCCGCTGCAGCCCCTGCTTCTTTCCTTGGGCCTTGGGCCATGAGCCTTCGGCCATTCTTGCCTCTGCGTGCTCTGTGGCCTCTGTGGTTAATTTTTGTTTTTGTTCTCCAGCAGGGTCGCCCGCTTGATGGCCTCCGGCCCGAATCTCTCCCAGATTCGGTCCATGGCCTGAACCGAGCGCTCCGCCTTCTTCCGGCCGGATTCGAATAGGCGGTATTGCTCGGGATCATCCCGGGGGAAGAGGTTGGAGATGCCCACTCCCAGGAGACGGGCTCTGCGCTGCAGGGCCTCGGTGCGGGGGAGGAGTTTTAGGGCCGTCCGGTAGATCTCGATCCCCTGGTCCGTGGGGGAGGGGAGGGTGAGGCTTCGGGTGACCAGGGTGAAATCGGGGTAGCGGACTTTCACCGTGACCGTAAAGCCTTTGAGTCTCTCCTGCCGCAGCTCCCAGCCCACCTGCTCGGCTTGGTCGAGGAGGACTTTCTTCATCTGTCCAAAATCTTCCAGGTCCGGGGTGAAGGTCTCTTCCTGGCTGATGGACTTGGCCACGGACTGAGGGTGGACCTCCCGGTCGTCCTCTCCCCGCGCCAAGGCGATCAGCTCGAGCCCGAATTTTCCCAGTTTCTTTTCCACCTTTTCCGCCGGGAAGGCAGCCAGCTGGCCGGCCTTCAGGATGCCCATTCCCCTCAACACCTCTTCGGTGGATTTCCCCACCCCCCATAGCTTGGCGATGGGCAGGTCGCGGAGGAAGTCCTGGACCTCTTCGGGCTTGATCTCCACCAGGCCGTCCGGCTTTCGGTAGTCGGAGGCGATCTTGGCCAGGAATTTGTTGGGAGCAATGCCGGCCGAAGCGGTAAGGTCCATGTTCTCCCGGATGCGGCGTTTGATCTCCCGGGCGATCTGCAAAGCGGGGCCAAAAAGTCTTTCGCTGCCGGTGACATCGAGAAAGGATTCATCCAGCGAAAGGGGCTCGACGAGGGGGGTGTACTCCCGAAGAATTCCGAAGATCTGCGCGGAAACCTCCTGGTAGCGGTGCATCCGCACCGGAAGAAAGATCCCCTGGGGACATAGCCTCTTGGCCTGGGAGGAGGGCATGGCCGAATGAACCCCGAACCGCCGGGCCTCATAGGAAGCCGCTGACACCACTCCCCTCCTCGCGGGATCTCCCCCCACAATGACCGGAAGCCCCTTCAGCCCGGGGTTATCATGCTGCTCCACGGAGGCGTAGAAGGCGTCCATGTCGATGTGAATGATCTTGCGCGCTGGCCTTGGAAGATGGCCATTCACCATGGGTCGCCCTCACCCTTTGGGCCGCCTATTTCTTCTGATTCTGAAGCTTCTTACGGATGGCTTCGCGGAATTTGCGGGCCTGTTCATCCTGGGGATTGAGTTTCAAAACGGCCTCGAATTCCTCCAGGGCTTCCGGGAATTTTCCCAATCGGTAGTATGCCAACCCGAGGGTGGAGCGGACCTGGTGGAATCGCGGGTTGGATTTCAGGGCCTGTTGGCACAAATCCACCGTTTTGGAGTAATCCTTTCGGAGAAAATGGGCGTCGGCAAGATTTTTCATGACCACCGGATTTTCCGGGTCCAGGGAGAGGGCTCTCCGGTAGGCCTGGATGGATTCGTCGAGTTTGCTTTTATTCCGGTAGGCGATCCCCAGTTCGTTGAAGAACAGGGCGCTGTCGTTCCTCGGGTTTCCCTTGTGGGGTTCCAGGAGAGAGATGACCTGGTCAAATTTCCCGCGCTTGTTGAGGAGGGTGGCTTCTTCGGCCAGGCGGTCGAAAAGAGAGAGGTCCGCCCGGTCGGGTTTTTGGGCGGGGGAAATGATGGGGAATAGGCAGAAACATAAAAACAGAAGGAACGGGAAAAGGGGGAAAAAATAGGGGAAGGACTTTCGCCCTTCCCCGGCTTTCATCCCTTTCGTGAGAAAGGTAATTCGCAATTTCAAACCTTACCGATTTTTGAAGATTCGTTCCTTTACGGTCCGGATGGGGGCATACCTTTCAAACCCTCATCAATCGTGAACACGGCACCGCACTTCGGGCATTTCACCTTTGTGTCTTTGGACACATAGCCGGCGCAGCCGAGGGTAAAAGCCGCCAGGAACGCCAATGCCAAAACCAAGCTGATCAGCTTCTTCACTCCCCTTCACCTCCTTTCTTTTTTCAGGTCAAGCTCCGGATTCCCAAGGGAAATATTGAAACCGTTCCTCCGTCCTCAGTCTCAAAAGGCCGGGGAAGGAAAGAAGATAGTGTAAAGCTAACAAATAATGATTTTTTAGTCAAGAAAAAAATTCAGCAAAAAAATCAATTAGAAAACCGCATTTTCCGGGGTGTAAAGGCTGCAAAAAATCGCCTTTGGCGAGTGGGATCGTAATCCTTGCGCGGAAGGGATTCCTATGTTATATAAGCGTAGGCTAATAGACTGCCATACAAGGATGGGAGCAATATGCGGGCCAAAAGGCGGATGAGCTGGGAAGTTGTGGCACTGGTCGGGCTTATCCTTGTGGCCTTCCAATGGGGTGCCTCGGTTCCCGCTCAGGGAGGTAGGGTGGGCGCTTTTCAGTCTTATGCGAAGCCCCTGCCCCTTCCTGATTTTTCGCTGGAGGACCTTCAGGGGAAGACGGTCCATAGCAAAGATTCCAGGGGAAAAGTGATGATCTTGAACTTCTGGGCCACCTGGTGCCCCGGCTGCCGGGCGGAGGCTGCTTCTCTGGGGAAATTGTACGACCGATTCCATTCGAAAGGGTTGGTGGTTTTTCGGGTGAATACCAAGGAAAGCCGGGAGACAGTCCTTAGATTCCTGGAGAAGGACCCCTCCCCGATTCCCGTGCTCTTGGATGAGAAGAATCGGGTCGGAAAAATGCTGGGAGTCTGGGTCCATCCCACGTCCTATATCATCGATTGCAAGGGTTTGATCCAGTATCGGGCCATGGGAACCGTGGATTGGACCGGAATTGAAGGGGTGAGCATCGTGGAGCGACTGCTTGGAGAAAAAGGATGAAGGCTGCGGCTTGGTTTGTTTTTTTTCTCTTGGTTTTTCAGGGATGCGCCACCGCTCCGCCGCGGCGGGCCGATACCCCCGTGGTTCCCCTATCCAAGGCCAATCTGGAAGCCGTCCTGGAGGAGCACGAGGGGTTGGAAGTCATATGGCAAGACGCCCAGGAAGTTCGGGATTTTTACCGCGGAGGGGTTCAGAAAAAAGGCCAAGCGGAAGAAAAATTCCGGGAAAAATCGTTCCCCGAAGCCATGAAGTTGTACCATCAATCGAACGAATTTTTCCTCGTGGTCCTGGATTATATCAAGCATGACTCCTGCGAATACGTTCTTTTTGAAGGAACGAAAATCCTTTTTCTCCCCAACCTCCTGCTGGCCGACAATTACTTAAAAGCCGGACGGATTTTGAGTGAAAGGGGTCGGGAAAGCTCGGCGCGGCGAAAATGGAAAAGGGCGCTCTCTTATATTGATCATTCTTTAAGCCGCGAACGAACGGAGTGGGGCCTGGAGATCGAGAAGGAACTCCATTCCCTACTGGGGACCCGCTGACCAAAGAAGGCGCAAAGAGCATAGGGCATAGGGCAGAGCGCATAGCCAAAAGAATTCGACCCACCCCTCCTTTCCCCCCAATCTGCATGTCTTTCTTGCCTCGCGTCATGTTAAAAGCGTGGCAGTCTATTCGTGACGCCCCGCGTGTGGATCTCCTCAAGATCCGAAGGGCCGACACTTCTTCGCCGTCCATATTAAGCTTGACAAATTAGTATTGAATCATATAGTATGCAATCGAACTTTCTATTTTCTTTCGCTTTCGGCGGGAAAGGATTAAGCGATGAAGATGGAATATCAGGTAGGATTTCTCCTCTCCAGGGCCACCTGGGCCATGAACAACGCCGTGAACCGGATGGTACGGGAAAACGGGCATGCGGACCTCTCGGTGGCCTATTTTGCCGTGCTCCAGGCCCTGTGGGAGAACGACAGGATGAACATCACCGACCTGGGGGAAAAGGCCCAGCTGGAAAAATCCACCATGACCAGCCTGATCGACCGGATGGAGACGGCCGGTTTGGTCCGCCGCGAAGACCACCCCACGGACCGGCGGGCGTACCAGATCTGCCTGACCCCCCGGGGCAAGGAACTGGAGAAAAAACTGGACGAGGTGGTTTCCCGGGTGTACAAGCACCTGACCCGGGGAATCTCGGAGGAAGATCTGCAGAAAGCCATAAAAGTCTGCAAGCGGTTGATTCAAAACGCCGAATGAGGAGGAGGAGAAGGAGGTGACCCGGGACCGGAAGAGTGGGGCCGAACCGGCGGCCGCGGAAAAGCATATTTTCAGAGTCCTTCGTCTATAAAAGAACCCGGGAGTGACAAATTCCCGGCAAAATCGGATTGTTGACTTTTCAGATCGGAGGAAGCATGGAAAGAAAAATCAAGAAGGCCGCCGTACTGGGATCTGGGGTCATGGGGGCGACCATCGCCGCCCACCTGGCCAACGTGGGCATCCCCTCGATCATGCTGGACATCGTTCCCCCCAAGTTGACCCCGGAAGAAGAGAAGAAGGGGCTGACTTTCAAGGACGCGGCGGTGAGGAACCGCTTCGCGGCGAACGGAAAACAGAACCTGCTCCGCATGCGCCCCGCAGCCCTCGCCGTGCCGGAATTCGCCAGCCTCATTGAAGTGGGCAACTTCGAAGATCTCTCCCGCCTGGCGGAAGTGGACTGGATCGTGGAAGTGGTGGTGGAAAACCTGAAGATCAAGCAGGAGCTCTTCCAAAAAGTGGCCGCCGCGCGCAAGCCCGGGACGATCGTGAGCACCAACACCTCGGGCATTCCCGTCAAAGACATCTGTGCGGGCATGGCCCTGGAATTCAGACAGCACTTCCTGGGGACCCACTTCTTCAACCCCCCCCGGTACATGAAACTCCTGGAGATCATCACCCTGCCGGAAACCAAACCCGAGGTGGTGAAGTTCATGGCCGAATTCGGAGAAAAAGTCCTGGGCAAGGGGATCGTGTATGCCAAGGACACGCCCAACTTCATCGCCAACCGAATCGGGATCTTCGGGATGCTCTACCTGATGAAGGTCATGGCGGAAGAAGGATACACCATCGAGGAAGTGGATGCCATCACCGGGCCCGCCATGGGCCGTCCCCGGAGCGCCTCTTTCGGCACGACGGATCTGGTGGGCCTGGATACCTTTGCCCACGTGGCCAAGAACATCTATGAGAACATCCCCAAAGACGAGATGCGGGAGATTTTCAAGGCCCCCGATTTCGTGCAGAAGATGCTGGAAAAAGGCTGGCTCGGGAATAAATCAGGCCAGGGGTTTTACAAACGGGTGAAGTCGGAAGCGGGAAAAGAGAAGCTGGTGTTGGATTATCAAACCATGGAGTACCGGCCCTCGCAGAAAGTGAAATACCCCTCGCTGGATGCGGCCAAGGCCGCCTCCGGCGCGGACAAAGCCAAAGCCCTGATTTATGCCGATGACCGGGCCGGGAAGTTCGCCTGGAAGATCACCAGCGAATCCCTGCTCTACGCGGCCAAGAGAATCCCCGAGATCGCCGATGACGTGTACAACATCGACAACGCCATGAAATGGGGGTTCAACTGGGAAGCGGGTCCCTTCGAGGCCTGGGATGCCCTGGGGGTCGAGGAGTCGGTGGCCCGCATGAAGAAAGAAGGGAAACCCCTTCCGCCCCTGGTGAAGAAGCTTCTGGCGGCCAAGGGAAAATCCTTCTACCGGAGGAAAGCCGGGGGTCTCTCCTTCTTCGACCTGAAGACCGCCAAATACAAGAAGGTCCCGGAGAAGCCCGAGATCATCCTCCTACCCTCCCTGAAGGAACGCAAGAAAGAGGTCAAGTCCAACGCCGGGGCCAGCCTGATCGACATGGGCGACGGCGTGGCCTGCCTGGAGTTCCATACCTACATGAACGCCATCGGGCAGGAGATCATCGAGATGATCCACGAGTCGCTGAAGATCGTGGACCAGGACTTCGTGGGGATGGTCATCGGCAACCACGCGGAGAGGTTCTCGGTGGGGGCCAACCTGCTCATGCTGGTGGGCGAGATTGCCAAGTCCAACTGGGCGGCCATTGACGGGGCGATCAAGGCCATTCAGGATGCCATGATGGCCATGAAGTATTTCGAGAAACCCATCGTTGCCGCTCCCCATGGCATGGCCCTGGGCGGCGGCTGCGAGGTCTGCCTTTCCAGCCACCGTATCGTGGCCGCCCTGGAGTCCTACATTGGCCAGGTGGAGATCGGCGTGGGGCTGCTGCCCGGCGCCGCCGGCAACAAGGAGGTGTACCTCCGCTGTATCGAGGGAATTCCCGACGGGGTGAGCGTGGACCTCTTGCCCTTCCTGCGGAAGGCCTTCGAGAACATCGCCATGGCCAAAGTCTCCACCAGCGCCGAAGAAGCGCGGAAGCTGTCCTTCCTTAGGCCCACGGACCGGGTGGTGGCCAACGTGGATCACCTGCTCTATGAGGCCAAGCAGACCGTTCTGGCCATGCTGCAGGAGGGATGGAAGCCGCCCCGGCCCAAGCTCATCCCCGTGGCCGGAGACGGCGGCCGGGCGGCCATCAAGTACATGGCCAACACCATGCGGCAGGGTGGCTACATCACCGAGTACGAAGAGTTCATCGCCGGCAAGCTGGCCTACATCCTCACCGGCGGAGACGTCCTGAGCGGGGCCATGGTCACGGAGCAGCAGATGCTGGACCTGGAGCGGGAGGCCTTCGTCAGCCTCTGCGGGGAGAAGAAGACTCAGGAGCGGATCACCCACATGCTCAAGACCAACAAGCCCCTGAGGAACTAGAAGGAGGAGACCATGAGAGAAGCTGTCATTGTTTCTGCTGTTCGCACCGCCGTGGGCCGGGCTCCCCGGGGGAGCTTACGCAATACCCGACCGGATGACCTGGCCGCCTGGGTGGTCAAGGAGGCCATGAACCGCGTCCCCGGGCTGAAACCGGAAGAGGTGGATGACGTGGTCATCGGCTGCAGCTTCGAGGCCGAACAGGGGTTGAACGTGGCCCGCTTGATCAACTACATCGTGGGCCTTCCCTGCACCGTCCCCGGCCAGACGGTTAACCGCTTTTGCGCCTCCGGCTTGCAGGCCATTGTCACCGGCGCAGAACACATCATGTGCGGGTTCGCCGATGTCATCATCGGCGGAGGGGTGGAGTGCATGTCCATGGTTCCCATGGGCGGGAACAAGGCCGTTCCCAACCTCAGGCTGAT
>LJUR01000285.1 GCA_001304105.1 Deltaproteobacteria bacterium SM23_61
AGGCGCCCGGCGGGGCGTCCGGTGGCCCGCCTCACTCTGCGGAAACAAGGGGGGATCTTCGGATGCATTTCTTTTCCCGCCGATGCTTTTTCCGCGCAAGGCCCTTGCTTCCCGGCCACAAGATTGAGGGGGAAAAAAGCCTGTTCAAAACTTCTTTTTCCGCCCCTTTCTGCCGATAAGAGAGGGTGAAGGCGGGGCGGTGTCCCGATGATATCTGTCTTTTCTCAATGAAATTGGGGAGTCCGGGGGTGCTGGGGAAGGCTGCCTTCCCCTTCTGAGAATCCCCTTCCTGGGGTCCTTTTTTTTAAAAAGATTTAAGTTATTCAAATAGTTAGCCGATATAATGGATAAACCCCCCGGGGCAGGAGTGTGGCCATGATTACGGTGACTCGTTTAAACAACAGTGCCTTGGTGATCAACCCGGACTTGATCATCTCCATAGAAGAAACCCCGGATACGATCATTACCCTTTCCAACGGGGAAAAGATTACCGTCCAGGAAGAGGTAAAAGAAGTGATCCGGAGGGTTATAGATTTTCGCCGATGCATCTTCAACCCATCCCTTCCGATTGAATAGGTCCCATGGATAAAGCAACTCTCATTGGTCTGATACTTGGGTTTACCGCGATATTCGGGGGTCAGGTTCTGGAAGGAGGCCAGCTCGGCTCCATCATCCAGTTCACTGCCTTCGTGATCGTTTTCGGGGGAACCTTTGGGGCGGTGTTTATTAGCTTTCCTTTCCATGACGTGCTGGGGGCCTTCAAAGGCATCCGGGATGTAATCAAGGAGCCTCGCCAGGATCCCTACGGGATCATCAACCAGATCACCGCATACGCCAACAAGGCCCGGAGGGAGGGAATTCTCTCCCTCGAAAGAGAGATCAAGAATGTGAAGAATCCTTTCCTGGCCAAGGCCCTCACCATGGCCGTGGACGGGATCGAGCCCCATGTGATCCGTGAGGCCATGGACTCAGAACTGGAATACCTGAATGAATACGGCAGGGTGAATTGCAGAATTTTCAGGTCCGCGGGGGGTTATGCTCCCACCATCGGGATCCTGGGAGCGGTCATGGGTCTGATCCATGTGATGGAAAATCTCTCTGACCCGACGAGACTCGGGGAGGGCATTGCGGTCGCCTTTGTGGCGACCATCTATGGGGTCGGATCGGCCAACCTGCTGTTACTTCCCATAGCCACCAAGATGGAGGTTCGGCACCGCCACGAGATGATCATCAACGAAATGATCCTGGAGGGGATCGTCGCTCTCTCCACCGGGGAAAACCCGCGACTGATCGAGGAAAAGCTGATCTCTTTTATCCCCAATTTGCAGAAATTGCAGAAGGATAAACATCCTGCTCCCAGCCGGGAGGCTCCCAGCCGGGAGGCTCCCAGCCGGGAGGCTATTAGAACAGGGTAATCGACACCCCGCGAAGTCAATCTGCGGGGAAAGAATTCGAATCCTAGAAAAACGAAGACTCGTTTTCAAGAGAACCCATGGTCAAAAAAAAGAAGAGGCGAGAAGAAGAGTACGATAACCTGGATCGATGGTTGGTCTCTTACGCGGACTTCATCACCCTTCTGTTCGCCTTTTTTGTAACCATGTACGCCATTTCCCGGGTGGATGAAGCAAAACTGGGGTCGGTGGTGGAATCGCTGCAGAGGGCTTTGGGTTCCACCATCTTATGGCAAGAGAGCAAAAAACAAGACCCGGGAGTCTTTGAAAACAGCGAGAAGCCCTTTCATGTGGCCATCCTTCCGCTGGCCATCAACAGAGGACAGGAAAGAGAAGATTTTGAAACCCTGGCTGCGGAGATCAAAAAGAACATGGAGGAGGAACTGAACAACAACGGGGGGCAGGACCAGGCGGACCTGAACCAGCTGAAATTCCTCTTCGACAAGCGGGGGACGCATCCATCCGACCGGACGTCGCCCCCATGCTCCACATTATCGCCGAATCGTTGGAGAAGATCCCCAACCACATCCGCATCGAGGGCCACACCGACAGCGTTCCTATCCGTACCGCCAGGTTCCCGTCCAACTGGGAGCTTTCCACCGCCCGGGCCACCTCGATCGTCCACTATCTGCTGACCCACCACCAGTTTAAACCGACCCGATTATCGGCCGCCGGGTACGGGGAGTTCCGTCCCATCGCCTCCAACAACTCCGCGGAGGGACGCGCGCAGAACCGGCGCGTGGACATCGTCATCCTGAGCGGCAAAGAAAGGGAAAGCGAGCCGGGGCAGGAACGGAAACCGGGTCAGGTTTTTCCGACGGAACCCCCGCTCAACGGAAAGCTGACCTCGAAAATGGTCTCTCCTTCCCGGGACGAAACCTGAAAGACGGCCCCCTGGGGGCTGAGGAGCTGGCGGGCCAGGTAAAGCCCCAGCCCGGGATGTCTTCCTCCCTTGGTGGTAAGAAAAGGCTGGAAGAGCCTGGGTTTGAGCTCTTCGGGAATGCCGCATCCGCTGTCTTTGATCGACAGCCGGATTTGATTTCCCTGGAGGCGGGTCTTGAGGGTCAGCTCTTTGTGGCTGGAGCCCTCCATGGCTTCCAAGGCGTTCTGGATCAAATTGCCAACCCCCTGGCTGAAATCCCCGTAAGACCCGGTCAGCAGGGGCAGGGGAGAGGCCAGGTCCTTGTGAAGCTGCACCTGATGTTTGAAGAAAAGGTTGTGGTGGAGCAGGGAAAGTTCCTCTTCGAGCAGTTCATTGAGGGAGATGCTCTGCGGGACATCCTGCTCGTCGTGAATTCCTTTCTGGATCAAGCAGTCCAACATCTCCCGGAACTGATCCATCTGGCCCAAACATTTCTCCATCTGCTCCTGAACCTTGCTTTCCTCCTTGGACAGCATCCGCTGGAGGAGCTCCATCTGCATGGACAGGATCTGGAGCGATCCGTTCAGATTGTGAATCACCCCTTTGAGGAGGGCTCCAAGGCTGGAATACCGATACCGGTCGATGAAGGCGAAGAGAAGCTTTTGGGCTTCCGGGGAAAGAGAGGAGTCTTCCGGGTATTTCAACTTCTCCACCGAGTCTTTTTCTCCTTTTGCCGGGTCAACTCCGGGACTGGGGAGTCTTTTTGACCAATGGGTTGGGTAAACTTCTCTGTTTTTTTATACCATACCTGATCCGGGGTAAGCAATTAGAATCCCGCTTTTGCTCTCCTGCACTTTTCGGCATTTATGGCTAATCGCTTGTGCATTTCATGCATTGCCGGGCCCGAAAGCAAGGCTGTTACGCGCAAAAATCATGAGGCGCGCCTCACTTCTGGAACCGGGCGGGCAAGCCCTTCTTTCCCCAAAAACAGAGTTAGTCCAATGTATAGACGCCCAGCTCTGGACGCCCGATGGGTCCGCCGTGTTCTACGGAAAAACGGGGGGATCTCCGGCTGGAATTCCTTTCCCACCGATGCTTTTTTCGCGTAACACCCTTGCTTCCGGGCCACAAGCTTGCTTTTTCGCAGAAAAGAGAATCGTAAAATGGGGGCAAGGAATCAGGTTTCTAGTGGAAAGGGAAGAAGGAAGGGGTTCAGGGCCGGAGGGATTTCAGCAGCAGGTTCTTCATGGAAAAAAATTCTCCTTCGTTCAGGAGGCCTTCTTTCTTGTATTCGATCAGCTTCTTGATCTCCTGGTAGGTCTTTTCCCGATGTTCCCGGTCTTTGAAATCATAATCCGAGGGGATCATCTGCTTCAGGAGCACATCCATCTCGGAGAGATCCTGATCCAGGTCGGCGGAGGATCGGGCTTCCCGGGCGTCCGGGGCAGGAATGGGGGACTTGCGGATTTCCCTTATCTCCTCCATGGTGTCCTTCAGCCTCCGCAGGAGGCGGCGGTTTTCCCGGACCAGGGCGATCTTCTCCCCGGCATTTTTGACCACCAGCTCGATTTCATCCAGCTTGAAGGGCTTGCGGATGTAGTCGTAGGCCCCGCCCCGGATGGCCTGAATGGCCGTATCCAGGGAGGCGTAGCCGGTCATGATGATTACGATCCCCTCGGGATTGCACGCTTTGGATTCCTGCAGGACCTGCAAGCCGTCCACTTCGGGCATGAGCAGGTCGGCGATGATGATGTCAAAGACAGGGTCTCTCTTCAAGTGCTGGAGGAGTTCTTTCCCGTCGGCGAAGAGGAGGATTTCCCTCCCTTCCCGGGATAAAGATTTTCCCAGGGCCTCCCGTAATTCATCTTCATCTTCGGCAATCCAGATTCGCAAAGAATGGTTTGAAAGGGGATCCATCGTGAAAACCCGATCACCCACTTTACTGCCTCACATCCATGAACCGGGGGAGGGCTTTAAACCGCTGGACATAGCGGTTCACCACCTTCCACCCCTCGCGGATGGAGGTCATTTCCTTTTTAATTTCCTCCCGCAGGACTACAGCCTGGGCGAGGCATTTCTGATCCCATTCGGCGGCTTTACGGAGAATGCTCTCCATGGCCTTCCAGAGCTGATGGTCCCGCTGCCGCAGTGGGGGTGCGGACAACCCCTCTGCCCCGGAACCGGCGGATTGGAGGATCTCGATCTGTTGATCGACGGCGTCAACGGAGCGGGCCAGGCTCTGGCGCTTCTCCAGGAGGGGGCCCGCCTTTCCGGTATCTCCTTCCTGGAGGCAACGATACAAGGATTCAGTGTCCGCCAGAAACTCTTCCAGGAAGGCTATTTTTTTCTCCAGGAGGCTTACCAGGTCGGAGGGCTCGGCCGGGCCTTGACTTTTCATTTGACGTATCCCGCAGGGTAGCCGGGAAGGGCTTTGCCCGCCGGGAGATTCGCGGGGGCGTCTAAAGGGAGGGGGAGGGTCTCTCCCTCCCGGGAACCAAAGTAGGCTACTTCCAGGGCCCCTCCCGGGAACCAAAGTAGGCTACTTCCAGGGCGGACTTGATCTCTTCGAGCATGGAGATGACCGGGTCAAACCCCCGGGGGTCCTGGTCCATGCCGGCATTGATGATATGCCTGGTCCAGTAGGCATAGAGGAGGTCGAGGTTTCTGGCGATCTCTCCTCCCTTCTCGAAATCCAGGGCTCCCCTTAGCTCATTCAGGAGGTCCAGGGCATTCTGGACCGCGTTGCCCTTGGCCTCGTATTCCCGGGCATATAATTTCGTCTTCGCCAGCTTCAGGCTGGAGATGGCCCCTTCATAACAAAGGATGACCAATTTCTTGGGGTCCGCGGTTACCACTTCGGTCTTCTGATAGGCCCGAAACCCGCCTCCGGTCATGAAAAAACCTCCTCCTACAGAGCCGATCGGCAGAAAGCCGAAGGGATGATTCCTACCCAACGGGGCACAGCATTACGCCCAAATTGAATTCATGGAGTTGATCTGCCCGCTCAGCCAGCTGCTCAGGCTCTGCATGGAGCTCAGGGCGATCTCCATGGCCACGAAGCGTGCTTCCAACTCCTCCATCTTTTTATCCAGGCGCGCTTCCATGGTCGCGATGGTTTCATTATAGTCGTTGATCGTTTCCTGGATCGCTTCCTGTTTATCGGGCAGATACCCGTAGGTGGAATCGGTGATCTGGTACAGAGAGCGTTCGAGGAGTTC
>LJUR01000286.1 GCA_001304105.1 Deltaproteobacteria bacterium SM23_61
CTTTCATGTCCCGGTTCTGGAAGTGACCCAGCCAATCCAGAATCTGGCTTTGCCCGGCGTGGGCGGAAAAACCGTTGATGGTGTAGACTTTCGCCCGGACGACGATTTCCTCGTTGAAGAAACGGACGGTCTTGGCCCCGTCCACGATTTTTCGGCCCGTCGTCCCGAGGGCCTCGAACCCGACGAAAACCACGCTGGCCCCCTCCCGCCAGAGGTTGTGACGGAGGTGATGGCGGATTCTTCCGGATTCAGCCATACCGCTGGCGGAAATGACCACCGCCGGCCCTTCGAGCTCGTTGATGGCCATGGATTCTCGCGCCGTCTGGCTGTACTGCAGCTGGGGCATGGAGAGGGGGTCCTCCCCTTTCCGGAGGATCTTCCGGGTGGGCTCATCCATGTATTCGGGGTAGCGGCGGAAGATCTCGGTCGCTTGAATCGCCAGGGGGCTGTCCAAGTAGACCGGCATGTCTCCGGGAAGTCTCCCGTCCTGGGAGAGGAGATAGAGAGAGTATATCACCTCTTGAGCCCGCTCCACGGCAAAGGAAGGGATGATCACCTTTTCCCTGCGGGCATGGCTGAAAGCGATGGCCTCGGCGAGCTCATTCAGGCTCTGGGTTTCATCCTTGTGGTTCCGGTCCCCGTAGGTCGATTCCAGGAAAAGCGCATCGGCCCGTCGGATCTCACTTGGGTCTTCGACCAGGAGCTGGGCAGGCCGGCCGATGTCCCCGGAGAAGACGATCTTGCTCTCGGTTCCTTCTTCTTTCAACCAGAGTTCGATGACCGAAGCCCCCAGGATGTGGCCGGCATCCTGAAAATTCACCCTGAGCCCGGCGAAGGGTTCGAAGGGCTGATTGTATTTCTTCAACACGAAAAGGGGGAAGACCGCCCGGGCGTCCTCCTGGGTGTAAAGGGGCTGCGCCCGGTTTCCCCCGCGACGGAGTCGTTTCTTGCTCTTCCACTGGGCTTCGGTCTCCTGGATGTGGGCACTGTCCAGGAGCATGATCTCGAGCAAATCCCGGCTGGGCGGGGTGGTGTAGACCTTCCCCCGGAATCCCCTTTTTACCATCAAGGGCAAGAGACCGGAGTGATCGATATGGGCATGGGTCATGAGGAAAAACTCAATCCGTTCCGGCTCATAAATGTCCGAATCCCAGTTCCGCTTTTCGATCTCCCCCATCCCCTGGTGCATCCCGCAGTCCACGGCAAACCGGTGTCCCTGGGTTTCCAGGATGAAACAGGACCCCGTGACCGTCCTTGCCGCTCCCATGAATTTGACTTTCATGAATCAGATCTCCTCCCTCTCTCAGAACGCTTTTCTGGTTGTTATTATTCCAAGAAGGCGACATTTGATCAAGCGTCGATATGCTCCCGCTTTGGGCAATATGCCTTTTCATTGCCCATCCCGCCCTGACCTACGTTGGGTTCAGGCCGACCCTGAATCCAACGTGGTTCAGGGCGCATTCCGCATTTCTTGATCTTTCCCCTTGACTTTCGGCTTCCAATATAATAATCCATATCCTAAATAGAACGGGGAATTTGATGGGGATGGGTTCACGGATGTAGCCGAGGCGACCCGCACGATTGATCCGCGTTCCGATTCACTCCTGAAAACCAGCCTTTCACCAAATCCTCCCGGGATTCTTTTCCCGGAGATTGTTGGATCTGAAGGGACAACACCGGGGAGATCTGTCCTTCTTCGTGGGAATTCGAACCCTCCCCGGCGCCACTTGAGGCAAGGAAAAGAAGATGCTGGCAGTGGTCAAAGACTTTTCCCGAAAAGGCGTCTCCCTGCAGGAGGTTCCCCGGCCGGAATTCAGTCCTTACGAAGTTCTCATCCGGGTGAAAGCCGTGGGCATTTGCGGAAGCGATGGGCGGATGTTCAACGAGGTCACCCCGGGAAGGAAAAAGATCATCATCGGCCATGAACTGTCGGGAGAAGTCGTTGATTTCGGAGAGAAAGTCCACAGCTTACGGAAGGGAGACCGGGCCGCCACCTCCATCTGCATCGGCTGCGCCATCTGCCGGTATTGCCGCAAGGGGTACTTCAACCTCTGCGACAAGCTGGAAGAGGTGGGAGTGACCATCGACGGAGGGATGGCGGAATACGTCTCCGTCCCCGCCCGAAACGTGCACCGAATCCCGGAACATGTTTCTTTCGAGGAGGCGACCCTGGCCGACCCCTTGGCCTGCTCCATCCGGGGACTGGAGATGGTGAGCATCCAGAAAGATTCCTGGGTCTGCGTGCTGGGGCCGGGGACCATCGGCCTGTTGGCCGTCCAGATCGCCAAGCGGGTATTGAGGGCCAGAGTGGTCGTGACCGGGACGCGGGAGGATCGTTTGTCCCTGGCCCAACAATTTGGCGCCGACCATGTGGTGAATGTGAATCAGGATGATCCGGTGAAATTCATCCTGGATAAGACCGACGGTGGGGCGGATTTCGTTTTCGAGGCCACCGGTTCCGAGAAAGCCCTGGAGGATGCCTTTTTCTCCACCAAGAGAAACGGCTCCATCGTGGCCATGACGGTCCACAAGCAGGTTCAGATCAACATGGAGCCGGTGATCCGCAACGAGCTGAAGGTTTTCGGGTCCATCTGTTACAATTATAAAGAATTCGACCAGGCCCTGGATTTGATCGCCAAGAAGAAGGTGGACCTTGCGTTGTTTACCCAGCATACTTTTCCCCTGCAGCAATACGAAAAGGCCTTTGCCTTCGTCATGTCCAGGCAGGGGGTCAAGGCGATTCTCAAGCCCTGAAAACTGGGGGAATGGAATAGTGGAATATTGGAATAATGGGGGAAGAAAGATGTAAAATTCATTGTTCTACCCATCCTTCCATCATTCCATTATTCCAATTTTTTTTAGGAGGGGTCAAAATGGTTGCCGGCGTATTGATCCGGACCGATCCTCAGAAGAGTGAGGAGGTGTACTGGAAATTGAAGAACATGGAGGGAGTGGCCAACATCGTCCGGGTTTTCGGGCGCTATGACCTGGTGTTGATGATCCGCGCCCTGGACATCGATGCCGCCGGTAAGCTGGTGGCCATTGCGGCCTTCAAGCTTGCCGTGCCGGGCGGTTCTTTCCCTTTGCCATCCATACCCCGGGCCTTGAGGGTTGTGGGGGCGATTCAGCCCTCGACCTGAGCTCGGGCCGAAGGTGAATCGCCCCCACGGCCATGGAAAAATCGAAAAGATGCAGGGTAAAGACTGTCGGTCTGGCCCCTGAAAAACAGAGTATTCATTTCACCAATCCAGAGGAGAAATCAAAGATGAACCTCAAATCCCTCATCCTGCACCGAACCTCCAAAGACCAGATTCGAAAAGGGATTACCGTCCTGGCCAAGGGGGAAGGGATCCATGTGACCGACCAGGAGGGGAAGCGTTATCTCGACCTGGTCTCGGGGGTAACCCGGCCGGTCCATGTGGGATACGGCCGCAAGGAGATCGCCCAGGCGGTCTACGATCAGATCTGCCAGATGTCTTATTTCACTCCCATGCAGTTCACCAACCTCCCCGCCATCCAACTGGCCGAGGTTTTGAAAGAGATCGCCCCGGAGAAGATCGGCTGTTTCACCTTCGTCTGCGACGGCTCGGAGGCGGTGGAGACGGCCATCAAGCTGGCCCGCCATTATCACGCCTTCAAGGGGGAGCCCAAGCGATACAAAGTCATCTCCCGGCGGGGAGCCTACCATGGGGTAACCGGCTTAGCCCTGCGCGTTCTCGGGACCGTCATGCCCATGCGGCAGATCATGGAGCCCCTGGCCCCGGGAACGATCTTCGTGGAATCTCCCTACTGCTACCGCTGTCCCCTCCACCTGACCTATCCTGCCTGTGGGATCGCCTGCGCGAGGGACGTGGAGCGGATCATCGAGTTCGAAGACCCGACCCAGATTTCCGCCTTTATCGGCGAGCCAATCCAGCAGGGATTCGGAGCCTACGCGCCTCCCCCCGAGTATTGGAAGATCATCCGGGAGGTTTGCACCAAGCACGGAATTCTTCTGATCATCGACGAGGTCATCTGCGGGTTCGGACGGACCGGGGAGTGGTTCGGGGTCCAGCATTTCGGCATCCAGCCGGACATCATGACCATGGCCAAGGGGATCACCAGCGGGTACGTCCCCCTGGGGGGAGTGGGCTGCACGGAAGAGGTAGTCAAGCCCATCGACGTCTTCCAGCACCTCCACACCTACGGAAACCACCCCGTCTCCTGCGCCGCGGCCTTGAAGAACATCGAGATCATGAAAAAGGAAAACCTGATCCAGAACGCCAAGGCCATGGGAAAGTACTTCCTGGATGGCCTGAAAACCCTGGCCTCCCACCCCACCGTGGGAGAGGTGAGGGGTACGGGCCTGTGGACCGCCATCGACTTCACCGTGGACAAGAAGACCCGGGCCCCTTTCTCCCTGGACCGGCTGACCAGCCTGGTGAACCGGGCCAAGGAAAAAGGGCTGATCATAAAACTCATGGGGCCGGCCCTGGAGTTCGCCCCTTCGCTGATTATCCGGAAAGAGGAGATCGATTGGGCCATTAAAATCCTGGATCAGGTGATCACCGAAGAAGAAAAGGCCATGGGGTTGTAAAGACCGGTTTCAGGTTGCAAGTTTCAATACGGTCACCCGGGTCCTGGCCAAGTTTGTCATCGACTGGTGTGGATGGGAGGCCATATAGATTTTGTCTCAACGGGGGAGTTAAGGAACATCGCTTTTCCTCCGAAAATCGTTTGGGCAAAAATTCGAATTTTAAAAAAAATCGAATTTTCTAAACACGGGTTTCGGATTTCGGATTTCACTTAGCAGGGATTAAAGGTTATGCCCTTACTGGATATTCAATCGGTCACCAAGCGTTTCGGGGGGCTCACCGCCATTCACGATGTGAGCCTCCAGATCAACCAGGGTGAAATCATGGGATTGATCGGGCCCAACGGGGCCGGCAAAACAACCCTCTTCAACCTGGTCTCGGGCTTCTACCCCGTGGACAGCGGGGAGGTTCTCTTCCAGGGCCAGAAGATCACCAACTTTCCCCCCCATGAGTGCTGCCATCTGGGCATTGGCAGGACCTTTCAGACCGTGAAGACTTTCGCGAAACACGATGTCCTCTACAATGTGACCGTGGCGGCCCTTCCCCGGATGAAGGGGGTGAAGGAAGCGCAAGAGTCGGCGCTGGAGATTCTATCCTTTGTCGGCCTGGCAGGGAAAAAGGACCATCTGGGGGGCGCCCTCACCCTGGCGGACCGCAAGCGTCTGGAAATCGCCAGAGCCCTGGCTACTCAGCCCAAGCTCCTTCTGCTGGATGAGGCCATGGCCGGGCTGAACCCGGCGGAAGTGGAGGAAGCTCTGCTGCTCATCCGCAAAATTCGCGAAAGGGGCGTCACCATTTTTCTCATCGAACACGTCATGCAGGTCATCATGAACCTCTCCGACCGGATCGCCATCATTCATTACGGGGAAAAAATTTCCGAAGGACCCCCGCACGAGGTCGCCAAGGATAAAAAGGTTATCGAAGCCTACCTGGGGAAAGAATATGTTTTCCGCGAAGGGCAAAGCTGAGTGCGGCAGGGCCGCAAGGGGAAAAAAGTGTCTTAATTACACTTAAGCGCCTAAACTCTGAGAGCCTTTTTTAACAACCAAGTAGAAGGAGGGTGCAAAATGAAAAAGAGCTGGTTAACAAAGGTCGGTTTATTCGCTGGTCTTCTTTTTCTGCTGGCCGGGCCGGCCGGAGCTCAGGACCTCAAGATCGGGGTGATCCAGCCCCTGAGCGGCCCCATGGCCCTGCTGGG
>LJUR01000097.1 GCA_001304105.1 Deltaproteobacteria bacterium SM23_61
GACCCTGCCCGACCGCAAAGCGGCCAAGGCATTGGCCTTGCAATACTTGAATAACCTTTACCGGTTGAAGGAGTAAGTAAAGGAGTATTGGGTGCAGGGTGCAGGGCACAGGGCGCAGGGTGCAGGGTGTAGGCTGGTTGACTCCGGTACTTGAGACTTACGACTTACGACCTATGATTCGTAATTGAAGGGTTTTATATGAAAGCTGCGGTCTACCGAAAAGGAAAAGGTTTGGTGATTGAAGAAATTCCCATGCCCGAAGCCGGGGTCGACGGGGTACTGGTGAAAGTTTCGGACACGGGCTTCTGCGGGTCGGATCACTCCCTGATCGAAAGCGGGCTGCTGCCCGACGGGCTCATCCTCGGTCATGAGACAAGCGGCGTGGTTTTCGACCGGGGGCGGCAGAAGAATGCCCTCCCGGAGGGCACCCAGGTCATTCTCCGGCCCACTTTCTGCGGACATTGCCGGGAGTGCCGGCGTGGAAAACCCCACCTCTGCGGGGAAAAAAGACATTCCATCGGGGTCGGGGACTTGCCCGGCGGCTTTGCCGAATTCCTAAAGGCTTTTCCTCCCATGCTCATCCCGATTCCTCCGGGGGTGGGTTCCCGGAATGCGGCTCTGGCCGAGGCGTTCGCCTCCGCTCTCCACGGGATCCGTTGCACGGAGAATGAGGGGGGATCGGCCCTGGTCATGGGCGGAGGTCCCATCGGGTTGGCCGCCGTAAGAATCCTAAAGATCCTCAAGTTTCACCCTGTTGTCCTGTCTGAACCCGTCGGAGAAAAGAGGGAGCTGGGAAAGAGATGGGGCGCTGATTTTGTCATCGATCCCTTGAAGGAGGATATCTCCCGGGAAGGAAGGGAATGGACCGGGGGCATCGGCTTCGAGACCATCCTGGAGTGTTCCGGGGTCTCCCGAAATGTCCCCGCCGCATATAGCCTGGCGGCCAAGGGCGGCGCGATCTGCATCGTGAGCATGTTCAAGGGATTGGCCCTCGATCACCCCATGGCCCTGAACTTCAAGGAACCCAGGTTGACCTGGTCCTATTCCAACACCCATGAGGAGAACATCCAGTGCCTGGCCTGGATGGCTGAAGGCAAGATCGATGGCCGGGATATGATCACCGACCTCATCGCCCTGGAAGAACTGCCACGGGTGTACCGAGAAAAAATCCATGCGGGGAAGGCCACAAAGGTAATGCTGAAGATCGGAGAAGAATTTTAAATCGAAAATCAAATTCTTCCCTCACAGAGTCGCGGATAGCTCAGAGAAAAAGAAGGAACCCTTTGAAGGTTATACGTTATACGTTATTCGTTATGCGTTATGCGTTATAGGTTATTCGTTATTGATCATTGGCCATTAGTCATTGGTCATTAGTCATTAGTCATTAGTCATTGGTCATTGGTCATTGGTCATCGGTCATTTACTGCATGCTCCATGCTCCACGCTCCTTGCTCTTTACTTTATAATGCGTTCGGAGGTTAAAAATGGCTACCCAATCGGCTCCCGAAGGTTTCCTATTTTCCCGGGGTTACACCCACTACGTCTTTATCCTCCTCTGGCTCCTTTATTTCTTCGATTACGTCGATCGGATGGTGGTTGTTTCCCTCTTCCCTTTCCTGAAGAGCGAATGGGGGTTGACCGACGCCCAGTGCGGGGCGCTGGTCTCGGCCGTTTACTGGGCCATCGTCTTCTTCTCTTTTCCCGTTTCAATTATGGTTGACCGGTGGAGCCGGAAGAAGAGTATCGGCATCATGGCCGTCATGTGGAGCCTGGCCACCATGGCCTGCGCCTTCACCAAAAATTTCAGCCAGCTTTTCGTCGCCCGAACGGCCATCGGCCTGGGGGAAGCCGGCTACGCCCCGGGAGGAACGGCCATGATTTCGGCCCTTTACCCCGAAAAAAGGCGGGCCTTCATGGTGGGACTCTGGAATATATCCATCCCGCTGGGCATGGCCACGGGAATTGTGCTGGGCGGCCTCATCGCCACCCACTGGGGTTGGAGGCACGCCTTTGGGATCGTCGCAATCCCGGGGTTGTTCATTGCCATTCTCTTCTTTTTTTTGAAAGATTATAAAACCGTCGGTTTGGAGCAGACCGTCCAGCAGCAGGCTGCGGAGTCCATCGCCTCACCTGCCAAGAAAAAGATGTCCAAGATGGACATCGTCCGGGCTTTTTCCCGCACCCCCTCCCTGCTGCTGACCTACCTGGGGTTCGCCGGGATGATGTTCCTTACCATCTCCCTATCCTCCTTCCTTCCGACCTATTTCCAAAGGGTCCACGGAGCTCCGCTGCAAAAAGCCACGCTCTTGACCAGCGGGGTCATGCTCATGGCCATCATCGGGTCGCCCCTGGGCGGATGGATTGCCGATCGATGGATGAAAAAGAGAATTCCGGCCCGGCTGCTGGTCTCTACCATCTCCGCCCTCCTGTCCGCGGTTTTGTTTTTTGCCGGTCTGCACCTATTCTCCGGGCTGACCGTTCAATACCCCCTTCTCATCCTGGGGGGAATCGCAGCCATGGCCTGGGCTTCATCGGCCATCGCCGTGACCCAGGATGTGGTCCATCCGGGTCTGCGGGCCATCTCCTATGCCCTTTGTGTGATCGCCCAAAATCTCCTGGGAAGCTCTCTCGGACCGATCGTGACCGGAGCCCTCTCGGACGCGTACGGGATCGCCACCGCGTTGAAGCTGGCAACTTTGGCCGCCCTGGTTTCGTGCGTCCTCTTCTATTCGGGGTCCCGGTTCTATAAAAAAGACCTGGACAAAGTGGAGAAGGTCACTCTGGCGGCGGAAAATTGATGGGCGGACGAAGCGATCACCCGGACCCGCCCCGGCAATCACCTGTTTGGCTCCAGATTAACCGGAATAAGAAATCTTCAGGGAATTCCTTTGGATTTGAGGGTGAAGAGGGCGGTTTCAACCTTTTTCAGGGCGTCGGGAGCTTCCTCTGCAATGCTGCTTTCCGCCTCTTCGACTTTCTCCTGCAGAGGGGGATCCAGCTTTCCCCATCCTTGGACAAATTCCAGGTAGCCTCCGCGGAGGTATCGGTTGAGCAGATACTGGGCCCTTTTCATGGGAGGGAGGGCCCGGTAGGAATCAAGAGCATCGAGGAAGGCTCGTTTCTGGCCGGGTAACCTTCCCCGGAAGCTGAAGGCATTGGTCATCTGCAGGGTCTCGAAGGCGCAGTCGAAGTCAATTCCCTCAATCATCTCCCCTAATTCTTCCACCATCTGGTCCTCGCCCGGATGGAAAAATTCCCGGGCCTCGCATTTCCCATATAGAGGAGCGCTCTCCAAAACCGCCAGGCTGCGAACCCGCACCTCGGTTGGCTGAATTTCGTTGAGGAGGTCAATCGTATCCCGAGTATGCCTGCCAGATACGTCCGGATTCCTTCCCCCGAGCCCGGGCATGACAAAAGCGGCCATTTCAATTCCGGCGGCCAGGAGTTTGCGCCCGCCGGAAATATGTTCTTGCCGCGTGACGCCTTTCTTCATAAATTCCAGTACCTCGTCACACCCCGATTCGATCCCCACAAAACACCAGGAAAGCCCGGCATCATGCAGCTCGGTCAATTCCTCGGGAGTCCTCCGGGCACAGGTCCTGGCCCTGGCATAGCAGGTAATTGTGTCCACCGATGGGAAGGTCTTTTTCAAATATCCAAGGACTTCGATCAACTCTCCCGGCTTCATGAAGAGGGCATTGGCGTCCTGCAAAAACACCCGCCGTGTTCCGTGTATGTACCAGTTGGCTACGTTGCTGAGGCAGCGGAGAGCGCTCCACTGCTTTTCGGTAACCGCGGATGGGTATTTCCCATACAGTTCGGGGTATTTTTTAAGGGATGCCTCGATCACCTCATGCTGGACATAACCGTTCAACCCCATGTCCCAGGACGTGCTCTCCAGGAGGTCTCCGACCCTTCGGGCCGCTTCAATATCCCTTTTGACCTCCTCCACCGAACGCGCGGAAAAATGACTGGCCTTGTAAACCGGGCAGAAGAGACACTGGTTCCAAGGGCAATTGCGATTCACCCGCAGCATCAGCGCGGCCCCTTCCCCGATGGGGCCCATGGGACCCAGCTCCATCGCATAATCATCGGGGTCCATGGTGGACATGAATCTCCGGCTTTCTCTCTCAGTCTCTGATCAGCACTTTGATCGCATCCGATCGGTTGGCCGTATCAAAAGCCCGGGGAATTTCTTTCAGGGGGAACGGTCCGGTCAGCAGCGGTTTCACCTGGATCAATCCCTTCCAATAAGGGGCCAGGAGGCGGTCGAACCAGGCGAACCTCTCGTAAGGGGTATTTACATGCATGACGCAGGTCGTGCGAATGTTCATGCCGTCGTCGTGCCAGCGGCTGATGTTCAGGCGGACCGGCTCCATCACCCAGCTGTAGAGGGCGAGCGTTCCGTTTTTCCTTAATATGCGGGTGGCCATGTTCATGGAGTCTTCCGTACCGGCGGCCTCGAAGACCACGTCCACTCCGACACCTTTGGTCTTCTCCACGATCGTTTTCTCCGAATCCGGGATCTTGGGGTCAAAGACCTGGTCCGCCCCCAGCTTCCTGGCCAGATCCCGCTTCCCGGCCAGGGGATCGATCCCGATGATGGTCATGGCCCCCCTCCTCTTAGCCCCCTGGACCATCAGCTGCCCGGCGAATCCCAAGCCCATCACCGCCACAGTGTCTCCCAGCTGGACCCCGGAGTTGAAGATGGAGTACATCACGCAGGCCAGAGGCTCACCCAGGGACCCCAATTCCAGGTCCATCTCCGTCGGAATGGGATGCAGGTTCTCTTCCAGGGAAAGAAAATAATCCGCAAAGGTGCCGTTTTTCTTGCAGGACATGACCCGGTCGCCCGCCTTATACTTACGGACACCCTTGCCCACTTCCATAACCGTGCCTCCCCCCTCATGACCCAGCATGGTAATTGGGAATTTCAATCCCGGCGGGAGGATGCCGTTATAAATGTTCCGGTCCGTGCCGCAGATGGAGGATTGGTAGGTCTTTACCAGGACCTGTCCTTCGGCCGGTCCAGGAAGTTCCGCGCTGACCACTTCAACTTTCTTGGGTTCGGGCAGGCAAAGGGTTTGAATCTTCATCGGCTTTCAACTTTCCCATGTAACGTCAGGGTAATGAACTCTCCCTTCCGAAAAATCCTGGCCTTGATCGGCTCCCTCATTTTATCCACAACGGCTCTCAAGCTTTTAACGTCTGGAGTTGCTTCTCCTCCGATCTTGGCGATAATATCTCCCCGCTGGAGGCCGTCTTTCTCCGCGGGGCTCCCGGCGCGCACGTCGGAGACCAGGACCCCGCGGGTTGACGGGAAGGAAAAGGACTGGGCCAGGGAAGAAGTGAGCTCCTGTGCGGTGATTCCGTACAGACCCTCGGCATCCCTTTCTTCTTTCATAGGGAGCGACATTTCCTGGAACATTTTCTTGGCCACAAAAACAGGCGCTCGGACCTTCAGGGCCAAGACCATGGAGTCGCTGGGACGGGCGTCGATTTCGATGGCCTTACCTTCCCGTTCCAGGACCAGATTGGCAAAATAAATCCCGTCTTGGGAATGAGTGATGACGACCTTCTGGATCTTTGCCTTCATCGTCTGGATGACCTCCTGCAGAAGGTCATGGGTCTGGGGACGGAGGGCTTTGCTTCCCTCCATTACGGCATTCATGGCGTTAGCTTCGCAGGGGCCGATCCAGATCAGAAGGGCGCGTTCCTCCTGAAGATCCGTAAGCAAAACCACCGGCTGATGGCTCGATGGATCGACGGTCAGGCGCTGGATTTTGACTTGAACCAGTTCCGGAGATGAGGCTGCGGGAGGAGCGGGTTGCCTGGCCGCCAATTGGGAAGACAGAACCAGAGAGATGGCCAGGCAGATTCCCGCCAGGGTCCAAAGACCCGCCTTTCTTTTTCTTGGCATATCCCACCCCCTTCCGGATGAAGCGCCAAATCCCAGTCAAAAAATTAACCACAGAGCTCACAGAGAACACAGAGGTAAATAGGATTTGATTCGGCGGTTCATGCGATCAGGATTTATAATTTCAATTCTCCCTTTTCCAGAATCACTTTACCGTCCAGCTCGAGGGTGGCCTTCCACATGAGAAGATCATAATGAACGGCGGCCTTGATGTTCCCGCCCAGGGTGAGGTTGGACCCGATGCCAATGTGAACCGAGCCCAGGACCCCTTCGTCATCCAGCATGACCCCCGTCATCCGGGATTCGGGGTTCAGCCCCACTCCCAGTTCGGCTATGTTGTAACTGTTGGAGTCATTTCTGGACTCCAGGTCGTTCCTCAGCAAATCGGCCTGGAAACCGCCTTCGATGCCGACGATGAATCCCTTTTCCACTTTGCATTTTACCGGTTCCTGCAGGATCCCGATACCCAGGTAGGGGATGCTGGCATCCGCCACGAGGGTACCCTCGGCCGTTCCCTCCAGGGGGGAAAAATTGGCCTCAATGGTCGGAACCGTGGAAAACTCTCCCGGCCCCACCAGGCAATAGAGGGCATTGCCTCTTCTGCCTTCCTTGCGCATCCTGAGGGAAGTCCCGCCGGGGGTGGTCAGCAGGACCGCTTTGGCTTCCTGGAAGCGCCTAGCCACTTCCAGGCAAATGGGCTTCTGTTTCCGGAAATCCGCCTGGATTCCTCCCCGGATTAAAAGGTCCTCGGTAAAGGCGGTCATGACGATGGCCCGCGATCCTGCAGCCGCAGCTTCTTTCATGGCCTTCGTGTGGGTGATGGAAGTGCTGACCGGGGTCAGGACTACGTTGGCCTTCTTCATGGCCTCCGCCAGGCAGGCGGGGGGTTCTTCACTGTGTCCCTTGCGGGGAATCATGACCGCCAGGATCGGCTCGGCGTCCCTTTCTTTCACCGCCATGGCGAGGACTTCGGCGATCTCCACCATATTGGTGTCCGTGATAATCAGGACGTTCTCTCCGGCTTTTACCCCGGCGCACGTTTCAACAATGGTCCTCGCTCCTCGAATCGTCTCAATCCGCTTCATGGTCGCCTTTCCGCAGGCAATGGCCGATCATCCTTCCTTCTTATTTCTTTCTTCTCCCCCGCCTTCCTCAATGGGCAAGTCCTGATAAATCGCCTCGATCTCTTCCTGGTACTGGGGAGGGGCCAAAACAGCCCCCCACCCCTTCTGGGTCTGAAAAATCCCGTCATAGGCGGAATCGTAATAGCTCCGGATCCTGTGGGGGATGTTCCGCTCGTTGAGCACCGAATCGAGGAGCCGGGCTTCGATCTCATTCTCCAGAATTAGGATTTTCTTGAACTCTTCCATCCCGGATCAGGCTCCCAATTGTTCTCCCAGCGCCTTTCCATAGTCCTGGCAGGCGCGCATCCCCTCCGATGTTTCAATCACGTCCTCCCGCAGGAGGAAAGAGCCCAAATTGGTCATATTCATCTTGAAGACATGTTCCATGGTGTCAAAAATATACTTCGCCGCATCCCCGCTGTGAGTATGGGACCCGAAAGCGCCCCCCCATTTTCCGCCCAAGCCCGCTTTTTGGGCCAGGAAAAGGAAGGTCTTCATGTTTTCGGTCATGTCCCGATGGTAGGTGGGACAGCCGAAGATGTACCCGTCATATCCTTCCAGCTGTTTCTCCTTCTTCAGCTCGGAGACCTTCTTGACCTCCGCCGCATGGCCGCAAAAGCGAACACCTTCGGCGATGTACTCGGCCATCTTCTCCGTCTTCCCGGTCCGACTCACGTAGGCAACCAACACTTTCTTCATGGAGTTTTCCTCCCTCCTGCTGATTGAAATTTCCAGCTCGCTTCCCCTATTCATCTAATATTATTGAAATCCATACCGGCCTTCAACTGAAATCTCGGCCGAGCCATTCCTTTCTCCTCGTCCATCCACAGTTTTTCTGTGGTCGTTGGGCTACCCCCATTGGGAGTTCCGGATCATCGCCGGAGTTTTTCATTCGGAATCATGATTTTTGCCTGAAGGCTTGCTCCGCCAGAAGAGAAAAAGTTCGGGCGTCGGTCCACATTTGGACGTTATTGAACAGGCAGTACGTCATTCCCCGGCATCTTCCCCGCAGGGCTCTTAAATCTTCCTCGGAAAACCGGTACCGATAACCGGTGATCCCGTGGAGCCGGAAATACCGGATTTCGCCGAAGGTGGACTCATTTTTGAAAGGGTCGACACCGTGGATCAGGTTTAAGTCACGGCATATTTCACGAACCTCCTGCGGCTCCCACTTTCCCCTGGGTTCCCAGATCAACTGAAAATCCTCCCGCCCGGCCCTTCTAAAGAAGGACCGCAGATTTTTTTTGTTCTCCGAGGAAGGGTGGAAGCTTGCCGGGCATTGGAAGACAATGAACCTGGACTGAAGGGCTGCGGCGATTTTCCGGGTCTGTTCCCAGGCCCAGAGGACTTCTTCGGTGGGCTTAAAAGACCCGCATCGGGCAAGCCTGTCCTCGGGCCAGGAAAGCTTCAGACGGCGGTAGGTGGGGCTTTGGGGTTCGTGGGTGATTAACTGCCAGGCTTTCAGGGTGAACTCAAAGTCCGGGGGTGCCTCGGCCCGCCACTTTTGCGCCGTTTCGGGGCGGGGCGGGTGATAGAAAGTCTGCTGGATTTCTACGATTTTAAAGGTCCGGTAATATTCCGACCGGGACCTGGGAAAGCCGCAGCAGCCGATCCGGACATCCATAAAAAAAGGTAAGGGGTCAGGGGTTCGAGGTCAGGGGAAAAAAATTATTCCTTGCTTATGCCCAATAACTAAAAACGTATAACGTGTAACGTATAACGTCTTACCTATGAGCTGTCAGCTATGAGCTATGGGCCGTTTATTTTATATCCTCCTCTTTGGTTTGAGCTGGTAGTACTGGGTCCGGTCCGCCGACTTCACGATGATGTCCCGGATTTGGATCCCCCGGAGGATGCTGAGGGGAACTTCCACACCTGCCTTTCCCAAACCCCAGATCTTCCGGTAAAAATCCGCAAGCCCGCTGATTTCTCTCTTGTCCACGGTGAGGATGATATCTCCTATCTTGAGTCCGGCTCTTTCCGCCGGGCCTTCCGGAGTGACCCGGGTAACGAAGATCCGTCCATGGCTTTCATCCGCATTCACCCCCAGCCAGGGCCGGGGAGGTTCGGAGGTCTGCCCTTTGTCGATCAACTCGGAAAGGATGGGCTTCAGATAATCGATGGGGACAAACATGTTTCCGGGGATCGCCCCTAAACCGGCAATGGGGATCTGGGTGAAGAGCGAGCCGATCCCCACCAGTTTTCCCTGGCGATCGATCAGCGCCGCTCCCCCGAAGTTGGTATGGGGAGGAGCGGTAAATATGGCCTCGTCCAGAAGATATTCCCAGTAGCCGGCGAATTCCTTCCGGGAGATCACCCGGGCCCCCATGGCTCCGTCTTCTCCGCCATGGGCCGCGACCAGGACCGGGTCCCCTTCCTTGACTTCCGAAGATTTCCCCAATTCCATGGGCTTCACTTCCAGGGGCTTGTCCACCCTCAGAATGCCGAATCCGGTCCTGTGGTCATACGCCGTCGATTGGGCAATGACGGCTTTTCCATCCGGCCCGACTACTTCGAGGGTTTCCGCCTCCAGGATCAAATAACCGATGGTCAGGATGTGCCCCCGGGAATCGATCACCACCCCGCTCCCTTCCCGCTCGGTCCCCAAAATCTTGGCCGACCGCGCATAATCGGGGACGATGGCCCGTATTTTCACCACCGCTTTGAGGATCTCCCGGGCAGCATCTTTGGAGCCCGGCTGGGCATGGGCGGGGAAATGAACGGCCAGCAGAAGGCTGAAAAAAAGGACAACACGGCCAAGTTTCATGCTCCCCCTCTCCCTTCCAACTTCCTCATCAAGCGCTCCCATTCATGGTTCACGTTTTCCTGGATGCGCTCCAAATCCCCCTCCCTCAGGAAAGAGAAGCGGCCCTGGAGTTCAAGGTATTCGTTCACCGGCACCCCCTCGGGCTCCACGTTGAGGATGTACCGGTCTCCCTCCTCCACTTCATAGAGGGGGAAGATCTTGCTCTGAACCGCCAGGCGGGCGAGACGGATGGTGTTTTCCGAAGCGAATCTCCATCCCACCGGACAGGGGGATAGGACATAGATAAATTTGAACCCCCGGATCCCTGCGGCTTTCTTGATCTTGCCCATAAAATCCTCGGGATAGGCCACCGATGCGGTGGCCACATAGGGAACCCCGTGGGCGGCCACGATTTCCACGATATCCTTCTTGGGCTGGTTCTTCAAACTGGCCGGGGGAGTGGTGGTCGTCCAGGCGCCCCAGGGAGTGGCGGAAGAACGCTGAATCCCGGTGTTCATGTAGGCTTCGTTGTCGTAACAGATGTAAATGAAGTCTTCATTCCGCTCGGCCGCTGCGGAAAGGGCCTGGATCCCGATGTCAAAAGTCCCTCCATCCCCGGCGATGGCGACCACTGCGGTCTGGGTATGCCCCTTCATGTCCAAAGCCGCCTTGATGCCCGAGGCCGCAGCGGCGGCCGAGGCAAAGGGGGTGGAGTAGGTGGCAACCTGGGTGGGAGAGAAAGGATAGGTCAGGACAATCGTGCCGAGGCAGCTTGCGGTGAGGACCGAGATCGTATTCTGTCCCAGGACGTGGTAGGTATAGCGCGTGACTACGGGCATGGCGCAGCCGGGACAGGCCCCGTGGCCGGAGACCAGATATTCCTCCACCAGATCTTTGGCCTTCATTCCGGCACCCCCTCTCCTGTTCTGCTTAGAATGATATCTGAGGTGCAGGGGGAAATCAAGGGCCGACGTCAAATGCGGAATGCGGAATGGCGAATGGGGAATGGAAAAAAAGAAGTGTAAATTCCGAACTCCAAACTCCGGATTCCGAATTCGAATGATTATGGATTGCCCCGGGGGCAACCGGATGGTACGATAAATTATTCTTTTGTCCGGAAATCCGGAACTGCAACGAAAAGAAGAGAGGGGCCATGAAACTGCTGCGGTACCAGAAAGAATATCAATCCTCCTATGGCGTACTGGAGGGGAATACGATTTACCAGATCGGGTCTCCCTACGCGGACCGAATCGATAGAGGTACGGCCGCAGGGACCCTCCAGAGCTTGAAAATCCTTACCCCCTGCGAACCGACCAAGATTATCTGCGCGGCGAAGAATTACCCCTGGGGAGAAAACCCGTCGAAATCGCCCCGGCCGGTTCTCTTCTATAAACCGCCCAGCTCGGTCATCGCCCACGAAGAGGATATCATCTATCCGTCCTCTTCCCAGCACCTCATCTTCGAATCCGAGCTGGTGGTGGTGATGGGCAAAGTCGCCCGGAACGTTCCCGTAAAGGACACGCGGAAATACATTCTGGGCTACACCTGCGGCAACGACGTCACCGCTTATGATTTCATCCTGCAGGACAACGCCACTTTCCACGGAAAGAGCTTTGACACTTTCTGCCCCCTGGGCCCCTATATCGCCACCGACCTGGACCCGGATGATACAACCGTTACCTGCTGGGTCAACGGCCAGGTCAAGGCCAGCGGCTCGACGAAAAAAAAGTATTACCGCTGCGACCAGCTGGTCAGTTTTGTCTCCGAGATCATGAC
>LJUR01000098.1 GCA_001304105.1 Deltaproteobacteria bacterium SM23_61
GCTGGAGCCCAGAATGTGGGTTCGCTCAAAACCGGCTTCGTCGAGCAGCTTGCGGGCTTCGCGGCTGAGAAAAGTCAGGTCCCCGCTGTCCAGCCGGATCCCCAGGAGGTCCCCCGCTTTCCTGGCGCGGAGCTCTTTCCCCACCTTGATGGCATTGGGCACCCCGCTCCGGAGGGTGTCGTAGGTATCGACCAGGAGCAGCACATTCTTGGGGTAAACCCTGGCGTAGGATTGAAAGGACTCCATCTCCGAGGAGAAAGACTCGATCCAGCTGTGGGCCACCGTTCCGCGGACGGGGATCCCGTAAACCTTTCCGGCCATGAGATTGGAAGTGGCCCTTGCTCCGCCGATAAATGCGGCCCGGGAAGCGCTGAGGCCTCCGTCCGGGCCCTGGGCCCGGCGGACCCCGAATTCGATCACCGGATCCTCTCCGGCGACAATGCAGACCCGGGCTGCCTTGGTGGCGATCAGGGTTTGAAAATTGAGAATGTTGAGCAGGGCGGTTTCGATGATTTGGGCTTCCGGAAGGGGAGCGGTGACCCGCACCAGGGGCTCCTGGGGAAAGACCAGGGTACCCTCGGGAACCGCATAGAGGTCTCCGGTGAAACGGAGGTCCTGAAAAAACCGAAGCACTTCGGGGGGAAAGAGGCCCAGGCTGCGCAGGAAATCGAGATCTTCGGGCTCGAAGTGAAGGTCCTGGATGCAGTCAATCAGCTGCTCCAGGCCGGCCGCCACGCAAAACCCGCCGTCTTCCGGGACCTTACGGAAAAAATAATCGAAATTGGCCTTCTCCCGGCTCTTTCCCAGAAGATAATAGCCCCCCACCATGGTCAGCTGGTAGAGGTCGGTCAATAGGGTCATGTTCAGTTTCATCATTCCGCCCTCGGCACTGGTTAATCTTTGCTAGTTGCTCGTTACTGGTTACTCGTTACTGGTTGCTCGTTCCTCGTTCTTGGTTCATCGATATTGCCTTTTCTTGTTTAACCAGCAATCAGCAAAGAGTAACGAGCAACGAGTAGTGTTCAGATGTAATCCTCCATCAGGCCGTGGATTTCTTGCTCGATTTCCTGCTCCTGCGCTTCTCGGCCCTTTTCCTGCTCGACGGAGCGGCGGACCTCTTCGATCATCCGATCGATCCGCAGACCCAGGTTCGGATCCCCCAGGTCCTCCAGGTTGCGCAGATATCCGAGCCTCCGGCCCACGCGAAACCGCAGGCGTTCTTCGGCGGGCCAGGCCAGGTAGCGGTCGATGAGGGCGAGCATCTTTTCCTTTCCTTCGGGCAATTTGCCCTGAACCTCTTCCAGGAGGTTCAGGATGTGGTCGCTCACCACCGTACTGGAGATGCCGTCCAGGGTTTCCAGGAAGAGGCGAATCTCGGCGACGATCCGATCGTCGGAGGGGCGGGCAAACTCCCCCGCCTCCACTTTCCGGTAGAGGGGCATATTCCGGCGGACATAGAGGGTCCGGAGGCGGATGAAGTCGGGATTGATCTGGTTCAGGACCCGGGCCGACTCCACGGCATGTTCCCGCCACCACATTTCGCCCCCCAGCCCGGGCATCAGGTATTCGGAAAGGGAGATCCCCGAGGCCACCACGTTCCGTCCGGCGGCCACCTGTTCTTTGGCCGTCACCCCCTTTTTCATGTACTGCAGGAGGGGATCATATCCGGTTTCCATTCCGATGTGAATCCGGGAGAGCCCTGCCTCCCGGAGCTCCTTTAGTTCTTCAACGGTTTTTTTGGCCAGGGTTCGCGCGCGCCCGTAGCTGGTAATCCGTTCAACCGAGGGAAATTTTTCTTTCAGATAGCGGAGAATCTCCACCAGGTCGCCCGTCTTGCGCATGAGGGAATTCCCGTCCTGCAGGAAAACCTGGGTTCCGCCGAAATAAAGCCAGCCGGCCACAATCTGGTAGCCCGGACTACGGGAGTGAGGGTGGGAAAAAAATTCGCCGAGGACCGCCTGATTGATTCTACCGGCTTGGCCCATCTTCCAGGAGATTTCCCGGATTTGGTCAGCGATCGCCCTGGCCTGCTCGATGTCTCCTTTGACCTCTTCGACGGAGCGGATGGAAAAGGTCTCCCCCTTATAGGTGTGGCAGAACTCGCATTGGTTCCACGGGCAGTTACGGGTGACCCGGATCAGCAAGCTTTGCGCTTCGCTGGGCGGCCGGATAGGGCCCATCTCGATGCCATGATTCATAGGTTCTTCCCCTATGTTAATTTTTAACACGATTTCCGCTTTGGGGCAATGGCCCAGCCGCATGCGGAATGAGGATAAACATTGCTGGTTGCTGGTTTCTCGTTGCTCGTTCCATCCTTACCCATTCTTTATTCCTTTAACCAGTAACAAGGAACTGTTTTGGCGTTATGCATTTCACTTGACTTCACCCCTGAAACTCTATATAAAATTCTGGACCGGATGGAGAATTCTGAGCTTCCAGAACCGAAAGGTTTTCCCATGGGGGAGGAAAAAAAATATCCCCGAATGCGCAGCCTGGATATCTTTCCGGCCGAAGTTTCCGGACAGAAGGTCGTCTGCCTCCGCGATCCCTTGAACCTTGCGGGCAAGATTCTTTTCATTCCTTTTCCCACCTTTTTTATCATCAGCCTCTTCGACGGTCTACATTCCGTCGTGGACATCCAGGCGGAATTCATGCGCCGTTTCGGCGAACTCCTCTACCGGGAGAAAATCCAGGAGCTCATCGACCAACTCGACGAATATTTGCTGCTGGAGAGTGAACGTTTCCGTTCGGCCGAGGAAAAGATCATCGAGGAATTCCGCAAGTCTTCCCATCGTCCGCTCACCCTGGCCGGGGAATCTTACGAGGAGGACGGCGAAAGGCTGAGGAAGAGCATCGAGCGCTTCTTCCGCGACCCGGAGGGGCCTGGACTCCCCGCTCCGAACGGAAAATCTAAAAAACTGGCCGGAGTCATCGCTCCCCATATCGATTACCAGCGGGGGGGAACCTGTTACGCCTACGCTCATCGGGCGATTCTCGAATCCGCTCCGGCGGATTTGTTCATCATCCTGGGAACTGCCCATTCGGCCATGAAGCAACCCTTTGCCTTCACCCGCAAGCATTTCCAGACTCCCTGGGGCCCGGTCGAGACCGATGGGGAATTTCTTTCGGCGGTGGAGGCGGGGTGCGGGGGGGATTTCTATCAGGATGAGTTTGTTCATCGGATGGAGCATTCCATCGAACTCCAGCTGGTCTTCTTGCGGGCCCTCTGGCCGGGGAAAGCCCCTTTGCGGATCGTTCCCATTCTCTGCGGTTCCTTTCAGGAAGCGATCCTGAAGGGAATCAGCCCCATGGACCTGCCGGGGGTAGCCGCTTTCATTACCGCCCTGAAAAAGGTCACCGCCCAAAGCGAGAAAGAAGTCTGCCTTCTGGCCAGCGCCGACCTGGCCCATGTGGGCCTCCGATTCGGAGACCCCGATCCCCCCAACCGGCTTTCCCTGCAGACTCTGGCCGAGGAGGACCGTCGCCTGCTGGAATATGCCGAGCGGAACGATGCGGAGGGCTTCTTCAATCTGCTGGCGGGAGAAAAGGACCGGAGAAGAGTTTGCGGTCTCTCCTCCATTTACGTGCTTCTCCGTTTACTGGAAGGCGTGCCCGGAAGGCTGTTAAAGTACAGCCAGTCTGTGGATGCCAACACCCAATCGGTGGTCACCTTTGCCAGTTTAGCCTTTTACCCTTGATCGATCCCCCACCCGGGGAAGGAAGGAGAAAATCGGAGGGACCTCCGTGGCGCGCCCGGGGACAAAGGGGAATTCACGGGGATTTTCCCCTCAGGGAGGACAAAAGATGAAAAGAAAGATCGTCTTGAATTTTGGGACCCTGCTGATCCTGGCGGGACTGATCCTGGGGCTTTCCGCGGCCGGTTCTTTCTGGCTGCGGGAACCCACCCAGGCCTTCGGGGGGGGCTTTGCCCCCATGGGCCAGCAGCCCTTCGCCCGCTTCCAGATTGCCGGGAAGGACGCCAACTCCGCCTGGGTGATCGATACCTCGGCGGGGGATGTGTTCCTGATTTTCAGCAACGGTAAATGGAAGGACGTGGGGAGCATTTTTGTTGAAAAGAATCGGATCAAGAATTAATCCCCGGATCCCGCGGATTGGACCGATTCAAAAGAGACCCTAGGGTCTCTATGGTTTGGTTCTCCAACTCCGCTCAGCAGAAAAGAGGATGGCATGGACAAGGAATGGAGACTGCTCGATCTCTATGTGGATTTGAATGAGAACTCGGCTTTCCTGAATCCCGCCATTCAACGAGCCCGGATGGAAGGCCGGGTGCCGGATACGGTGTCTTTCTGCAGCATAAAGAAAATCGGCATTTCCCTGGGTTTTTATCCCGATCCGGAGAAGGACATCAACCTGGAATACTGCCGGGTCCATGACATCGGCGTGAGCCGGCGTTTACAGCCTTACTACGTGAATGTGGGATATCCGGGGTTCGCGGTCGTCTATATCATTGCGGGCAAGCAGTATGTGCCCCCTACCGTGGCGGAGATTTTCCAGGCCGTCATCCCCCGGATGGCCGAGGAATTCAACGGCCGGTGGGGAACCGCCGCTAAATACCGGCCGTTCAACGACATGGAAGTGGGAGGGAGGAAAGTTTCCTGGATGGGAGGAAGCTTTTTTGGGGACATCTGGAGCGGGGCCAGTGTTCTGCTGGTCAAGCCTTCTCCCATCGACAAGATCAACCCTGCCCTGAACATCCCCCCGGAGAAGTTTGCCGACAAAGAGGCCAAGACCGCGGGAGAAAGAGCGGTATCCCTGGAGGAACTGACCGGCAGGCCGATCCCCCTGGATGAAGTCAGGGAAGCCTACCGGGAGTCGCTGGAAAAGATTTTCGGGGTCAAGCTGGTCCTGGGATGTCTCAGCGAGGTGGAGATGGAATACGAGCAGGAGAACCGGGAGAAGTATTCTCCCGATATCCTCCTCGCCCGGACGGAAGG
Source organism: Deltaproteobacteria bacterium SM23_61 (assembly GCA_001304105.1). GTDB lineage: Bacteria > Desulfobacterota > SM23-61 > SM23-61 > SM23-61 > SM23-61. The sequence goes on from LJUR01000098.1 coordinate 4,956, forward strand.
GAGGAAATTCGGTTCCCTGGGCCCCGGAGTGAAGCGGGGGGAGTCCATCTGGAAAGTCCCCCGGGGAGGGCTGATTCGGGCGGTGATCTTGGTCAAAGGGGGAGTGATACAGAATCTCCTCTTCTCGGGGAACGTTCTTTGCTCTCCGGTCACCGCGTTGGAAGAGATGGAAGAAGGCCTGAAAGGGGTCCCCCTGGAAGAAGGTTCCATTCGGGAAAAGGTTCAGGTTTTTTACGGCAAGCCGAACTACCAGCTCACCGGCACCACGCCCGACGACCTGGTCCGCCTGGTACTGGAATCGGGCAAAAAGGCGGTTTGAAGAACGAGCGAAAGGGAGGGAAGAGATGAACGAAGAGAGCACGGCCCCAATCAGCGAAGAAGAGTTCGTCTTACGGGCGATCCGGCGGCTCCGGAAACCCCCTTACCGGGGGATCCATACCGTTTACAGCGGGTTCAACCAGGCTTTTAAGGAACACTTCGGCAAGAACCCGGTGGAAGTAACCCAGAGGATGGCCGCGGAAGGGAAGATCATCATCCGGCCGGTGAAGGGGGGGGTTATGGTGTACCTTCCCGACGAAGCGCCCTCGGCCCCCAAGAGCGTGCTGCAGAAGATCCTGGGGCCGGAAGAAGAAGCCGGCTAAGATTCTTATTGGCCGATTCCCCCACGGTGGCGGGGGATCTTTGCCCGATTTTGAGGCTTCGGGTCCTTCCCGCCCCGGGGGATGATTTTGCGGCCAAGCCCCCAATCTTGGCTGTTTTTTCCTGGACCCCCGGGTGCTCCAGCGCTGGAAACCCGTCGGCCCTGCCTTTCGTCCCCCGCGCCTATTAGGGCGGAATTTAAAGAAATGTCATTTTTTTCTTGACAAAAAGTTTTTTTAATCTTATAAGGTTCCACTAAATGGGGAGTCGTTGCAGAAGGTCAAAGGCAATCCTTATTTAAAGGGAAGAAATTCTCCCCAGAATGGATCCTGACCGGTTTTAGTTTTTGATGATCCTTCAGCCGAAAAATCAGGGTGCGGCAGGGCCATTCATTCGTGAAAAAGCTTGCCATGGATGGGAAGATGAGGTGAAGGCGGACGGCAAAAGGTGACGGCAGGGGCGATGTACAAAAATTAAAAAGGAGGGAAAAATGAAAAATCGGATCGTCATGTTGGTTCTGGTGGGGTTATTGGCCGGAGGTTTGGTTTTTATGGACTCGGCTCATCAGACAGCGCAAGCACAGGGCAAGAAGGTCACCTGGATAGGACAAAGCTCCCTCCCGTCGGGAATGCCGCCGTCGGTGGGGCTGCAGGATCTGTGTGATCGGGTTAAAAAAGTCAGCGGAGGGCGCTTCATTATGACCGCCAAGCCGGCCGGTTCGGTTTGCCCGGCAGCCAAGGAATGGCAGGCGATCAATAGGGGGGTCCTCGACTTTGGCGCCACCGGCGGTTCGTACATGGTGCCCGAAGTTCCCTTTGGCAGCATTCTCTCCCAGCGCGTAGGCGCCAAGCTATCCCCCCTCGGGCACATGATGTGGTTTGCGGTCGAAGGCCGGGAGATCGTGAACAAATGGTATAAGAAAATGGGCTATAAATTCATGAACATCGGCGGGCTTCACGGCCTGCCCGAAGGGTGGATCCACCTGGACAAAGAGCTGAAAGGACCGGAAGACCTCAAGGGGCTCAAGATGCGGGCTTCGGGAGACGGCGGGATCGTCCTGTCCCGGATGGGTGTGGGCACCGTGTTCATGCCTCTGGGGGAAGTCTTTGAGAACTTTAAGCGGGGGATCATCGATGCCTATGAATGCAGCTGCCCATCTTTTGATTACACGATGAAATTGTTTGAGGTGGGCAAGTACTTCTACCTGAGCCCCACCCGGGCCCCCTGGGAGATGTACGAGCTCCAGGTTTCCAGGCCCAAGTGGGAGGCTCTGCCCGATGACCTCAAGGCCATTTTCCTGAACTGTCTGAGAGCAACGGAAGTCGAGTACCACGCCAAGCTGGTCAAGAGCAATGCGGAAGCGGTAGAGGGTTTCAAGGCCAAGGGAGTCAAAGTGCTAAATCTTCCCAGCTCCATCGATGATGCCTTTGTCCCCCTGGCTAACAAGTACCTGCAAGAGGTGGCGGCCAAGAGTGAAGCCATGAAAGAAGTCCTAACCTCCCAGCTGAAGTTCGAGGAGATGTGGAAGAATCTATACGGATTGCCCTCCCCCGGCAAATAGGTTCAGGGGGTGATCTATCCGGGGGGTAAGGGCAGATTTCTTACCCCCCGGCCGCCTTTGCCGGTTGGCCCGGGAAGACGCATTGGTAGGCTCGCTGAATCCAGGGCAGGTTCCCTGTTTTTGCAGGGAACCTGCTTGCTTGCGGCGATAAATTCAGAGGGGGAGTCCAGGGACGGCTCTGCCGAATGGCTGAGAGGGGAAACCCTCCCGACACGGATTCCTCATGAAATTCCGGCAGGTTTCTGCATGGGGATAAGAATTTTTTCGGGAAAGTGAGGAGGATGAGAAACGGTGGAACGGCTATTAAAAACCATTGACCGTATAAACGAATGGATGGGGAATTGGATCCGGCCGCTCCTGTATGCCTTCATCGGCCTGGTTTGCTTTGAAGTGCTGCTCCGGTACGGATTCAACCACCCGACCATTCAACTCCCGGTGATTGTCACCATGGCCGCCGGGGCCATGTACGTGCTTTCCTTCGGAAATATCATGCGCATCGACGGGCACGTGCGGATCGACATCTTCTCCCGCCTGCTGTCCAGGAGAGGAAAAGCGGTCCTGGAGGTCGTTATGGGGGCCCTCTTTTTCTTCCCGGTCATCGGCGCGCTGGCCGTTTCCGCGGTGGGATGGACGTGGTATGCCTGGTCCATCGACGAGAGGGACATGCAAACCTTCTGGTACGCCCGCATCGGCCCCAGCCGGACCGTGGTTTTGATCGGACTGATTCTGTTCCTGCTCCAGGGCTTTGCGGTGTTCGTGAGGAATCTGCGAATTTTATCGGGTAGGAAGGAAACCCCATGATTGAATTGAGCCAAGAGATTATTTCGATCATTATGCTGGGGGGAATTCTGGCCGGGGTATTGACCGGCTATCCCCTGGCGCTGGCCATCGGCGGTGTTTCGTTTTGGGTGGGAATGTACCTCTTCGGACCGGCCATCACTTTCGAGGTCTTCTACAGCCGCTCCTATGACATGCTGAATAACTATGTTCTCCTGGCGGTGCCCGGTTTTGTCCTCATGGGGGCAGTGCTGGAACACTCGGGAGCGGCCGAAGGGGTCTTTGAAGAACTTTATGTATGGTTCGCCGGGCTGAGAGGCGGCCTGGCCCTGGCTACGATCATCCTGGGGACCATCGTTGCGGCCACGGTGGGAGTCATCGCCGCCTCGGTCACCCTCCTGACCCTGACTGCCCTCCCCTCCATGATCAAGCGGGGATACGACCGAAGCCTGGCGGCAGGGGCGGTTTGCGCGGGCGGCAGCCTGGGCATTCTCATCCCGCCGAGCATCATGCTGGTGATCTACGGGCCCATGGCCAACCTTTCCGTGGGAAAAATGCTCCTCGGAGCCGTCATACCGGGCCTTTTCCTGTCTTTATCCTACTGTACCTACATCCTGGTTCGATGTTTCCTGAATCGGGAAATCGCCCCGCCCGTTCCTGCCGGAGAAATACGAATTTCTTTCCTCGTGAAGACGGGACGGCTGGCAATCGCTATCGGGCCCCTGGTGGCGCTCATCATGGCGGTGCTGGGGAGCATCTTTTTCGGGGTCGCTTCCCCCACGGAGGCTGCCGGGACCGGCGCACTGGCCACGATCCTTCTGGCTGCCGGCCACCGCCGGCTCAATATAGAGCTCCTGAAAAAGGCCGCGTCCACGACAGTGAAAGTGAGCGGCATGGTCCTTCTGATCGGCATGCTGGCCTCTTCCTTTACCGGCATATTCATGCGTGCGGGTTGCGACGAAGTCGTGGCCAATTTCATCCTGAGCATGCCCGGGAGCAAGTGGGGCGCCTTTACCATCATCATGGTGATCTGCTTCGCCCTGGGTTTTTTCATCGACTGGCTGGGGATTCTTTTTATCATGGTTCCCATCATCACCCCCATCGCGGAAACCCTGGGATTCGACGCCCTGTGGTTTGCCATGATGATCTGCATCAACCTCCAGATGTCCTTCATGACCCCTCCCTTCGCTTATTCGATCTTCTACCTCCGGGGGGCCGCCGATCCCACCTTGGAAGTGACCACGAGGCATATCATTCGGGGGATCACTCCGTATGTGGTCCTGATCGTGATCGCTCTTTTTGTGTTCATCCTGTATCCGGGATTAATTCTCTGGTTACCGTCGAAAATGCTGTAAGCTGGACGCTTTGCCGCTCATTCCTTTTAGCGCTTTTTTGCGGAGCGTCCAGCTTTTCCGGTTTTCCCTCTTGACAACCTTTGGTTGGTCCCCAATCATGGAAATATTCAAGGTATTTTTTTCCTTTGGGAATGAACCCGCGAAGGAGGAATGAGAGTATGGCCCAGAAAGAAGATCTCCGGGCAAGGTTGCGGATTTCGGCGAAACAGCTGGAAGCCATCAACGATCTGTTGCTAACCCCCAAGAGCCGGGTGGTGAAAGATTTTCTGGCCGTGGTGGCCAAGTATGGAACGCCCGAAGAGATCAACGCCCGGGCGGCGGAGGCGGGAAAGCTGGAAAACCTCATGGCCCGGCTGGAGAAAGAGGAATCTCCCTACCTGGCCGGTGTGAAATGGCTGATCGCGCAGAGGGAGGCAAAGGCATTCGTTTCGGTGGCCGAATACCGGGCATCGGTTCTCGGGGACCGGGGCTCCCGGGTCCGGTTTAAGGATAGATTCGCGGTCACCCTGGAAATCAGCGCGGCCCAGTATTTTCCCTGGGTGATCGAGGAGGCCAAACAAGCTATCGCCAGAAGGGAGCTCATGCCCGGCCGCTTCATCCGGGTGCGCAGGATGAAAGAACAGGAGGCCGATCACGGGGACATCCTGGCCTTTGCCGCGGCCATGCAGGTCATGGGGGCCAGTTTCGTGGAGACCCTGGATACCAAGGGAACCGACGGGTCCAACGTACACCTGGGGGGCCCGGAGACCATTACCGGGTATTTCGGGGGGATCGGACAGCCCAACGAATATCCCCTGAAATGGGTGGATGAATTCCTTTACTACTACACGAACTACGGAATCCGGCAGGTGTTGAACATCAACCCGGGAACCGTCTTTCTGGGGTACCTGCTCCGGAAACTGGGGATCCAGAACGAATTCAAGATTTCGGTATACATGGGCAACGACAACCCCTATGCCGCCCTATGGACACTGATCGGCGGCAAGCTCTTCTCCGCCAGAGACGGCTCCTGCCCGCTCATCGGGTTCAACCTCAGCAACTCGGTCGACAACCAGACCATCGAAATCATCGCCGAAGTCCGCAAAAAGCTGGGCCTGGAGGATATCGTCCGCATCGAGCACCACATCACCGAGACCTGGAAGAGCATCGTCCGCCAGCCCTACAACCGGAGGGAGGAACTGGTTCAACTCGCCGACCACGTGGCCAACATCGCCGCCAAGCACGAGGGAAGCGAGATCGAAACCGAAAAGGGGCGGGCTCACCCATCCGACATCCTGGACTATTTCCGGGAGAAGAAGGAAATCGAAGCCTCGGGGGAGATGCCCGCTTTGCTCAGAAACTACCTGGACAAGCATGATTCCGTGAACCTGACCGCCCGCGCCCTGACCGAAAAGGGCCTCAGCTTCAAAGCGGCGCCGAAGTTACACCACCGGAAATAGTATCTCTCGCAAAGGCCACGGATTTCCGCAAGTCGCGAGTCGCGAGAGCGCAAGTCGATAAAAGCATTTTCCCCCTCACGCCTTGCGATTTCCGGTTTCCATCCCTCTCGCGCCTTACGACTTGCGCCTTGCGGTTCTCAAAATCCGCCTTGAGCGGTTCACGGAGGAAGGGGAAGTGGGGCTGATCTTGATTAAGGGATTGGTTTAGATCTCCAGTTTCATTCCATCCACGGCCAGGACGATCTCCCCGGAGAACTCCTGGCCGCATTCTTGGCGGATGTCGTGGCCCCCGAAAACCGGGTAAAAGTGGGTGAGGAGGAGTTTTTTAGCTCCCGCCTCGCGGGCGATCCGGCCGGCCAGCGCGGGGGTGAGGTGCCCCTCTTTCTTTCTTTCCTCGGGGTAGGAGCACTCCAGGACCAGGAGGTCCGCTTCTTTCCCCAGGGCGACGATATTTCCGCAATAACCCGTATCCCCGGAATAGACCATTGACCTTCCGGCAACATTCACCCGGAAACCGATGCTATTCTCGGAGTGCAGCACCGGCCGGGTCTGGACCGAAAAATCCTCAAAGTCAATCTCGCTATTCCCGGCTTCATGCAAGGAGAGGGAATAGGTGTGAGCTTCGATCCAGCGACCGAAGATCCCCCGCATTTTTGCAAAAAAATCCTTCAGCCCGGCAGGCCCGATAATCCGGAGGGGGTCGAAACGGGTGAAATCCACGGTATAGTTCATGGCGAAGAGGAGGGAAATCAGGTCGATGACGTGGTCGGGGTGGAAGTGGGTGAGGCAGTGAAAATCCACCTTCCGGAAGTCCAGGCCCATGGGTGAGGCAGTGAAAATCCACCTTCCGGAAGTCCAGGCCCAGCCGGGGCATCTGCCGCAGGCTGCCCCCGCCCCCGTCAAAAAGGATCAGGTGTGATCCGAAGGAAAGAGCCAGGCCCGAAGGACCGCGGTCCACCGTGGGAATACAGGTGCCGGAGCCGAGAACAAAAAGTTCCATGATTTATTGGACACAGATGAACACAGATAGACACAGATAAAATAATAGAAAGAAAGAGGTTAATCTTTGTTGGGCTTTTTTAATGAATTTTCATCCGTGTCCCATGATTTCTTTTGTCTTTACGTCTTTTAAGAAAATAAAATCTGTGTTTATCTGTGTTCATCTGTGTCCCCATATGGTTTTAGTTGGCTTTTTGCAGAAGATACGCCTCGATGAAAGCGTCCAGGTCCCCGTCGAGCACCGCGTCCACGTTGCCCATCTCGAAATTGGTGCGGTGATCCTTGACCAGGCGGTAGGGCTGGAGGACATAGGAGCGAATCTGGCTTCCCCAGGCGATGTCCTTCTTGGTGCTGTGGAGCGCCTCGGCCTTTTCTTCCTGCTCCCTCAGCTTCAGCTCATAGAGGCGGGCTTTCAAGACCTTCATGGCCATGGACCGGTTCTTATGCTGGGACCGTTCGTTCTGGCATTGAACCACGATCCCCGTGGGGAAGTGGGTGATCCGCACCGCCGAATCGGTCTTGTTCACATGCTGCCCGCCGGCTCCGCTCGAGCGAAAGGTGTCCACCCGGAGGTCTTCGTCCTTGATTTCGATCACGATATCCTCATCGATTTCCGGATAGACAAAAACCGAGGCGAAAGAGGTGTGACGGCGCTTGCCGGCATCGAAGGGAGAGATGCGGACCAACCGGTGGATTCCCACCTCGGCCTTGAGGTAACCGTAGGCATAATCTCCCGTGACCTCAAAGGTGGCGCTCTTGATCCCGGCCTCCTCGCCCGCGAGGGTGTCGATCACTTCGGCCCGAAATCCCTTCCGCTCGGCCCACCGCAGGTACATCCTCAGGAGCATGCTGGCCCAGTCCTGGGCCTCGGTGCCCCCGGCCCCGGAATGGATGGAGACAATGGCGTTGTTCCGGTCGCTCTCGCCCCCGAGCATGCGCTTGAACTCCGCCGACTGGAGGTCTTTCTCCACCCGGGACAGCTTGGCCGCAACATCCTTCAGGGTCTCCTCGTCATTCTCTTCCTTGGCCAGTTCGAAATATCCCCTGGCCTCCTCCATCTCGGCCTTCAGTTCCTCCCAGAGCTCCACTTCGGACCGCAGGGCGGTCCTCTGCTTGAGGATCTTCTGCGCTCCTTCGTTATCGTCCCAGAAGTTGGGCTTGAGGGTTTCCTTCTCGATCTCGGCGAGGCGGGTGGTCTTGGCGTCTAAGTCAAAGATGACCTCGGAGGGCCTGCACCTTCTCTTCCAGCAGAGAAATCTTACTCTCGACTTCGTTCCACACGGTCTTCCCTTCTAAATCGAACCCAGAGCAATAGAATCGTCGTGAACCCCATGCACAGGTAACTGAAGAGGTCCCCGAACTGAGTGTAAAAGCTCCATTTGTTGTTCATATAAAGGATACCGAAAAGAATCGACTTTGTAAAGATCTTCGAGGCCTGGAGAATTTTTCCGCTGGGGTGAATGAAACCCGAGATCCCGGTGTTGGCAGCACGGGCGATGGGGACACGGTTTTCCACGGCCCGCAGGGCGGCCATGGAGATATGCTGGTAGGGGGCTGCCGTATGCCCGAACCAGGCATCGTTGGTGATGTTGACCAGAAACCGGGCTCCCCGCGCAACGAACTGCCGGGTCAGGTCGGGGAAGATGGCTTCGTAGCAGATGAGAACCCCAAAATTTCCCTTGGGTAAGGCCAGGGTCTGAAATTTTTCGCCGGGCTGAAAATCCCCTATGGCCCCGATGATATCCCGGGTAAACCCCAGAAGGCCCGAGAGGGGGGCATATTCCCCGAAAGGAACGAGGTGGATTTTATCGTACCGCCCGGCCTCTTTCCCTTCCGGGGAGATGAGAAAGGCGCTGTTGTAATAACGGGTTTCCCTGCCCTTCCGGTCGTAGGCAGGGGATCCGAAAAGAAGATAGGCCCTCATGGTCCGGCTCAGCTCCAGGATTCGGGACTTGTGGGAAGGGGAATCCTGGAAAAAGAAAGGGGTTGCCGTCTCGGGCCAGATGACCAGGTTGGGGAAAAGGTGCCGGGTCCTGAGGGTGAGGTCCAGGTAACCCCTCACGGTCTCTTCCTGGAATTTCGGCTCCCACTTCACATTCTGGGGGATGTTTCCCTGGATGAGGGAAATGCGCACCGGAGTCCCTTCCTTGCTCTGCGGACTGATCTCGGCGAGCCGCCAGTAGCCATAGGCCGCGGACAGGATCAGAAGCAGCGCGGCGGCCACAACTTCTTTGCGGACTGGCCTCCAGTTTCGATCGATGAAGGCTTCCATGAAGCGGTAAATCGCCGCGTTGACCAGGACGATGAGGAAAGATACCCCGTACACTCCGGTGATGTCGGCGATTTGAATCAGGGGGAGGGTGAGATACTGGGAGTACCCCAGAAGCTCCCAGGGAAACCCGGAGAGCAGAAAACCCCGGATGTATTCCAGGGAGACCCAGAGAGGCGGGGCCAGGAGGCTTTCGGAAATTTCGATCCGGGCGGCCACCCAGCGAAGAGCAAAAGCAAAGGCCGAAACGAAAAGGGCCAGGTAGGCGGTGAGAAGGAGGAGAAAAAAAACACTGACTGCTCCGGGCAGATGGCCATACTGGGTGAGGACGTTGTAGATCCAGGGCAGGAGGCCGGTGAAGAAAGAAAACCCGGCCACAAAGCCCAGCAGGGCCGCCTGGGGGGGATTTTTTTTTCGGATGGACCAGAACAAGGGGACGAGGGCCGCCCAGGCGACGATCTCCATGTTGAACTTGGGGAAGGCCAGAATCAGCAGGAATCCGGACAGCGCGGCCAGGCAGAAGTCGAGAAGCTTCATGACGGGGAGAGTCACCCTCCGATCTTGACCATGGGGAGGTGGCACCTCTTCATTACGCCCGAAATGGGGCCATGCTGAAGTGGCTTGGTCAGGAGGGCTTCCTCCAGTTTTTTCTCCAGTACCTCATCCCCGGCACCGGAGCGGAGAAGGGGCTTCAAATCGGTCAACTCTTCGGAGAAGAGGCAGGTTTTCAGCTTCCCATCGGCGGTGAGGCGGAGGCGGTTACAGGACCGGCAGAAATGGTCGCTCATCGGGCTGATGAAGCCGATCTGACCCGCGGCCCCGGGAAACCGGAAGAGGCGGGCGGGCCCTCCGTGCCCGTTATCCCCCTCGGCCAGGGGAACCAGAGGAGAGATGATGGCCACCACGTTGATCTTGATGGGATCCATCCCCTCCCGGCGCGCCGCCTCGATCCCTTCCCATACCTGATTCAGATCGCCCCCCCGGGTGATCTCCCGGTATTTTCCGGGGTCGAGGGAATCCATGCTGATGTTCAAGCGTTTCAACCCGGCCCGGCGAAGATCGCGGGCGAATTCCCGGAGGAGAATGGCATTGGTGGTCATGGACAGGTCGTTAACGCCCGGGAGCCCGGAGAGCTTTTCCAGCAGATAGACCACGCCCTTGCGCACCAGCGGTTCTCCCCCGGTGATCCGGATTTTGTTGATCCCTCGTTTCACCGCGAGCGTCGCCAGTCGCAGGATCTCTTCGTAGGAGAGAATTTCTGAATGCCCGAACTGGGAAACGCCCTCTTTGGGCATGCAGTATCGACAGCGGAGGTTGCAGCGGTCGGTGACGGAAATGCGCAGATAATTGATCCGCCGGTTATG
>LJUR01000002.1 GCA_001304105.1 Deltaproteobacteria bacterium SM23_61
TGCTTGCAATCATGAGGCGCCTATCTCTCCCAACCGGTGGCGGGGGTATCGGTTATTTCTTCGAAGCTTACTTATTCCGCCCCCGCTGCGCTTTGCGGATGACCAAAAGGGGGTTCACGGAAAGCGGATCTCCCGCCGATGCTTGCTGCGCAATCTGGCTTTCCTTCCGGGCCCTTGGCAGGCTTTCTTGAAACATTCGACCAACGAATTTGGAGATGAACCTTTCTTTTTTGTCTGCCTGTTTTGAACCTTTGGATTTCGAATTTTTCGACCCTACGAAACGGACAGGCCCGGACGATATGGGCTTAGATTATATTCCTCGGCTTCGCCGGGCGGACCTTTTTCCCCGCCATCATGGAGAAGGGGCTGCCCGTGTCCGATGGCCGATGATCCAGCCCTTTCAGCTGGGCCTGGTAGCTCCTTTTCGAAAAGGTGATGTGTTCCATCACCAGTCTCTCCAGCCGGGCCCGGTCCCGTTCCTCGATGGCCCGCAGAATCTCCCGGTGTTCCAGGATCGACTGCTCGATCCGCTGGGGCAGGGACCAGGCGTTGTACCCCACGATATGAGCCTTGGTGCGCAGGAAGTCGATGATCTCGCAGAGGTAACGGTTGCGGCAGGCCTGGTAGACGGTCCGGTGGAATTCCAGGTCCTTTTCGATCATCTGGGGGGTCTTGCGCCGCAGGTGGCTTTCCAATTCCCGGAGAAGTACCTTCAGCCTCTGGATCTCTTCCGGACGGATGTGCTTTAAAACCAGGCCGGCGGCGGTCTTCTCGATGGCCACCCGGGCGAAATAGAGCTCTTCCACCTCCTCCACCGTCAGGTCGGCCACGGTGGCCCCCCGGAAAGGGGCCGTACGGATGAGTCCCCTGGCTTCCAGTCGTTTCAGGGCTTCCCGGATGACCGTGCGGCTGACCCCGTACCGGGAAATGAGCTCCATCTCCACCAGCCGCTCCCTGGGCTTGAGCACCCCGGAAAGGATGGCTGCCTCCATCTTCTGCATGACCCGGGTAGACTGAACGGCGGAAATCACGGCGATCGCGGTTCCTGTCCCAATTTTTAAAATACAATTATGTATACAATTCCAGGCGGTGCATGTCAAGCGGTTTTTCATGATGCAGGAGGCGTTCGTCCAAAGCCCTCCCGCAGGGAAATGCCTCAGGGTGATTTTTTCCCGGGAGGGATCTCCGCTTCCAATCTCCAACCCGGCAGGGCGTGTTCATCCTTTTTTTTGATCAGCAGCCAATCTTTCCCCGTCTTGCTCTTTTTAAGCTGCACGAGGGCAAATGTTCCCCGGAGCTTTTTCCCCTCCAGCCAGAAGACCCTTCTCCCCTTTTTCATTTCGACGGGCTCATAGAGCCCATGGTCCCAGATGACGACCTGACCGGCCCCGTATTCCCCCTCAGGTATGGTTCCTTCAAAATCGAGATACGCCAGGGGGTGGTCCTCCACCTCCACCGCCAGCCGTTTATCAGCCGGGTCCATGGAGGGCCCTTTCGGAACCGCCCAGGAGCGCAGAACGCCCTCCATCTCCAGGCGAAAATCAAAGTGGAGGCGGGAGGCATGGTGTTCATGAACGACGAAACGGAGCGCCATGGCGGACCCCTTTGGGGGGAGGGGCGGGGATAAGAAAATGGTGAGAAGCCCCTTCTCCCAAAATCAGAAATCATGCTAACTTCAATGGGTTATATAACCCGCCTGGGAAATAATGCTTGACTTCCCGGTTTGAAAAAATTATCCTAAAATAGTAAAGTTGTAAAGGGCTTGGCTCATGATACGGAAAGCCGCCTAGCTCTTTAGGGCGAGGGCGGCATTTTTATTTTGGGCCCCAGGGTTCACCACCCGGTAACGCCCCGAGACTTTCCGGCCTTCTCGCTCCTCCCTTCAGGGAAGGACAAATCGAAAACGAAAGGAAGACAACATGAATAAAAATCTTTATATCGGGAACTTGCCGGCGAAGGTAACCGAAGAGGACCTGAAGGCGAACTTTTCCGAAGTGGGGAAAGTCTTGACCGTGAACGTCATCAAGGATAAATTTACCGGACTTTCCAGGGGATTTGGGTTTGTGGAAATGGAAACCGAGGAAGCGGCAAAAGAGGCCATCCAGCGGTTCAATGGCGGGCAGCTTCTGGGAAATACCATCACGGTCAATGAAGCCCACCCCAAGAGGGATTCCGAAGGCGGACGGGGGGGCGGAGGCTTTAGAAGCGGGCGGGGCGGCGGAGGCCGCCGGTATTAATGGAAATGCGAATTCGGAATGCGCTCTGAACCGGGTAAGGTTCAGGGCCAGGCCCTGAATCCCATGTGGTTCGGGGCTGCCCTGCACTCCACGTGGTGGTGGGCGGATTGGGGAATACCGATCAGAATAGGAAGCTTCGAGTAAAATCGGGTGAAGGTGGAGATGAAAATCCTCGAGCGACTCTTTAATAATCAGAAACAAACCGAAAAGAAGGAAAGCCTGGGCCGCAACGATGTCTGCTGGTGTGGCAGTGGGAAGAAATACAAACGTTGTCACCTGGATTCCGACGCCCACAAGCAACGCATGCGGAACGGGTTGGGCGGAAAACCAAGGTAGGGCGCAGAGAAATTTGGCCTCTCCCGACTCCTCGACCAAGCGCTAGGGGGCAAATGGATGAGAAAAGCACCCCTCAAAGCGCTTTTTCTTTTCTGGCTGCTCGCCGCTTTGGCGGGGTGCGCAACGCCGGACAAGAAGGGCGGCGGCATCCCGAGTGATCCAAGCCAACCGGCAAGCGTTCCCCGGGCGGTTCCGGTAATCACCCAATCCTTTGCTTCTCCCCAAATTTCTCCGGGGAGTAACTGGAAGGTCTACCTCAAGGCTTTGGATGCCGACGGGGACATGAAAGCATTCTTCTGCACGATCCATCAGCCGGGAGTGGGGATTTACCCGGTGAGCATTACCCGGATCCAGGAAGGAAATCAGAAGGAATTATCGGGGTTTCTTTTTCTGACCGTTAGCGCCTTCCGGAATTTGGATCTCCTGGAACTCGCCCTCACGGTTCAGATCCAGGACCGCGCCGGGCAGTTCAGTAAACCGGTGGAATTTCCCCTCACCATCAATTCCCGGTATGCCCAGGAACCTCCTCCCGCGGGAGTCTTCCAGGAGAACAACCTGGGCCCCATCATGATCCAGCTCCGCACCGTGGGTGACGATGACCGGCCAAATCTCTTCCACCGGTTTCGGCGGTAAAAAATACCTTCAGGCCTCGGTGTCGAGGAGCATAAAAATCTCTTCACAAACAGGCTGATAAATGATATCCCCCCCTGCCGCCGGTCGCCCTAAAGATTTCCCCCAAAAATGTCGATAAGTTGCATGAAGACACGGGGCCGCTCATGCCGCCAGTGTGCTGGCCCCCATCGGTAAGGTTTTTAAAGGGCTCTTGAACGATGATGAAGCCTTTCCCCGCACTGATTCTATTCTTTCTCCTGATTCCAACTCCTTCCTGGGCGCAGACTTATGAAAAATGGGTTGAGGAGTGCCATTCATATAAAGACGTCGCCCAATGGCTGAACGGCAATTTTCAGTATGATCAAATTCGAGACGGGGAAAGCCGCCTCTCCCGGAATACCAGGGCAAAGCCTCCGAGGGTTCAGGCCCCGGAAGAAACCTTCCGTCACAGAACCGGCGGTTCCCTGGATGCCGCTCTATTTGCCAGAAAAACGCTGAACCGGATCAATCCCGACTACCGTGCCCGGATCATCCACATTGCCCCGGACCGGACCCATGTTCATTATCTGTGCGGCTTTTACGTGGGAGGGAAACTCTTCGTCATGGATTACTGGAATTCCCAGGAGAAATTGATCGGCACCCACGGCCCTTTCGAAAACCTCAAAGATTACGTGCAGAGATTTTACCTGAAACACCAGCCTCAGCACCAAAGCCTTTTCAGCTGCAGCTTCGGCTTTCCCCCGGGCAAACTTTCCAAGTCGCCATAGCTCCCACCCATCCTATTTGCCGCGCGAAAATGCCCCAAGGGAACAGAATCCCGGCGACTCTGGCGCAAACCGGCCTTGCGGCCATATCCCTCCAATCCCCACAAGCCGTGAAGAAATTGAAGCAGGGATGGGGAAACCCCTTCTGGTTATCCAGGAGTTACGCCCAGACTTTCCCTCACTTGAACTTTTTCTCACCTTCCCCGGTTCAAGGGGGGCTCACTCTTTTCGCTTCTCTTCAGCGGATGGATTGGGTTTGGCCTCAGGTTTGGGGATTCCGTTGATGAAATCCCTCAACCGCTTGGCCGGCATCCAGCCGGGATGCATCCGTCCGTCGGGCAGAACCAGAGCCGGGGTCCCGGTGATACCCAGAGACCGGGCCACTTGGATATTAAGGTCGATCTCCTTACTATCGCATTGTGGCTTGGGGATTTCCTTTTTGGCGAAGGCATCTTCCAGCATCTTCAGGGACCGGTTGCACAGGATGCTCTTCGATTTCCAGTAGGCGTCTTTGTGAAAGTTTAGGGGGTAGAGGAGAATGAAAAAAACGATGTCTTTGTTCTCTCTGACAACCTTCTCCATCTCCCAATGGAGTTTGCCGCAGTAGGGGCAGTCCGGGTCGGTAAAAACCGCGACTTTCTTGGGAGCGACCGGGTCCCCCATGACCAGGGCCTGGTTCAGGGGGATCTTGGAGAAGTCCACTCTCCGGCTCTCCCGAAGCATGGTCAGCCGCTCCGCGGTCTTGTTCTTCCTGGTTTTGACCTCGATGATGGAGCCCGAAACCACGAGGGCCTTGGAAAAATCGATGTAGAATACGCCCGGTCTCCCTTTGTTGATGATCGAAACCTCCCAGAGGCCTTTCAGGGGGCTCAACTGAATCTTCACAATCTCCGCATCAGGGGCTTTCAGGTTCCTAAGAATTTCCTTGACTTCCTGGTTGGATATGGTGTGGCACTTCATGCAGTCCTTCTCACAGCCGGTCTCATCGAAGGCCTTCAGGGAAGATGGATTCAGCTGCAGGAGGGCGCAGGCCAGAAAAACCGCTGCAAACAGGAGAAAAAAGGTTCGAAACATAAGGATTTGTCTCCATTCCTTCCGGGATTAAAATTCATTATAACTCATTGTGCTTGCAATTTTCATTCCCAAAATAGGCGATTTTTTAATTTACCGGCCCCTTTCTTCTTCCTCCCGGGGCTTCATTCCCCTAGAAAAGCCTTCTTGAACAAGGTCACTCAACCCCGAAATCGTCCCCGGGGCACTGCGTATAACTTGCGCTCGGGGATAAAATCCCGTAATTTAAAATAAAGGAATTCCTCTTTTCTACGAGCCGGAGTTTTTGCCCCCCATGGAGGAAGGATGAATTGTTACCAGCTGGACGATCGGGAAATATTGCAGATATTTGACACTTCGGAATCGGGACTGACCGAGGAAGAAGCCGGCCAACGGCTGCGTCGGTACGGCCCCAACCGGCTGGCCGAAGAAGAGAAAATCAGCCGAGTGAAGGTCTTCTTGCATCAGTTCGCCAGCCCGCTGATCTACATTCTCCTGCTGGCTGCCGTCGTAACCCTTCTTTTGCGGGAATACGTGGATGCGGGGGTGATCCTCTCCGTTCTGATCCTCAACGCGGTGATCGGGTATTTGCAGGAGTTCAAGGCCGAAGAGAGCGTGCGGGCCTTGACGAAGATGATCATCCCCCAGGCACGGGTCTGGAGAGAAGGGAGAGAAAAGGAAATCCCCAGCGAAGAATTGGTCCCCGGCGACGTGGTGATCCTCGCCTCGGGGTCCAAGGTGCCCGCGGACATCCGCCTGCTCAGCGAAATCGATTTGAAGATCGATGAATCCATGCTCACCGGCGAATCGGTCCCGGTGGACAAAGATCCCGCCCCCCTCAAGGTTGAAAACTTATCCCCCGGCGATCAGCTCAACATGGCCTTCATGGGCACGATTGTGGTAAGCGGGCGGGGGCGGGGGATTGTGGTGGCCACCGGAGGGCAAACCTCCCTGGGAGGGATCGCCCGGGAGGTCCGGGAAGCGCAGGTCGCCACGACTCCCCTGCAGGAAAAATTCCATCGTTTTTCCAACCGCATCGGCCTGGTGGTGCTGGGGGCTGCGGTGATCCTGGTGGTCATCGGCGTTCTCATCGGAGAACCCCTCAAGGATATGTTCATGACCGCCGTGGCCGCCGCCGTGGCCACCATTCCGGAAGGGCTTCCTGTCGTGCTCACCATCGCCCTGGCCGCCGGAATCCGGCGGATGGCCCGGAAAAATGCCATTATCCGCCAGCTCCCCGCGGTGGAAACCCTGGGAAGCACCACGGTCATCTGCACCGACAAAACCGGAACGCTTACCCAGAATGAGATGACCGTGAAAGTGGTCTTCGACGGCGAGCATGTCTTCAATCTGACCGGAACCGGGTATTCCCCCGAAGGGGAAATCCTCCACGAATGGGTGCCTGCCTCGGAAAAGGAGCGCAAACAGCTTTTCATGGCCCTGCGAATCGGTCTCCTCTGTAACGAATCCACCCTCTACCGGGACAACGGGGAATACCGGGTCAACGGGGACCCGACGGAGGGCGCCCTGATCGCCGCCGCCATGAAGGGCGGGCTCCGGCCGGAAGGAGAGAGAGAAGAATACCGGCAAATCGGCCTGCTTCCTTTTGAATCCGATTATGGCTACATGGCCACTCTTCACCTCCAGGGCGGGAAAAAATGGATCTTCGTGAAGGGCGGGCTGGAAAAAATGCTGGACCTGTGCACCAGCTGCCTGGCCACGGAGGAAATCAGGATTCAGGAGATCCTGGAGACTTCCAACCGGTTCGCCCGGGAGGGCATGCGGGTGTTGGCCATGGCCTACAAGGAAGCTCCGGCAGACCTGGAGCTCCTGCGCCACCAGGAGGTGGAAGGGAATTTGATTCTGGCCGGGATTCAGGGGATGATCGATCCTCCCCGCCCCGAGGTGAAGGAGGCCATTCAAGGCTCCCGGCAAGCGGGAATCCGGGTGGTCATGATCACCGGGGACCATCCCGCTACGGCCGTGGCCGTCGGAAAGACGCTGGGGATCTTCCATGATGAATCCGAGGTCCTGACCGGCAAGGATGTGGAGGGGATGAGCGACGAGGACTTATTCGCCCGCGTTTCCAGCGTCTCCGTGTATGCCCGGGTGGCTCCTCATCACAAGCTGCGCATCGTCCAGCAGCTGATCAAACAGGGGGAGGTCGTGGCCGTGACCGGAGACGGGGTCAACGACGCCCCGGCCTTGAAGGCCGCCCATATCGGGGTGGCCATGGGCCGTAAGGGTACGGACGTGGCCAAGGAAGCTTCGGACATGGTCGTCACCGACGACAACTTCGCCGCCATCTTCAACGCCGTGGAGGAGGGACGGGTGGTTTTCGACAACATCCGCAAGGTCATTTTCTTCCTGATCCCCACCGGCGTGGCGGCCATCGGCTCGATCATCGGGTCGATCCTTCTTGGCGTGCCCATTCCTTACACCCCCTCCCAGCTGTTGTGGATCAACCTGGTGACCAACGGTTTACAGGTCCTGGCCTTGACCTTCGAGCCGGGGGAGAAGAATGTGATCTCCCGGCCGCCCAGGGATCCCCGGGAGGGAATCATGTCCCGGGTGCTGATCGAACGCACGGTCATCGTGGGGCTGCTCATCTCCGCCGGGGTGGTTTACAATTTCGTCAGCGAGCTGCGCGCCGGGGACACCCTGGAAAAGGCCCGGACCATGGCGGTCACCACGATGGTCTTCTTCCAATTTTTCCAATCCTGGAACAGCCGCTCGGAGGCCGAGTCCATCTTCCGCCTGAGCCCTTTCAGCAATCCTTTTCTCCTGTATGGATTGCTGGCTTCTATCCTGGCCCACCTGGCCTCCATCTATTTTCTTCCCTTTCAGTGGGTCCTGCGGACGGAACCGCTCAGCCTGGCCGAGTGGTCCAAAATCGCGGTCATGTCCCTCACCGTGATTCTGGTGGTGGAGATCGACAAAGCAATCCGGAAAAAAGGGAATCTTTCCAGGACAGGCCCGCCCCGATGAAAGAATCGCTTCCCTAGTGTCGTGTCACGGAAATAAGCTCCTAAATTCGATCCCTGGTGCCGGGAGCCGAGAGTCGGACCGCTTCCCGCCTCGGCGGGACAAAATAGACGCTGATTCCTCCCAAGCCCACGGAGATTTTACAATGTATATTGCCAATGTAGGGGCGATTCATGAATCGCCCCTACTTACGAAGGCATAGCCTCTTAGCCCCGCTTCTTTTGCGGAATCCCTGAGATGCGGTGGAAGAAGACTTCCCTCCCGCCGGATTTTGGCGGCGCGCATCCTTCCGACCCTCGGCTCCAGGTGAAATTTTATGTCCATTATTTTGGGGAAACGACACTGGGATGAGGGTCCGAATTCCTTCCGCCTGAACCCCATTGGCCGCCTCTTCTTTGTCTTTGGTTTCTCGCGGCCACGAATTTTTTCCGCAAGAAGTTCGGGGACACGGCTGGGCATATACTTGACAAAGGCAGATAATTACCTGACAATGGCTTTGATTCCTAACCCCGGGCCAAAGGAAGGCTCTGGAGATGATTCAGACTGACCTGCATCCACAAGTGGAGGCCGTGCGCCGCTTCAACCGGTTCTACACCAAACAGATCGGTTTGTTGCACGAGAAGGTATTGAGAAGCCCCTTCTCCCTGACCGAAGCACGGATCCTCTATGAGCTCGCCCACCAGGGACAAACAACGGCCTCCGGATTGGCCAAAGAGCTGGGGTTGGATGGGGGTTATCTGAGCCGCATCTTGGGGGAATTTGGAAAACGGGGGCTCCTGGCCAAACAGCCCTCCGAGACCGATGGGCGGATGAGCCTCTTGCAGTTGACGGAGAAAGGACGGAAAGCTTTTGCGACGATCGACGGACGGTCGCGGAGACAAATAGAGGCAGTGCTGAAGGGATTGGCCACGGCTGACCAAAACCGTTTGGTGGAGGCGATGAATACCATCGGCGGCCTGCTCGGCGCCCGGCCCGAACAAAAGGTTCCCTATGTGCTCCGGCCGCATCGCCCCGGCGATATGGGCTGGGTCGTCCAACGACATGCCGTGCTTTACACCGAGGAATACGGCTGGGATGAGCAATTCGAGGCTCTGGTGGCGGGCATCGTAGCGAATATCATTCAGCGCTACGATCCGAAGAGGGAACGGTGCTGGATAGCGGAAAGAGAAGGGGAGAGGGTCGGGTCTGTGGTCCTCGTCAGGAAATCAAAAACGACCGCGAAACTGCGCCTGTTGCTGGTCGAGCCGAAGGCACGCGGGCTGGGCATCGGCACCCGTCTGGTTCAGGAATGCTCGCTTTTTGCCAGGCAGGCGGGGTACCGGAAGATCGTGCTTTGGACCAACAGCGTGCTTCATGCCGCCCGCCGGATATACCAGGCGGCGGGGTACCGCTTGATCCGGGAAGAGCCTCACCATAGCTTTGGTCACGATTTGATCGGTGAAACATGGGAACTCAAGCTGTGAACCCCCTCCGGGAAAAGGCCGGGCGGTATGGAGGCCGTGGGCCTCGCCGCTTGAGCCTTTCCTGAAGCAGGTATGGAAACCCGGCAATCTTCCATAACAGACTTCATGCCCATGGCCGCCGGGGCAGCCTCCGGCATTCTGGTCGGATCGGCCATGGTGGCCACCCGCTTTGTCATTGACCAGACCCATCCCGCCTCGCTGGCGCTCTGGCGATACCTCATCGGCTTCTGCTGCCTGCTCCCGCCGGTACTCCTCTCGCCCCGCGTGCGGATGGAACGGCGGGATTTACTGCCCATCGGTTTGCTGGGAATCACCCAGTTCGGCATCCTGATCGCCCTCCTCAATTACGCCCTGCAATTCATCCCCTCGGCCCGCGCGGCGCTGATTTTTGCCACCCTGCCCCTTCTGACCATGATCCTGGCGTCATCGCTCGGCCGGGAACACCTCACCCTGGCAAAGACCCTGGGGGTCTTTGCGACCATCATCGGGGTGGGGTTCGCGCTGGGGGAAAAAGCAGTTCAATGGGGCGGCGGGGCCCATCAGTGGGTCGGTGAGCTGGCCGTGCTGGCGAGCGCTCTGTGCGGTGCCGTCTGCAGCGTCTTTTACCGGCCTTACCTGCAGAAATATCCGACCCTGCCGGTCAGCGCCCTGGCCATGCTCGCCTCGGTGGGGTTCCTCGCGGTGCTCGCCGCCGGGGAAGGGTTCTTTACCTCCCTGCCCCGCTTCACTCCCGGCGGCTGGTTCTGCGTCCTCTTTATCGGGGTGAACAGCGGCATCGGCTACTACCTCTGGCTGTGGGCATTGAACCACACCACGCCGACGAAGGTAACCGTCTTCTTGGCGCTCAGCCCCCTTACCGCAGCGGGATTGGGGGTACTCTTTCTTGCCGAGATGGTGTCGGCGATGTTTTTCCTGGGACTTGGCTTCGTGACCCTCGGACTGTGGCTCACCCAGAAGCGGAATTGAAGTTCCAGGATCTTCTCCGAATTCGTTGATCGAATATTTTGTGAAAGCTTGGCATCACTTGACATTATGAGAATATCAGATCTTTGATCCTCAACGGATTCGAAGATGATCCCAATCTCAAGATCGCAAGCCTGACCCTTTTCCCGTTGATCGCCCATTGGCAACTTGTAGATCCTTAACTATTAACTATTCACCGCCAACCCATTATGATCCGGGCTGAAACGAAGCGAGGTATGGCTTTAGGGGACGATAACTTAATGGGAAAGGAGGGTTCGGGCAGATGGGAACGAGAAAGAACTGTTGGCAGGCTTTAGCGACTGTCCTGGGGATGGCCCTTCTGATTTTAGCTTCTCCGGCCTTATCCGAGTACCCGGACAAGCCGATCACCATCTACTGCGTCTACGGCCCCGCGGCTAGCACGGATGTCTCCTCCAGGTCTTTGGCCAGCGGGTTGGAGAAGATGTGGGGGGTTCCCGTGGTCGTGGAGAACAAGCCGGGCGGGGGAACTACGGTATGCGCCGGGCTGGTGGCGAGCAAGAAGCCCGACGGGTACACCCTGGGAACGATCAGCGAAGGAGCCCTGACCGCCAGTCCCCCCTCCAGAAACTCGCCTACGATCCGCTCAAGGATTTTTCCTTCCTGACTCAGTACGCCACCTACTTCGGGGCCTTCGTCGTGCGCAGCGATTCTCCGTGGAAGACCGTGGATAAATTTATCGCCCATGCCAAAGCCCATCCCGGAATGTCCTACACCTCGACGGGCATGTACACCCCGCAGCAGATCAGCGCCGAGCTTCTAGCGCTGTGCAAGGGTCTCACCTGCCGACATGTGCCCACCAAAGGGGGCACCGACGCCAGCACCATGCTCATGGGCGGTCACGCGGACTTCTCCACCGGCTCCAGCCAGGGCGTTTACGTGCGACAAGGGGTCTTCCGCCTTCTCCTTCAGGTCAACGCGGAGAAACGCCATCCCTCTTTTGCCGACGTGCCGGCGCTGAAGGAGATCGGCTGCCCCGAGCTGCCCTCCGCGGCGATCGATGTGATTGCCCCCAAGGGTTTGCCCCCGGCCATTAGCAAAAAGCTGGGCGAGGCGATCCGCAAAGTAGCCCTGGAGGCCCTTTTCCAGAAAGTCCTGGCTAACTTCGACGTCCCCTACGATTACCTCGACCAGGAAGGCCTCGAGAAGAAGGTAAGGCCCCAATACGAGTGGTTTAAAGTGTACTTGACCAAGGCGGGGATCAAGACGATCAAATAAGGGTCCCGGGCCTACGAAAGCAAGGTCATTAAAAAAGACAGGCTGGAAATTCACACCGCCCGATGATTTGTTTTACGGCATAGGATTGTGGAGAATTAGAAGACGGAGGCATTGGGGCGTTTCGACTTCTGCCCTCTTCAGATCTTGCTCAGAAGATCGAAAGGTTTGTCAACCTAGCAAACAACGTCTGCAAGAGGCCCACTTCTTTGCCTGAATCTCGAACCTGTGCCATTGCCCTCACCATTCATTCAGAAACGCCATCTGCATCCCTTTTAAAAAAAGTGACCTAGCGAGGCGGATTCTTGCTGACATCTTCGATATTTAACCCTTCTGTGTACTTAGAAATATCTTCTCCTCTCAATTTTTTTTGAATCAAATCTGGACGATAAAACGCGTCATAAAACTGATTATCATCGTAAACCTCCAATTTTTTAACAAAGTGGATATTTTTTTTAAAATTACCGGTGCCGGCAAAGTAACCTTCCGGGCTTAAAATAAGCGAAGATTCCTTATCAATTGCGATAAATTTCGCAATGGATTTTTTAGGCGATATTTTATTCAACTCAATCTCAGAATAAGTGCTTGTTAAAAGATATTCATCATTCTCCGAATAACTCAGTGATCTTACTTCGCTATTATGCTTTGCAATCAATTCAACCTTATTTTTTTTTAATTCCCATACCCAAACGTTCCCCAGCGTATCCCCAAAGCCCAAATATTTTCCATCGGAAGAATATCGAAAAGTCTTGCTCACCATACTCCCTGATCCATGTACCCGCTTTATATTTGCAGGCATTTCAAAGCTAGCAATAGGCTTCCAATCAACAATTCTCATTATCTTTATATTCATACGCGAATCTGCATATGCACAATTCTCACCGTCATGTGAGAAGTCAAATGCATGCCCATTAACTTTTATCTTTTCAACAACTCCCTTAATATTCAAATTCCATACATATATGTCATTCAACATCGTCACTGCAGCCAAGTACACTCCATTACTCGAAATACGAAGGGATTCAACGCTTCCATCAAGCTCATATTCCCACATAATCGACCCATTGATAAGATTGAGCGACCCTATATAAGCTTTATAAGATCCGCCAAGTTTGCCATAAATTACCTTTGCATATATTAGCTCGGGAGATTTAGGGTGAAAAATAATCTCTCCAACATCCCCCTTTTCGATATTAAAAATACGGATACTCTCTGTATCCAAATCCCATATCATAATGGTCCCTTCTTTACTTGCTGAGCTTAAAAAGCGCCCTTTTTGCATTAAAGCGATAGAACTGATAACATCTTTTTGGCCTTTCAATATCTTTTCTATTTTTCCGTTCTCTCTGTTCCAAATAAATATATAATTGAAATATTTTCCTTCTTCATCCTTTTCCTCCCCAATCATCGATGTAAAGAAAAATTTATTAATGGGAGAGTGAAGAGAATTAATTACAATAGTGTCTAGCTTGCCTCCCAAGGTTCTAATTAATTTAAGGTTATCAGCCTTCAGTAGCTCAATTCTATTCGATCCTGCTCCGGCTAATATTTTTCCGTCAGGGGAAAAGGCCAAATGTGTATACCACCAAAATTTTATCGGTTTAATAGCTCTAATCATTTTCCCCGATTTTACCTCCCAAACCGCCCCTCCTTCCAATTCTTCTGACCCCCTCGAAATGTATACATCGTTTTTCGAAAAAGAAAGTGGTTTATCCCCCAGTAAATAATATCTTTTGCCCTCCAAATTAGAAACAAGTTTATTTTCTATCAAATCCCATATTTTTATATTACGATCCATCCCTGTGGAAGCGACATATTTTTTATTATGGGAAAAACAAATTTCCTCCACCCCGCTGTCGATGGGATTATTGTTAGGTTTAGCTTTATAATGGCGAAATTCTCTCAATACGATTCCGTTATTAAGATCACGAATTTGCAATAATCCATTGGAATATCCTATTCCCAGCAATTTACCGTCGCTCGAAAATCTGACGCATGAGATTCCTTGTGCTTTTGTATCTATTATAGATATGATTTTTTTATTTAAATCATATACACTGATCTTATATTGATCGGTACGCGCGGCAACCCAATTCCTGGCAGGCGAGAAATCTATTATCTTTTGTGGATTTGCAGCATAAATGTAAGTTGGAAATAGATTCCTTTTTATTAAATTATTGTCCACAATAGGTCGGATATTTAGGGCTGTAAATCCAAGGTCTGCCCGAGTTAAAGATGCGAGATTCTTATCATCATTTGCAAACCTTACAAAGTACACTTCACCGGGTTCTTTTGTCGTATTCAGAATCCTGCCGGTCGCTGCATCCCATATTATTATATTCCCAACATTATCCGCGGACGCAATTAATTTGCTGTTTGAAGAGAAAGCGACCGATGTAATAAGATTTTCCTCATGTCCCTGCTGATAGACTAATCTTATAGAGTCATCCGGATAAATGGGCGGCGATAGAAAGAGAATGGATATTGCCATGATAAATATTCGTATTAATACCATTCCTGATCCCTCCTTTTTTAGATAATGGAGATTTTAGGTTTGGCAAAGATGCTCTAAGCATCTTTCCCGATAGGTATCCATTTTTTATTTCTCCCCACCAAAGATGTTGCAATATTTTGCGGTAGGCATTGGATAGCTTAACCAACTGCAAGTTTGCTTAGAAAGCGATTCCTGATCGAGATTTCCTTGCTTTAATCTAATGGGCCGATTCTCGAGAATCTAGTTACGCAGGATTTTGACGTCTAGGCCCGCATAGGCTGGGGGAATGAAATGCCCTCAGACTACTCGACTCAATATTAGAAATAAATAGTCCTTGTCTTGTTTCAATAGATCAATATCTCGGAAAAAGTTAAATTTTTTCAAAATTTATCATCCCGGCGATAGCCAGAATCCTATTATTTCAAGGTATTCTGAACCCCTACTTTCACCGCGGGAACCCCTTCAGAGTCTCCCTATCCATAATGCAAATATTCAATTTAAATGCTTTTCTCTGCAAGGATTGAATGAAATCGGGATGGCCAGGTCAATATAAGATACAGTTGCTCAGCAAACCTGCAGTTACTCCTGATTTCCACCATGTTTTCAATATTTACGCTGTGGAATTGCCGAGAATAAAAGGTTTTCTTTATATATTTTTTATAGATTTCCCCAAAAATTGATCCTGGGGCATTTCTGACCGACCCCCGCTAAATTGAGCGTAAGCTGATAGGTTTTTTCCCTTGTTTCTCGAGATCGTGGCTTCCGGAGGTGTTTCCGCTCGATTACCTGGAATTGGCCAATGGTATTCTTAGATTTTTTCGCGGCTTTTTGCAGGTGCGCAGACTTATCAGCTATCTCTTCCCTCAAAATCCATCGCGCCGGATGCACCTTAGCCATAGTCAGATAGCTCTGCAGGGCAAAAATCCCTTCTTGTACAAGCCTTTTCCTTTACGCCTGCCCCATTGGCAGGGCCTTAGTCCCGCCTCATGAAAGAGGCATCAAGGCCAGAATCATCCTGGACAATAACCCTCTTATTTGACAATATGCCTCAGCCCCTTTTGCCGATAAAGCAATTACCCATATTAAGATAGATTCCTCCCGTGATATTGCTGATATATTATACAATCTTGACATGATCAAAGTCTTTTCGATTGAGATTAAAACCAGGCAGGACCTCGCAAGAGAAGATCGCCAGGATTCCAAAAACTGTCCTTGGCACCATGATATAAACTTAAAAATCAGGGCAGGTTATTGAGCAAGGAAGCCTCTTATCAGGAACTCTCGCCTGATTCTTCTTTGATGAAGATGCTTTTGAGGCTCTAGTATAGATCGCATAATAGTAAATTTACTTTTTAGATACACTTTCAATAAATAGTTTTAATTTTGCAGGATCATTTAAGATTTCTTTGGCATATTCTCTAGGCAATTCATAAGAAATTTGCTTTTTTGACTGTGTTAATTTGCCTTCAGATTTTAAATCAATCGGTATCTTTTTATTTGGGTTAAGAGAAGCTTCATAGTTGATGTTTCCATTACTATCAATTTCGCTTATGATGAAAATAGTCACTAAATCACCCTTGTCTTTATGTGAATATACGGCGCAACCAATATTACAAAAAAATATTAAGATAATAATAAAAATTATATTTTTCATTAAAAAACCTAAAGCTCTCCGCAAGTTAGTATAAATTAATTCCGATTTATAAGTATCTTAGCAGCTTCAGTGCTATTCTTTTCAATAGCGATATCTAATGCGGTTTTCCCTTCTAAGAGCGAGCCCGTGTTTCCCCCGTTATTTATGATCATTTCTAAAATAGCCGCCAAATCATAATAAGCCGCTAAATGAATCGGAGCGATGCCACTTTCTGTTCTTGCATTTAAATCTATACCCTTTTCAATTAATGTTTCGACCAACATGATGTCTTTGAGTAAAATAGCAGCGTGCAATGGGAAAAAACTTTCATCTAAATCTATTTTATATTTATCTTCTTTGCCTAATAAATCCCTTTTATCACGAGTGAATTCTGCAAAATGAGTCAACTTTATGAACAAATTATTAGAATTACTTTCCCATTCAATTTTTTCGGAAATCACTCTTGTTTTTTCATAGAACCGTATATCATTTTTTAATTCAACCTTAGAACCGTTTTTATGATAAACCCAATCAGATTTTTTATGGTTTTTATCATTTTCGCTGCGCAACCTATCGTATTGTAAACATTTTGATGCTCGATATAGCCATTTTTGTGAAAGTTGATAATCCGAAACAGAAGATTTTCCAAACCATTTAGAAGCTTCGCCGAAATTTTGATTTAAACCAATGCCTTGAAAATAGCAGGAACCTAGAACGAAAAAAGCATTAGGGTATTCAGACTTTGCGGATTTCAATAAATATTGAGCACCTTTTTTAAAATTCTGTTTTACTCCAACTCCCTTCAAGTATAAAACCCCTATATTGTATTGAGATTTCTTATCTCCCTTCTCAGCTGATTTTTCAAACCAGTGAGCTGCCTCCTGATAGCTTTGAGTAACTCCCCACCCCTGAATATACATACAGGCTAAATTATATTGAGCCTTGATATTTCCATTTTCAGAAGAACGTTTTAACCAATAAGCAGCCTCGGAATAATCTTGCTTAAACCCTTTGCCGGTTAAATACATTGTTCCAAGGTTAAATTGCGCTTCGGAATCTTCAAGTGCAGCTTTCCTCAATAAAATTCCTTTAGGTGATTTACCATTGTAAATTGTTGCTGAGCCATAATGAGATATTTTATAACCCTCTTTTCCTAACGAATTGCAGCTTATGCAAAAGGAAATGTGAAGGAGTAATAATTGGTAAAAAAAATATTTATTGAAAAATAAAAACATAATTTTGTCCAAAGTTCTGTGAAAAAATGCATCAATAGGAAGACAGGGAAAATTTATTGATAATAAATCGCTTTGGAATGAGTTGAATATACAAAAAAGGGGATTGTGTGTCAAGAGAATTTAAAGAAAACTTAAATGCAAATTTAAATACAAATACAATTTAAATTCAAAATGGGGCGGGCGATATCGGGCAGTAACGAATTTCTTCAATGAATCAGAAAGCGGTTCTTTGGTCCGAGGCAGCAGCCCGGGAACTCCGAATCCAAGTTGCTGGAACCGACGGCGGAGGACTTTCTTGAGGTGTTCTGCGCCTTGTACGGAATAAAAAAGAGGAACTTCCCAGGTCTGAGAGGGTCCGATTCAAGGAACGCAGAAATGTTGTGCTTTACTTGAGCCGGAGATAACTTATGACACCCTGAACTAGGTAGGCATCTTATTTCGGATGAACCGATATAGCTCTGCCACCAGCGCGATAGGTCGGGCGAAAAATCAAATGGAGGAGAGATAGGCGGATGCAAAAGTGCATCCAGAAAATCATGGACGACCCCTCTGAGGGTCAAAGGTAAACCTTACCCCTTTTTCTGTTTCTTGCCGAGATGGTGTCGGCGATGTTTTTCCTGGGACTTGGCTTCGTGACCCTCGGACTGTGGCTCACCCAGAAGCGGAATTGAAATGGGAAGGCCGGAGTCAAACACTTTATTAAAAAAATTTATCCCGCCGATCACTCCCCCCCTGCAAGGCTGTGCGCACGGGAGGCTTGATGATCAAGGAGAGAAAAACAGAAATAGACACCATTCCCGCGCTCAGGGCAAAGGGAACGAAATAGGTTCCGGTCACATCCTTAAGAAACCCCCCGGCATAGGGGCCGGCGAAACCCGCGAGGCCGAATGCGGTAAAAAGGAGCCCATAGTTCGTTCCTTGCGATTTTCCCCCGAAAAAAGCCAGGCAGGTTGCCGGGAATAGGGTGAAGATCCCGCCGTAATTCCAGCCGATCACCGCGGCGGCCATCCACAATTGCCAGTAGTTTGAGCCCGCCGGGTACAGGAGCAGCAGAGCGCCGGCCTGGATTCCGAAATAGGAAAGGAATAGAGCCCGGGTTCCGAGTCGATCGACAAACAGGCCGGTGACGATCCTGGTGACCGCGTTGCAACCCGCCAAGGCGCTGACGGCCCAGCCCGCTTGCATCGCCGTGAGTCCTGAATCCAATCCGTGTCCGGCAATATGGCCGATTACCACGAGCCCCCCAAAAGAGGCTGAAAAATAACTTATGTACAAGAGCCAAAATTGAATCGTCCGGATACTTTCGGCAAAAGTGTAATCCCCGAGGGTGCTCCCTCCCGCATGAGGTTTCGGCGGATCCCAACCCCGGGGGCTCCACCCCTTGGGTGGATTTCCCAAGGTCAGGGATGACAGGATGGCCATGATCCCCATGGCAATGCCCACGTACCAAAAGACATACCTCCAACCCAGGGTTTCAATCATCGCCGTGGCCAAAGGCCCCATGACAAAGGATCCCAGACCCAAGCCCACAACCGCGCAGCCAGTTGCAAATGCTCTTCGATCGGGCCACCATTTGGGCGCAGTGGCAATGGGCGGAAGGTAAATCATTCCTCCCCCGATCCCGGCAATGACCCCGTAACTCACGTACAGCCAGGCTTTAGAGTCTGTAAAACCCGCCAGAAAAAAACCGATTCCCAGGATGATTCCGCCGAGGAATACAATGATTCGGGCCCCATATCGATCGCTCAAGCGCCCTGCCGGATAGCTCACCAGGGCAAAAATCAGGATGCAGATTCCGTAGGCCATGGCAATCTCGGCGCGACTCCATCCGAAGGTCTGGTTCAAGGGCTTGATGAATACACTCCACGCATAGAGCAATAAACCGCAGGTCGTGCTGCTGAACATGCCTCCGAGCAAAGGAAGCCATCGGGGTGTGGGCGCAAGATGGGTTTTTTCAGCTTCTGCCATTTCTCGAGAATCCTTCCCCTGGGGACCACCGCTCTCCTATTTTCTTTATGTATTCCCCATGCATACAATCCTCTCCCTTCCTAAAATGCCCCCCAGCTTCGCAGCGCACTTTGCATATTTCTCCACACTTTGAATAATTTTACCCGATCACCGATGCAACGGAAACAGATTTATAGGGGGTCTAAGAAATAGGGGCTACGTTTGACATTCATGAGAATTTTTGATCGCGTGAGATTGTTTATAAACCCTTGCGCATAGAGTATCCTCATGCTTGGTATGAGGTGATGAACCGGGGGCGGCGCGGTAGCTTTGACCCCTTTCCCGAATGACCTCATAATTCTATTTTTTTGATTATTCTAGGGTGAACACCTGTGGCTGATCCAGTTTCGTATTCAGGATTTCTAGGGCGCGCTGGATATATTTTTTCCGTAATTTTTTTTCCTTCTCACGGTCCAATTTGGTGTCCCCCAGGACGCTTGTCACATTGATTCCTTGCAGAATTCGGTTGACTCCTATCATTTTGCTCACCGAGGGAACGGCTGTGATATTGACTACTGGAAGCCCCACTCCTTCAATTTCTGATGCGATCGTTGCCCCGCAACGAGTACTCGATCCTCAGGTCGAGGTGAGAATGACACCTCCTACCTTCGTGCTCTTCAGATCCTGGGCCATTTCTCTTCCTATTCTTTCGCACACACTGGCCGTATTGGCATTGCCCGAGGTTGAATAAATAAAGGGATGAAGCTTGCCGACTAAGCCTTCCTTCTCCAGGTCCCGCATGGCATCGACGGGTACCAAGCGGTTGGGGTTTCCCAGCACGTGCAAAGGATAGTAGCCTGTATGCACGACTTCATAGTTTTCGGCCGAATAATTCTGGGGCAGAAATTGATCAATTTCATATTTGGACCAAACTACATTACCCCTTCCCCGAAAACCATCCGGGTTTCCCTTCCATGTCAATCCTCCATCACTAATCAAAGCAATCTCGGCTTTGGTCAAATCCGCAATGGGAGAAGGAGGGGGAATGGCTCTTTCCTTCACCTTTCCTGCCTCGGTTAGAAACGGTTTCCCCTGAATTTTGGCCAGCAGCATGTCAACGCCGCGGGCGGCGGCGGTTTTTTCCGTAAACTCATTCTTCAAGAGCCCTCTGGGGAAATAATCCCCTTCTTCCGGCCTGATGATGTTCTCCCCGGAAATCAGCCGAGTCCCTCTCTCCGGGGAAAGAATATGAAACGCCAGGTTTACCATCTTGGTCAAATCCTCGGCCATTTTGGCTGCGCTTTTTCCAGTGCGGCAAATGTAGACATCTCGACGATATAATTCCACTCCCGGATTCTCGACAAACATGCCCGTGATCGCCGGAATAGCGAGCCTCTCCTGGACCTTCCTGCAAATTGCCCCGCAGGATAAACCGTATCTTCCCGCTTCAAAAGCCGGGCCAGCGAAAAAGAGTTCCGGGGTGAAGGACGCGGCGAGCCTGACTCCATCTTCTGCTGCCTTTTCCAAATTATCAGCAAAATAGTTGTCTCCGCAAATAATCGTACCAACGACTTCCCCCTTCTCTCCCAGAATTTTCTGCAAGGCCATTCCAGGGCCTACCGGGCCTTTTTTTACCATGAAGGGCAAATCCGCCTTCTCCTCTTGTCCCACCTGACCGAAAAACTGATTCAGGTAGTGGACAACCTTCAATTTGCTCGGAGTCATCTTTTTCCCCCTTTCGCTCAGGGCGGCATTTAATATTCACAAGCAATGATTTTCGCCCCCCCGAGATGGTTGTACAGCCCGGCTAGGAACATCCCTTCCACTTCCAGTACAGGATCGCCCGCTTTTTGCTTGAACTCAGGGTTATAAACCAAGGTTTCAGATGTCCCCCCCAATATTTTCAAATCACCCGGCCGTGGTAGACCAATCCTTTCCAGGGTTTGGCCCAGGTTCACGACCGCATTCAATACTTCTGTATCGAACAGGAGCGAATCGGAGCGTGTTCCGACGCTGTGGCCGAAATTGACGAAGACAGTTGTTTTTACGCCCAGGGCTTCGCAGGCCTCTCCCACCATACTGATATCCACGTGGGGCATTCCGCCATGTACCTTGGTTAAAATCGCCCCGTCCGCTCCCAGATAATTAGCGATCAGATTTCCCACCATATTGGCCATTCTCTGCCGTTGAATGGGATCGACGGTGGCGACCCCGATCACAGTTCCGGCAAACCACAATTCTTTCCCGTGCCGTTTGTACAATTCAAGGATTAGAGGATGATTTTGGATGCTGTACGTTTCCATCTTTCGAATGGTGTGGGTGCTGACCAAGGCACCGTCCAAAATCTCATTGGGATGGAGGAGGGTTGGCATCAGGTCAGTGACATCTCTCCCATAAAGCATCGGATCCCCAATTCCCTTATAATCATGCTGGGGAGTATGGATTTGATAGTAATAGACAATCCTTGGAAGACTTCCCCTATTTTGGGAAAGGACCAGGGGGATATCCAAATCGAAAATTTCCACCTGATCGGGAGAGGTTCCAACGCTGCTCCGGGCTAGATAGACGGCTATTTTTAAGCCCGCCACTTTTAGAGCCGTTTCAAAAGCCCTCTCTTCGACACCCTCTGCTGGAATGGGATGGATAACGAGGTTTTGCATTTTTCCGTAGATTCCCCGGTCCGCCCCCAGTCCAAACATATCGATAACTGAGGAATAGAGTCGCTTGGAAAAGCTGTTGGACAGAACGACCGCAATTCCCCGCAAAGATCTCGTTTTTCCCTGCCCTGCAATTACCAGCTTCCCCAAATACCCCGGAAAATCCTCTTTTTCATGACCCAGCTTGCATCGAGGTTGGATTACATCGACCACGTTAACAATCCGCACCGGCTCGCCAGGGGAGGTAACATTTAGCTCTACCGATAGAATCCGTTCGTCTCTCAGGATAATTTCTTCCAATTCCTTTAGATTTATGTACAAAACGTGATCTGATACTCCCGTATGGGTCCCGGGTCGTACAGCTTGGATATCAATCGATTCGATTTCCAATCTCATATCCAGCCTCCTTTTCTCAACAATTGATATGGCCATCTATAAGAGCGGACAAGTTTAGGCCTTGCTTTCCCCGAATGAAGCCCATCCCATTATCCATTTCCCCAAATTGAGCGATGGTATTGAGCCGTATGAAGGGATTGTTTCCAGGACGGGAATACTCCGGTTAAAATTATTATGAACGGAGCTATGGAAATGATTTTCCTTTGTGTATCCATATTGCGTGCATCTCTATTTCAGGGTGCCACCGGCCCACTCCTCTTTCCCTGTTTCCTTCGGCTTGCAGGAAAGCGGGCATCATGGATTTCCGCCTCCATGATCTTAGGCATACCTACGCTTCGCATCCGGCCATGCTGGAAGTTCACAGCGCTTTAGGAACTGTTTGGTTACAGGGCTCTGGCCATAACGCAGCGCCATTCCCACCCTGTGCCGGAGCAGTTACAGAACGCGGGGAAGTAAGTGGATGGAGTGATTGGGGATAGGTAGGAAGCCTCCCTCTGTCTTTGCCCCGACATTCCCTCACAGTGGGAACATTAAAGTTGTCCGGTCTTTCGATGCATTTCAGCGAAGCTCTTTCCCGCTTTCAATCCAGCAGAAAAATCCTTTTCCTCTTTTACAGTTTTTTTCGATTTTTCAAGAACTTCCACCGCCTTTTCCCGAGGAATGACAATAATACCGGTCCGATCAGCCACTATGACATCCCCGGGTCTGACCCGGATTCCTCCACATTGAATCTCCCCATTCATCTCCAGCATTTTTGTCCGCGTTTTCCCCGTGCGAGGAGTGAGGTATCGGGAAAAAACCGGAAAGTTCAGCTCTACGATTTCATCGGCATCGCGGGAACCGCCATCAATAACCACACCCTGGATTCCTTTCTCCTTGGCTGCAGTTGAAGCCAAATCACCCCACGTTGAAATTTCCTTTCCGCTATTATCAAATACCAGGATATCCCCCGGCTGGGCAGCATCGATGATTGTGCTGATTTTAAAGTCCTCAATCGGGTAAGTTCCCGCAAGCCCGGAAACTTGTTTGATTGTAAGTGCAGGACCCGCCAGTTTAAAGCCCTCTCTTACGGCTTTGATGCCGGAGACTAGGCAATCCAGTCCCATCTGGTCCAGTACATCTGAAATCGTACTGGTATTGACTGAACGGAATCCTTCTATGACCTCTTTGGGCAGACGTTCCACGGGCTTGATCTCCATATAGTTACCTCCCTATCAGGTTATTTTGTTAAAATCAGATATTCCAAGGCTTATCCTGAA
This sequence comes from Deltaproteobacteria bacterium SM23_61, assembly GCA_001304105.1. Taxonomy (GTDB): domain Bacteria; phylum Desulfobacterota; class SM23-61; order SM23-61; family SM23-61; genus SM23-61. The sequence continues at coordinate 23,286 of LJUR01000002.1, forward strand.
AGTCATGTGGATGATTTGAAGTCTTCCAGGGTCGGATCTTAACCTTGAAAAGCTCCCTAAAGAGCTTCATCTTCTCTTTCCCTACTTGCCATCACGGTATTATCTGCGCTTCCAAAAAAGAAGGATCATGGCAAGCAAGCACGATATCCGCCAACCCCTTCACCAGGAAAACGCTTTCGAAACCATCTACCGCATTCAAATGAATACCTGGAGCCACTACAGGGGTCAACTCTTTGAGTTCTTCAGATACTCCTTCGGGGGGGCCAAAGTTATCTTTTAGACAGCAGAACCCTGTTATGATCGCCTTCCCTTTCTCCGTATTTACGGCAACAGACATGGTTCCGGGAGTATGGCCCGGGGTCGGAATAAGTTCTATTCCCGGAAAGATTTCCTGATAGCCTTTGACTATGACGAAATTCACTCCGGTTAACAGGCTCTTTTTATAAGTGGGAGCCAATATGGGATGAGGGGCATAAGCAAACCTCAATTCCTCCTCCTGAACCAGGACCTTTGCATTCTTGCACTTCTGCATATTAGCGCAATGATCCCACTGGAGGTGGGTTTGTATGATGATATCTATATCCTTCGGTTTGAGCCCCACACTTTCCAGAGACTCTTCAAAGGAAAGAATTTCCTTTGCGGGTAATCCTCTTAACTCTTTCGCAAGCTTTGCCTCCGAAGCGGTGTCAACAAGAATATTCTTATCGGCTCCTTCTATATACCATACCACGTTAGGAACCTGAATCTTTTGGCCGTAATGAAACCGATACATAAGGACCGCCTTGTCAAGCTCCATTGAAGATAAAGGCAATACCTTGATTCTGTATGTTCTCATGCTTTCATCCTCCTATATTTCGCTTCTGGTAGACGCGGATGATGACTCCAGGAAACCTGCCCTTGAACTCTATCCTTTCAGTCAATTTTAATTCATTACAGCAAAAAATGTACCTAGTTGTCAATGTATCAATTCTCCTCGGGTCGTGCCCATCAGGTATTGAATATTGCTCCCGCCAATGGTGTGCGAAGTCGAGATTCGGCCACTCCCGCCCCTGTCTGCCAGATAAAGCATTGATCCATACGAATCTAGCCTTCAATCCCGTCTTGCCAAAATCCGTGAGAAATCCAATAGGATGATAAAAAGGGTTAGAAGCCTGGGGAATATCTTCTAGATCCTTGTAATGACTGGTGGACGGTAATGGATTTGAACCTCTGACCTCCGGTATGCGAGGGTTTCAGTATGAGCCGGAAGACATCGATTTTATTCGCCTTTTATCATCTTATAGCCTATTAAATTCAACAACTTAGCATCGTCGGACGGGCAAATCAATCCAGCATAGAACCGGCCCCTTGCCAACAACCATTCATTTCAATAGGCTCCTTACCATTTTTCAATCTAATCCAACCCCAGAGCGCAAAATTCAACTTTCCCTTTCATTATACAGCCGTCCCGGCGGGGCAGGAATTCCTCCCAGAAGCAGTAATTTGATGAAAAAATTTTTATTTTTGACGATAATTAGGACGAATAGCCTTAGAAAGATATATCCGCCAACTCTAGCGGGCGGAGAAATTTGGGGGCCGCCTGATCGATGAAAAACTGATGTGTTAGCCCGACTTTCCGGCGGTCAAGAATTTCAATTCAGATCAAAAATTGGGAGGGGGTTTCCATGAAAAGATTGCTTTTGATCCTGACCCTGATTGTCTTTCAGCTGATAGCATTTACGGTATGCCTGAATGCGAAGCAGCATGATAAAAGGGAACTCACAAACAAGGTCATGGAGCTGTCGGGAATGAATGACCAGATTCGCCAGATACCGGCTTTTGTCCAAATAGGCGTCTCCAGCCGAAAGGGGTCGACCCCCCCCGACTTATATAATATTCTTGAACCCGAAATTGTGAAAGCTTTTCAACCGGAAAAAATTCTAAAAGGGGTATCCAGGGAGATTGAAAACAAACTTGATTTAAGGACCCTACAAGATGTCCTCACCTGGCTCGAGTCTCCCCTGGGGCAGAAGATCACCGCCATAGAGGAGAGCAACTCGACACCCGAAGCATTGCAGGGGATGAAAGAATTTGCCGCCTTGATGAAGAAAACACCGCCGCCCAAGAGGCGCTCAGACCTGGTCAAAAGGTTCAACAGGGCGACGAAACCGGCAGAATGGATTGTCGAAATACAAATGTCCTCGATCCTTGCTTTGACAACGGCATTGAATTCCAGCCTGCCGAAAGAAAAACGGGGGAATCTAGCCGAGATAAGAAAAAAAATCGAGCAGCTCCGCCCGAAAGCACAGAAGGAGGCAGAGTCAAATTCGGTGATGGGTTCCTTCTACGCCTACAGAACGTTGACGGATGAAGAGTTTCAACGCTATGTTTTATTCGCAGAGTCCGCCAGCGCGAAACGCTTCCACAATGTTTTTCTGAATGCACTCAAAAATGAAATGCAAATGGCTTGTCTGAAGATTGGGAAATCTTTGGGCGAGAAAATAATAAAATTGCCTCGCGAGCAAGAGGTAATGGTTACCGGCAAGATTGTCGTACACTTGAAAGACGGTAGGACTCTGGTGTGGGATAACTACACGGAAAAGAACGACCGCTATTGCACATTTATTGCCGGCGGTGAGCTTTGTATAAGTAAAAGCGATGTAGCCTCTGTTGGGCGGAACTAATAAAGGATTTCTCTCCCAATATCTTCTCGTTGAGAAACTTGGAGGAATCTTCAAGGAAGCGAAAACTCCCTGTATGGCCTTGGCTCTTATCCCCACCCGTGTCCATAGACTGCCCCCTTATTTCAGATGAATCGATATAGCTTTGCGAGCAGCGCGGTAGGCCGGCTGAAAGCTCAAATGGAGGGAAACCGGCAGACAAAAAAAGCGCATCCAGAAAATCACAGAAAATCTCAATAAGGGTCAAGCCCAGACCTATAGGGGGCGAAAAGGGTAAGCCTTGCCGATGGGCGGAAGGAAGGGGTTGGCATGGGAAACAGGCCAATATTTCCCATGCCTCTTGCCGAGATTTGAATCTCAGAAGGTCACGATACTGCGGGCCACTTCGCCCTTGATGAGGTTATCATAAGCCTCGTTGATCTGGGCGAAAGGATATTTCCGGGTGAGAAGTTCATCGAGTTTTAATTTCCCGGCTTTATACATTTCCATCAACATCATGGTGTCCTGCCGGATCCTGGCGGATCCATAGAGCGATCCGGTCAGCGTCTTTTCTTCGAATACGAGAGCCATGATGGGAACCGCTACTTCTTTCGTCAGGGGCACCACACCAACGGCCACGCACATTCCTCGTTTGGCCAGACAGTCGAAGGCCTGACGGACCGTCTCGGGAGATCCTATCGCCTCGAAGGCATAGTCGACTCCCCGGCCGTCGGTCAAAGCCCTGACCGCTTCCACGGCATTCTTCTTCGAGGCGTCAACAAAATGGGTAGCCCCAAAAGTCTTAGCATAATCGAGCTTTTTCGCATTGATATCAACGGCGATGATCTTAGCCGCACCCGCAATCGCCGAGCCCTGGATGATATTCAACCCGATTCCGCCGGCTCCAAAAACGACCGAAGTACTTCCCGGCTTGACCTTGGCGCAGTTGATGGCGGCGCCGACCCCGGTGATGACTCCGCAGCCAAGGAGAACAGCAATCTCCAAGGGAAAATCCTGGGGGATCTTGAGGGCGGATCCCTCGGGAATCACCGTGTATTCCGAAAAGGTCGAGGCCCCGGCAAAGTGTTTGATTTCCTGGCCTTTGTACTTGAAACGGGTGGTCCCATCGAGGAGCTGGCCAGTCGAGCGGATCTGAGTGCCAGCCGGACAGAGGGCGGGGCGTCCATTACTGCAGTATTCGCAGATCCCGCAGGAAAGACGCCACATGACGATGATATGATCTCCGGGTTTCACGGCCGTCACCCCCGGCCCGACCTCAGCCACGATGCCGGAACCCTCGTGTCCGAGAATGGACGGAAAGGGAGCGAAGAGATGACCGGTCATGACATGATAGTCGCTATGGCAAATGCCTGCGGCGACCAGTTTGACGAGAACTTCCCCTGTATGGGGCTTCTCCACATCCACTTCTTGGATGTCCAACCTCTTTCCCGCTTCCCAAAATATCGCTGCTTTCGATTTCATAATGGAACCTCCTTTCATAGTATCTATGGTGCTGCGGTCGGTTCGGGACTATCATACTAAAAAGGAAATAAAAAAGGGGAATTTTTTTCATGAAAAAGAATAAATAAAAAAAGGCTGATTCCTCAAGGGCTTGAGCTTTGGACTTCGTCTCTTCGGCAAAAAATACTCCATGGGAAATAGCTTCATTATGCCCCTAAATGGAACAATTTTCTCGAAAGATTTGGAGGAAATCTCAAGGAAACAAAGCCCCCCTTTTTAGCCTAAGCTCCTAGGCCCAGCCACTTTTCAAACCACGAAACTGCAAAAGTAAAGGTCGTCCCCGAAATTGACTACAAAAGCAAACAGGCGTATATTAAAACCCGCTGCAGGTCAGCCGGTTTGAGGCCTCAAAGGAGTTTTAATTTCAATAATAATATGGAGGAGTAAAGTGATAAGCCTGTCACCGGATGAAAAGGAAATGTTGGCGGGTAATCAAGGCCTCGATAAGAAAAGGGCCATGGAACTACTTGTAAAATACACGGAAGCTTTGGGCGCTCGGAAATTAGTAAATACAAATAATGTCACCGTCATATTGGGAGCTATTCCAGACGTAGGGATTATAAGGAAGATTGTACCCACCCTTGACGTTGATGAGATTGCCTCAAAATTCTTCCTTGACAGCGACGATCGTGTAGTCGTTAGCCGCGTAAAGGCATTTACAACCACTAACGCCTATTTCTATGACCAAAGATACCCTGATCTTCAAAGGGGAGGAAAAGAAGCTACTGAGTTGTCCAAACAAATTGCGGATTACTGCGCTCGAATTGGTATCGTACACCTTTCCACATGTACACCATATCAGTCGGGAAATATTCCCACTAAAGGGGAACATTGTGCATGGACTGAATCCTCGGCTATTGCCTATTGTAATGCGATATTAGGTGCCCGAACGAACATTGAAGGGGTGCAGAGCTCCTTTGCAAGTGCGATTACAGGGAAGACGCCCCTTTGGGGAATGCACCTGGATGAAAACAGATATGGAAAGGTATCCGTCAAAATAGAATTGAGTATGGACAATATTCAGGATTGGTATTTGATGGGTTACTACGTGGGTATGCACGTCGGATTGGATATTCCTGTGTATGTGAATTCGAAGAGGACCCCTAATCTTAATATGCTCATGGCCCTTTGCGCCGCTGGGATTTCCTCAGGCAGCATTGTTATGTTTCATATTGTCGGGGTAACTCCAGAGGCTCCAACCTTTGAAATTGCCACTGGAAATCGCAAGTTGGTAAAGAGCCTGAATTTTGGGGAGCGGGAGCGTAGGGTCGCTTACGAAAAATTGAACCACGCAAGTAGAGGTGATGTGGATATCGTCATGCTCGGCTGTCCGCATTACAGTCTTGAGCGACTATCATCGGTCTCAGAGCTGCTTAAAGGAAAGAGAATTCATCCTAATGTGGCTCTTTACATAACGACTTGTCGAACAAACAAATACGTGGCGGACGGGCTGGGATTCACGGAGACAATTACTAAAGCTGGTGGGATCCTTTTCGAAGATTCCTGTGGGACACTGTTTGATGTGGATCGCTCAAAAGTGCTCGCCACGGATTCCGCTAAGCTGGTTCATTATGTCCCTGGGATGACGGGCTTAAAGAACATATGGTTCGGCCCTACGGAGCAATGCATTGAGGCTGCGATCACAGGGAAATGGAGAGGGGAATTAACATGAAAACTATTATTCTAAAGGGCCGTAAAATTTATGGCGGGATGGCCGAAGGGGAAGCCCTTGTCATGAAAGGCGGACTAGGCGGCATGGGGGTTTTTGACGTTGAAAGCGGGACTGTCATTGAACTGGGGCATCCTTGGATAAATGAAATAGTTGGCGGGAAGATCTTAGTATTCAAGACAGGAAAGGGTTCCTCTTCATGGTCAATGTGGCACCAGACCTTGAGGTTTATGGGTAAGGGGCCGCTGGCTCACATTGTTGCTGAGTGCAATCCACAAACCGCCCTGGGGGCAGTGGTAGCTCGGGTTCCCTCCGTTACAGATCTTGATAAAGATCCCACGGAGGTGATTTCGACAGGAGACTGGGTGAAGGTGGATGCTGATTCTGGTTTAGTTGAGGTGAGGAAGAAGTAAGCTATATACGCTAACACCTTGAGACCAGGAAAGGGGGGCTAGAGTACACTTACTACTCTTCGATCCAGCATAAACCCGGAAGGCAATGATTAGGGGTAGAAATACAAAAAAAGTAGGGCCAGAAATGGCCCTACTTTTTGAGCGTTATGTCCTCGATTCGGGCTTCGATATTGTTAAAAATTCACCTTCAGGTGTTTCCTGGCTATCGATAACCATTTCGTCTAGCACTGGGGCTAAATCGGTCCCTATAAGCAGTAGCTTCTTTCCCTCTTCAGTTGCCACGACTTGATCTCCTTCCCTTTCTTTGTCGAAAACCAGCTGCAACCGCTTTGGCTCCGAAGAAGAAGTAACAATCCTGATAGCCGCTTCTGGATTACTCGTTTTCTTCAGTACTTCTTTCATCCTTTCTTTCGCATTTGTAGTCACGGTTATCATGGGTCACCTCCCTGGTCTAGGCTTTTATCATTTTTAGATTCACTTCACCGGCCTCTGATGATATTACTCTCTTGCGGTTCTTGGGTAAGTTAAAGTTGACAGAACTCAAACCATCTGAAAGTTACAGGACTTCAGGCAAGATGTCAGGGAATGAAGCAGATAGGAGGGGATATATCGAACCCCCAAAAAATTGCGGATTGGGGACTTCTCATAAAATATGATATTGTATAAGTATTAGTTAGTCAAGCCCCCTTTTCCGAATGTTTTTGCAAACAGGCCCTTTTCCGATAGCTATCAGAAAAAAATAAGCCTTTGCATGAACTACTGATCAAAACCCGCGAAATTTCTTTAAACTCCCGGATAACAAGTTCAGGAAGTACTTCACAAGCTCTATACCCAAAAAGCAAGGGCGATTAAGGGGCCACGGGCTTAGTCTATTTTTTAAAAGAGAATTCTCCGGCCTATCATTGTCTTAGTCAATCCCGGTAGGTATATTTTCCTTGCGGTAAATGACCAGGCGATCACCGGGTTGGAGGTACACCCTGGGGTCCAGGCGATTCCAGATGATGAGGGCTGATAGTGGGATATTAAACCGCTCGGCAATGGACGCAAGGGTATCCCCTTTCTTAACCACGTAGGTTCTTTCTTTTTCATCCACCATCAAATTCTTTAGAAGGGGCTGAAAACGAGCTTGAAAACCCTTGGAGGCCCCCCTGGGAAGCAGAATGCCATGGCGTCCGGCTGGTAGGTAATGGCCACGGATCTCGGGATTCAAATCCTTGATTACCTTAAAATGGGTGCTTGCTGCCTGAGCAATTAGTTTGAGGGAAACATTCTGAAAGAGGTCGATTTCGATGCGGTCGAAGGCAAGAGGTGGATAGTAGTCCTCGTCTGAAAGCCGAAAACCATATCGGGGGGGATCGGAGATGATCAGCTTGACTACGACAATCCGCAGGACATAACGCTGGGTCTCGAGCGGCAGGTAAAGGTAATAGTAATTATCGACACCCTGCGTCACGATTGCGGCCATGAGTCCGTCTTCACCCATATTATAGGCGGCAGCAGCAAGCGTCCATGATCCAAAAGCCCCATGAAGATCTTTGAAGTATTTTATCGCCGCCCGGGTGGAGGCAAAGATATTTCTTCTCTCATCGATATGCTTGTTGACCACGAGGCCATATTTTCGGCCAGTGGCCTCAATGAATTGCCAAAACCCCTTGGCTCCCTTTCGTGAGCCTGCGTGAGGACGCAGAGCACTCTCAGCAATGGCAACGTATTTAAGGTCATCCGGCATTCCTGCCTCTTTGAGCTTTTCTTCAATATACGGGAGGTAGCGCCGGGAACGTTTCAACCAAAGAATAACCTGCGGCCGGTCCCATACTGTTAGCAGGAGCTCCTTCTCAAGCCGCTCCCGGACTTCTTGTGTTTCAAGCGGAACTCCTTCACCACAAAAATCCAAAGGACCACTAATATTCAGAGACGAAACTAGGGATGGGAACGAAGAGGGGTTTAGACTTTGACCATGAACGTTTGACCAGGGGAAAAGCACTACACCCACTAGAATAATGGGAATCCATTTCCCGATGGCTACCCCCTTTCTCCAACCTGAGCTATCCATTCACATTCCTCATCTTTATAGCAGACTCTTTTTTATATAATCCTTGCTCTTCGGATGCACATTCAACAAATCAATCCCACGCTATTTATGGATGAAACTCGGCACCTTGGATGAATGAAAATGGTTCTTGCATGAGCGGTCTGTGGGTTACAAGGCCTCTATTAGGGAAGCGCTGAAAGAGGCCCGCTTTTTCTCCGTAGGGCGAAATGCACAGCGTAAGACACATTTGTGGCCGTGGCAGTTCACCGCCGAGGAAATACCCCCCCTCCTTCTCATTTTGTGCCTCAGAAGGTTAGAGGTTTTGTTTTTGGGTTTACCAAGCTACAGACAGGAGGGATAACACCAACCAAAAAATACTCTTATGGCAATCGGTAGTCAACGGGAAAATTGCCTCCCCAAGATGCCCTTATTTAATGGCCAAAATTGATAATTTCCATTTCAAGTAGTGCATTATGAAGGAAAATCCCTAAAACAACACCACAGGAAGTAATGGTCCCTGCTTGTCTTTACACGTTCTGTCAACGAAATTACCTGCTATTGCACCTAATGGCAGGGCCTTGGTGGCAGGGTTGAGGATTGAATCCTTTCCTCCGGTCCCATCCCCTGGAGATGCCTACGGGGTTCTATCCTAAAGAGATCCCTTTATATTCCGGGCGTAGACCTGATGAATGGGGATGAAGGCTCCACCAAGCCTACAGTTTGGGAAAGTCCTGAAGGCTAAGGATTATTGGTAGAAATCACGCATCCAAATGCAACAAATCATCATTCATTTAAACCGAGCAATTCTCTGGGATTCTGATAAACCATCTGCCGAATCGCCTCCGGGTCCAGCCCATGATAATGAAGGAGGCCCGCAAAGAGTCGCAACATCTCAGGGGCAGGGGGTGTCCAACTGAAAAAAGCATCAGTGGCCAAGACACATCGATGATCTCCAATCTTTCTGATTACCTCAATGAATTGGGAAACTTTTACTACTTGGAGAAGGATATGGAGACAGGTGAGCTCAATATAAAATCCCATTCCTGCAACCTGTTCAATTTCCTGTAGGGAAGCCCCAAGGGTTAGGGGATGAGTAAAAATTAACTTCTTGAATCCAACAGACTTGCAATATTCCGCAAGCTTCAGAGTCTCCCCGGGCGAAATATGACCCGTTCCCACAATCAGGTCGGCCTTTTGGGCGATTCCAATAATCTCCTGAACTTCCTTTTTCAGAGTTCCTGACGGGTTGACCAAAATAATGCCTTTTTCAGGCGTCAGTTCCTGGTAAAAAGGAAGGTGCCTGCGAAAATATTTCCCCCCATGGTGTTCGATATCAAACCTGGCCCCCCAAGTCGGGAACCAGAGGACCTTGGCCCCCAGTTGAACGGCTGACTCGACCGCCCAGGGGCTTAACCCACCGACAGGGGGGTTAAGGGTTAGGCTTCCGAAAATTTTCACTGCGGGGAATTCTATCTGTAATGCATAGGCCCGCTCCATCGTGGGCCATAGATGGCTCTTTATTACGAATCCACCCATTCTCAATTTCAGCGCCGCTTCCGCCCATTCTGGGTCTGTGACTCGCCCCTTGAACTCCAAGCTGACTTCCGGATATCCGTGGGCATGCAAATCTATAGCCCCCTGGATGAATCCATCCTCTATTCTCTTGGTGCCCAACACTGTTTCCGCAGCAAGAATACTGCTCATACTTTATCTTCCGTCACCCGCTCTTTGGGAAAACCCTGCGGGCTCGCTATGATTGAAATGACTCGTTCCGGGCAGCCCTTGGATATCCGTCCTAATGATATTGAGGAAAGGAGAAATCAAAAATGTTAGGCTATCCGGAGCCGAATACGGCCCCCTCCCGTTTAAGTGTCATTGACCCTTTTGAGATGGCTCATTTGAACTACAATCTCATTCATCAGGGCAATTAATATCACAAATTCCAAATCAAAAATAGGAAAAGGGGTCAGTCCATGAATTTAGGAATATCCCGTTCCGAGAAGGAATTATTCCTCTTTTCATGGACTGCCCCCTTTACTCACCCTCGCCGCGGGGGCAGCGAGGGGAGGGGAAGCTCTGCGCGGTCAGCGTGCCGCGACGACGCGGATCTCGACCAGATACTTGGGGTGCGCGAGCCGCGCCTCGACACACGCCCTCGCCGGCGTCTGCCCCGGCACGACCCACTTGTCCCACACCGAATTTATCTCCTCGAAGTAGCGGATGTCGGCCAGCCAGATGGTGGCCATCAGCAGCTTCGACTTGTCGCTGCCACAATCCGCCAATAGTTTGTCTATCTGGTCAAGGATCTGGCCGGTCTGCGCCGCGGCATCCGGGGTCGGGTGCTCGGCGACGACGCCGGCGGTATAGACAGTGTCGCCGTGGACGACGGCCTGGCTCAGGCGTGGGCCAACTTTCTTGCGTTCGATGCTCATGCGTGCATTCCTCCCGAGGGATTCAACTCAACAGACCCCAAGTTGATAAGAACTCGATTTTGGGTGGGTTGAAAATACCAAAAAGGTAATCGTGTGTCAAGGGTTTCTGAGACTTTTGGCCTTTTGGTTTGCGTTGAAGCTTGAATCTCAGAACCGAACACCAAATGGAAACTACAACAAGTGGGGGCATGCCCAGGCTTGTTTAAGGTTATAAGTATGTGCCACTGTCTGCACTTGCCCAGGATTCAAGGAATGAAAAGTATCTCCAACCCTCGGTTACTGACCGGAATCTACACCTTCCGGGAAATTATGTTGACCCACGAGTTCAGGAAGTACTTGATCCGATTGCCCATACCGCTAGACCTTTTCCACCCCCTCTCAAAACCATGACACCAATAAAAAAGGGCTGCAAGAATTAACTTGCAACCCCTTGTTATGACTGGTAGGCGGTAGAGGAATTGACAATATCAAGATGATAAGGGGTTATTTTTACTTATGGTTAAAAGGCTTATGTCCACCGCATGGACGCTGAAAGCCTCCCCTGAGTCTTTAAACGCAGTCTGTGTTTGACACCATTAGGGCACCGGCAGCACCGGAAAACTGTTGAACCCGCTGAAAAGCGCCTGCCGGCTTTTTGTGACTTCCTTTCATTCAGCCCATGGCTTCTGCTAATGGCCCCTTCGGTTTTCCAATTCCTTTGAAATCGATGTAATGTCTGCTGCCCGATCGGATAGCTTCATTCACAATCACCACTGTTCCGATGTTTGTTTCAAACTGATGCTGGTTCATAGGCCAATACTTCTCTGTTATGCCACTACCAGACCATTCGCGCAATCCAACGGAAGGGGGATTATAGTTTACGGTAACCGGTATTTCCAAGAATCCAGAAATCATGATGCCTTTCCATTTTCCCATCGTCCACTCTCCTCGCGTTTTTGAGTGATATTATAACCGATTGGCGCGGCGTACTCAACAATAATCCAGGATTCCCACCCTCTCCTTCAATGGACCTTTTTGCTGGAAGGCGGTTTGATCATATACAAATTCAAGATTCTTTTCAAGACGTTCCATGAACCACCCCTGACCGTTCATCCACAGCAAATCTATTCTTCCGTTCTCAAAAGCGCCTGGCGAATCTTTCCTCTTGATTCGCAACTTCTTTTCCAATATACTCTCACTATCCAGCTTTATAATCCATCCAAACAGGAGGCCCAAAGTGGCTAAAAAACCCATGACCAAATCTCTGATCGTTTCCCATTTTGCGGGCAAGTTCGAGCTTTCCAAGAAGGCAGCAGCTGGAATCATTGATGAGGTGGCAGCCTTGGCGGTTTCCGAAACCAAGAAGGCGGGATCCTTTACCCTTCCTGGAATTGGAAAACTTGTCCTGGTCAAGAGGAAAGCGCGTATGGGGCGTAATCCGGCTACGGGAGCAACGATTAAGATTCCCGCCAAGACCGTGGTGAAGATGCGAGTGGCGAAGGCGGCTAAAGAGGCGATTGTACCGGGGAAGAAATAAGGAAGCAGGGGGAATTCTCATCTCTGCGCTTGGAGATAACCATTCGTAAAAAAAGTATACAAAAAGCATAAGCGGAGGTTGTTTTTGTGCCAGAAGGAAAAGTGAAGTGGTTCAACGAGAAGAAGGGCTTTGGTTTCATCGAGCAGGATGGCGGAAAGGACCTTTTTGTCCATTATACCGCCATAACCAGTGAAGGCTTCAAGACCCTGTCGGAAGGCCAGCGGGTAAGTTTTGAGGTCGAAGAGACAACCAAAGGCCCCAAGGCTAAAAACGTCCAGGTCATTTAATTATTCGGGATCAAGCCTAATGAAAAGGACATCTCGGTTTTGGGATGTCCTTTTCTATCTTCTAAAAACCTTCCGACAATACAGTCTCGCCCAAGGTCTCTTCGGTTGGTCATGCCCTTGAGGAAAGGATGATTTCTTTTCAATTCTTGATAAAATATAGGTCTAAACTAATTTTCCTTTATAACGCAAACCCAATTCGGATAATCATCAGCCTTCCCTTCATTGTTTTTCCAGTGGAGGGGTTGAAGGTTCTGGAGCTCATCTTTTCCTCCCTTGGAAATCGGCAAAATATGATCAACTTCCCAACCGAATTGGCTATCCTTGCCAAAGGAAGATTTAACCATCACGGCACCGCAAGCATCTTTCCTGAATTTTTCGGGATTAGATCCAGCTATGGGGTGAGCTTTTCCCCAAACAGCTTCAATAATGGGGGTTCTAAATTGTTGGCCAAATTTATTCGTATTCCTTTCCCGTTCCATGCTCAACTCCTCCTTTTCTCCTGGTCCAAGATTGCTCCCCTTTTGGCTATTATATCCCTTTTTTATATCTTGGCTCTGGTTCTATTTCTATTCTCTATTAAATTATAGGGCAAATCGCAACGCTTGTCAGGGTATTTTTTGAAAAGTAAATGGCTAATTTTTGTATTCCTGAAAGATCGGTGATCTGATGACTATGCGTGAGGAAATAGGGACTGAGGTAGTTGATGCGGCCCAAAGGTTGGAGGAGCAAATGAAGGTGGAACCCATCGATTCCGAGGAACAACCGGAACTAGCAACCGAGGACGTAAGAAAGGCGGTCAATCCCGTGCTTATGTACTTGCGCGCGATGAGTTCTGTTCCTCTGCTGGCGCGCGAAGAGGAGATAGAGATCGCCAAAAGGATCGAAGAGGGGGAAAAGGAAGTGATCGACGCGGTCCTATCTTCCCCTTTGGCCATCAAGGAGATCGTTCAGCTTGGCAAGCGCTTCAGGTCGAAGAAACTATGGGCCAACGAATTCCAGGGATCGGAGGAAAATTATTTTGTTCAAGAAGATTTCAATGTGCCGCCTACCCTTTCCCTAATCGACCGGATCAAGAAGCTAGATGAGCGATATCGGCAGGTTCAAGAAAAACTCGATAAAGGGCAAATCTCGGAGTCCAATCTGGTTCGGCTGAATAGGCAGCAGAGGAGATACAAAGGAAAGATTGTTTCGTCGCTGGAAGATCTGAATGGGCGGACAAAGTATGTCGATAAAATTACCCAAAAACTTAAAGGGCTAGCCGAGAAGGTGAAGAAAGCCGAAAATGAGATCCAAAAAGTCCAGGATCGGTGTAAGATACCTTTGGGTCAATTTCAAGACTTCCTCCAGATGATGAAGAAGCCCCAAGGGTTACGTGCGAGGATAAGCAAGTCGAGGCTGAGCAAGGAGGAGCAAGAGGAGTACCGCCGGGTGATTAAAAATGCCAAGCATAAGATTCGCCTTGTGGAGGAGGAATCCAATCTGTCCGTCGAGGAATTAAAGCAAACCATTCGCGTCATAGAAAGCGGTGAGACAAAGGCCGAGTTAGCCAAAAATGCGCTAATCGAAGCCAATCTGCGTCTGGTCGTTTCCATCGCCAAAAGGTATGTGAATCGGGGCCTGCACTTCCTGGATCTGATCCAGGAGGGAAACATTGGGCTGATGAATGCTGTAGACAAATTTGACTATAAACGCGGTTATAGGTTCAGTACGTACGCCACCTGGTGGATTCGCCAGGCAGTCTCCCGGTCGATTGCGGATCAAGCACGGACGATTCGTGTCCCCGTGCACATGATTGAAAAGATCAACAAGCTGCATCAAGCCTCGCGTTACCTCGTCCAAAGGCTGGGAAAAGAGCCTACATTCGAAGAGATTGGCGGGCATATGGGTATTTCCTCGGAAGAGGTGCGCAAGGTTGTCACTATTGCGAGGCAACCGATATCCCTGGAGACTCCCATCTCGGAGGAAGGGGACAGCGGTCTGATGGATTTTATTGAGGATAAGAGCAGAGTCTCTCCCGCAGAGGCAACAGCCCATCTAGACCTCACGGAGCAAACTCGTAAAATTCTACCTACTTTAACACCTAGGGAAGAAAAAATCTTGAAAATGCGTTTTGGGATCGACGAGAAAGGCGGTCATACTCTTGAGGAGGTAGGAAAGGTCTTTGACGTCACCCGGGAGCGCATCCGGCAAATTGAGGCCAAGGCGTTACGCAAGCTGCGCCACCCGTCCCGTTCCAAGCAGCTGAAGGTCATTTGGAAAGAGTGGCGATCGTGAAAATATCGGCTCCTTTGCTGAGATCAATCCAACCAAGTTCTCAGTTTCATGTAGCCTCGTCTCGTTGAGATCAGATCCCTTAAAACACCCATGATGGGGAGCTATTTTTTTGCGCCAGCAGCTTGACCCCGTTGAATCCTGAAAACACCAAGCTTAAGAATTTTCTGGCCGGCCTGGAGGATTCCTTCCAAGGGGCCCATATCAACAGCGGTGACCAGGAAAAGATGAACCGCTTCGTCCAGGGCTTTCCGGGCTTCATCGGGTGTCTTCCCGGAGCTCATGACATCCAAGGGCATGGCATGGGCGACAAATTGATCCCCTTCTTTCCGGATTTGAAAGGTGTGTTCGATATCCTGAGAAGCTGGCATTTCCCCCTCCTTACTCGCCGGATCTTAAGGGGGGATTCTACTAAAAAGAGGTTACAGCCCAAAATCTGTAACCCCTTGAGAAAGGCAATCGGCATCTTCGGAGAGAAATCTACCTTGTTGCCGCAAGGATTCTATGGTATTCATAATGAGTATTTTAATTTTCCAGGGAGAGTGCGAATGAACGTTCAGAAAATATTTGATGCGCTGCATGAGGATCAAGAGAATAGCGAATTGAGCATAATCTGCGGGGAGCTGGAGGAGCAAGGATACAAGGTCCGGCTTGACGGCAGGGATGTTACCTCAGCGGAAATTTTGGATAGCGATCATGAGGACCTTGAGGACAAAGTGGGTCCTCTGATTGTCTCTCTTTACAAGGACGGCTCTTTGGAGCAGGAGTTTACCCTGGAGTTTATTGATGACCACGAGGTCGTGATAGAGCGGAAAATCGAATAGGTCAGCCTTCCGTTATGCGTGTGATTCTCCATCCACGGATCTTTTAGACAATTTTTGGGCTTCGTTAAATCCATTTTCTTCTAAGCCAAGGATTGAAAACGGCCTTACGGTGAGGATTAATGAAGACCGCTCCCTCCTCATTTTTCAGGATATGCTATTCTTCCCTGACCTTGGCAACCCCGATTCAATGCCGCAATTACCCATGTATTTTTTTGAGTAACCAGGCCATCCTTTGCCCGAGCGTTTTTACAAGCCGCATACCCTCTTCATCTTTTTCTACTTCTCCCCTCTCCCTCCCCATTCCCATCGCCCGACCAACAAGAATCATTTCTCCACTAAGGAAAAAATGGTTCATGCTGTCAATAGTATGAACTGCACCTGAGCGACGCACGGCAGCTACCGCAGCGCCGACCTTGTTCTTAAACATCCTGCCATTGGCCCTAGAAACATAACCGGTGCGATCAATGAGGGCCTTCATTTCAGGCGTAACATCATTAAAATAAACGGGCGACCCCAGGATAATCCCCTCTGCCCCGAGCATTTTCTCGATATACTCATTCGCTGCGTCATTCTTTACGGCGCAGCGCTGGTCCTTATTTTCAATACACTTATAACAGGCGATGCAGCCCCGGATTTCCTTTTCCGAAAGTTGCACCAATTCGGTTCCGATGCCTTCTTTTTCGAGTTCGTTGAAAACACCATTGATGAGAATCAAAGTATTGCCATCCTTTCTCGGGCTTCCGTTGAAGGCAACTACTTTCATTTACCTTTCCTCCTTTTCGATTTTTTTGCTCATTTTCCAAATTCCGTTAGAAATCCGTTAGAAAAACCATTAAAAAAGGGGTTAGAAGCCTGGAAAATGCCTTCTAACCCCTTGTAATGTTTGGTAGGCGGTAGAGGAATTGAACCTCCGACCTCCGGTATGTGAGACCGGCGCTCTAACCAACTGAGCTAACCGCCCATAAAAGGGAGTGACTAAAGTCAGCGAAAGTGAGTGAAAACAAATTCAGGATACAAAAAAAGTGGGAAAATGTCTAGAGGTTTTTTGAGGGGAGAGGGAGTCTCTCCAGCACCCCGCACCCAGCACCCTGCCCTCTTTTTTTTATCAAACAATCTCCTTGAAATCCTTCCATTATTTGGTAGAATGGGCTGATTTTCGGGAGAAACAGGGAAAATTTCCATCCTCCATTTGCACCCATGCCCAAAAAAAGCAAACCTTCATGGCTGCGCACTTTCTTTTTTATCCTCAAACGGGAAAGGTTCTTTTCCATCCTGGGGGCTACCCTCTTCATCCTCCTGGGGGGCGCCGTCACCCTCCATTTCCTTGAATCCAGGGTCAACAAGGGGGTCGCCAATTTTTTTGATGCCGTTTACTGGGCGGTCATCTCCATGACCACCGCGGGTTATGGGGACATCGTCCCCACCACGCCGGCCGGCCGGTTCGTGGCCATCATCTTAGTTCTATCCGGCCTCCTTCTGTTCTCCATGGTTACCGCCACCGTTGCTTCCGTCTTTGTGGAAAAAAAGATCCGGGAGGGAAAAGGCTTGGAAACGGTTAAAAGCAAAGACCACATCGTTCTCTGCGGCTGGAACACCCACGCCGAGGAAGTCATCGAAGGGCTCCTCCGGTCCATGGCCGTGAAAAAAATCCCCCTGGTCCTGGTCAACGAGCTCTCGGAGGATGAAGTGGAGTCCCTGAAGTACAAATACCGGGACCAGGACTTCCGGTTTCTCCGGGGAGACTTCACCCGGGAGGATGTCCTCGCGCGGACGAATATTTTCCAGGCCCGTTCAGCCATTCTCCTGGCGGACACATCGGGACAGCGATCCCTGGAGAAAGCCGACGAACGGACCATCCTGGCCACCCTGGCCATCAAGTCCATGGCCCCGGAGGTGAAGACCTGCGCCGAACTTCTAAACCCGGAAAATAAGCAACATTTGAACCGGGCCAACGTGGATGAGATTGTTTTGCGGGGCGAGCACATCGGAACTCTGCTGGCCAGCGCCAGCGCTTCCCCGGGGTTGCCCCGGGTCATCTCCAGCCTTCTCTCCTCTCATGAGGAGAACAAGCTGTGGAAGTTGGAGATCCCGGAGCGCTTTGTGGGAAAGCCCGTCTCCGAGTTGTCGGCCTACCTCAAGGAAAATTCCCAGGCCCTGCTCATCGCCCTTCTAAGCGAACAAAAGGGTTTGGTTCTGGGCGATATTCTCACCGACGACTTATCAGCCATCGACCAATTCATCAAGCGGAAGTTCGAGGAAGCGGAAAAGGACCTCCCGGGTAGAAAGGACCGTGTCCTGGTAACCCTGAACCCGCCGGACGACGCCGTTCTCACCCGGGAGCACTCGGCCGTGGTCATCGCCCGAAACCGTCCTTGAGAGGAAAAAAGCCATGGAAGAGATCGCCTTTCTGAAGAAAATCCCCATTCTCCAGGATCTAAACGAAGAGGAGCTCGGCCAGTTCCTGAAGATCGCCCGCCGGGTCCGCTTCCCCAAGGGCCAGCCGATCCTCACCGAAGGACAGACCGGCGAGACGATGTACATCATGGTAGAAGGAATGGTGGAAATCTCCAAGAGCCTGGTCATGATCAAAGGGCAGGAAAATTCAAGGGACCGGGAAAAGGTCCTGACCAAACTCTCGGCCGAAGACCACGCCATCTTCGGTGAGGTCGCCCTTTTTGAGCAGAGCCAGAGAACGGCCACCGTCATTGCCTTGACCGATTGCCTGCTCTTGGAGATTTCCAAGGCTGATTTTCTAAAAATGGCCGCGGAAAACACCCGCATCGGGTACAAGATCACCCGGAATATCGCCCAGCTTCTCTGCTCCCGGCTGCGGAAGGCAGACGAGGATACCGTAAAGCTGACCACGGCCTTGTCGATGGCGCTAAGCCGATGAAAACAGGGGGCAGGGTGCTGGGTGCAGGAGGCACAGGGTGTGGGGTGTAGGGTGTGGGGTATAGGCAAAAAAATAACGCTAAGCAATACGGAATGCGGAGTGAAAAGGTTAAGGTTGAGGCTAAGGCTAAGGTTAAGATCAAGGCTAGGTTTAAGGCAAAGGTCGCGGTACAATAGACCAAAACAGTTTAATTTAACTTAAAAACCGAGGAGATTTTTTTATGAAAATGGAAGTCAATCTGGAAAAAGGTTATTTATTTAAAGCCATCTGCAGGGGCCATGAGGTTTTGGCGGACCAACCCGAGAAAGACGGAGGAAGCGACAAGGCCGTGACCCCCACCGAGCTTTTCATCGCCTCCATCGGGATATGCATCGGCTATTATGTGGTAAGGTTTTGCAATCGGCACAAGCTGCCGACGGACGGGATGAAGGTCTTTTTGGACTGGACAGTGGTCAAAGATCCCTGGCGCGTCGGCACGATCACAGTAGAAATCCATTACCCCCATGAGATTCCCGAAGCAGAGAAGAAAGGCCTTTTGCGTATGGGCCATGCCTGTTTTGTTACTGAGACGATCATGAATAAGCCGGAAATCACGGTAGAGCTAAAATCCTAAAGACTTTTTCTCTCGCAGAGCACGCAGAGGCCGCAGAGGATTTTATCAATGAATACTAAAGAAAATGCTCATCTATTTTTGTCTAGTTCTCTGCGATCTCTGTGAGCCCTGCGAGAGTTAACCCTTTTGAATTTATGGATCCTTTGACCCACCTGATTGACGTAGCCAAGGGAGAAGTGGCGGCTGACCTCTTGCTGAAGGGGGCGAGGATCGCCAACGTCCTGACCGGCGAGGTTTATCCGGCCAACGTGGCCGTCGCCGGGGAATGGATCGCGGGGGTCGGCCAGGAATATACCGAGGGGATAGAGACTCTAAATCTATCGGGGCTTATTCTCTGTCCCGGACTGATCAACGGACATCTTCATCTCGAAAGTTCCCTCCTGACTCCGGCCGAGTACGCCCGCCTCGCTATTGCCCACGGGACCACCACGGCCATTCTGGACCCCCACGAGATCGCCAACGTCCTGGGAACAACCGGGATTCAGGCCCTGCTCGAGGCCAGCGAGGCGCTACCCCTTGATTTTTTCTTCATGGCCCCTTCCTGTGTACCCTCCACCCCGCTGGAAACTGCGGGCGCCGCCCTCTCCTCCAGGGAGATCCAAAAGCTCCTGGAACATGAACGGGTTTTGGGCCTGGGGGAGATGATGAATTTTCCGGGGGTCCTCGGAAAGGATCCGGAGGTGCTGAGCAAAATCATTATGGCCCGGCGGGGAAAAAAGCCCATCGACGGGCACGCTCCCATCCTTTCCGGCAAAGGCCTGAACGCCTACCTGGCGGCCGGAATCGAATCCGATCACGAATGCATAAAGAGAGAGGAAGCCGAAGAAAAGCTGCGCCTGGGCATGTGGCTGATGATCCGGGAGGGCACTGCCGCCAGGAACCTGAAAGACCTGCTTCCGGCAGTCACGCCCCAAAACTCCCGCCGGTGCCTCCTGGTCTTGGACGACCTGGAGGCCGGGGATCTCTTGCCGAATGGAGAATTAGACCATGCCGTGCGCCGGGCTATTTCCCTGGGACTGAATCCGCTGACCGCCCTCCAGATGGCGACTCTCCATGCCGCCGAGAGATTCGGGTTGAAGGACCGGGGAGTCATTGCTCCGGGAAAAAGGGCAGACCTGATTGCCGTCCCTGAGTTAAAGGGATTTCAAACGGCCTTGACAGTCAAAAACGGAAAAGTCGTGGCCCGGGAAGGAAAAGCCTATCCCCTTTTCCATGCCGGGTTCGGCCACCAAGTTCTCCATTCGGTCAAAATTAAATCTCTCGATGCCTCATCTTTCCATCTTTCCCTTAAGGCGGACCGGGCCTGGGTGATCAGGATTGTCGCCGATCAAATCATCACCCAGAAGCGATCCCTGCCGGTCAAAAAGGATCCAACCGGCATGGTCGTCTCCGACCCGGAAGCCGATATTCTGAAGTTGGCAGTCATCGAAAGGCACAAGGGCTCCGGGCAAATGGGCCTGGGGCTGGTGAAGGGGTTCGAGCTAAAAGCCGGCGCCCTGGCCAGCTCCGTGGCCCACGACTCTCACAATTTAATCGTTGTGGGGGTGAACGATCAGGAAATGCAGCACGCGGTGGAAGAGATCGTACGGATGCAGGGAGGGCTTGTGGTGGTACAGGGAGGCGACGTAAAATCTTCCCTCCCCCTGCCCGTAGCCGGCCTCATGTCCCTGGAGCCAGCCGAGACCGTGGCTTCGCGGATGGAAAAATTAAAAGAGGCAGCCAGAGACCTAGGCTGCCCTTTGGCCAACCCCTTTCTGACTCTCTCCTTCCTGGCCCTTCCCGTGATTCCCGAACTGAAGCTGACCGACAAAGGGCTGGTGGACGTTTCCCAGTTCCGGATTATACCCCTTGAACCTTCCGAGTAACCCCTCGGCTTTTACCCAAATCCCGTCGGAACACCCCAAAACAAAAAACTGATGGGGATACAGGTGAACTTAGCGCGGCTGCGCCGCAACCAAAGAAGATCACCCCCTCCCTACCCTCCCCCCTCGAGGGGGAGGGGGAAGGTGGGGGGGACGCGGATAAACACAGATAAAACAGGAATAAAAAAACCCCCTCCGGAAAAGGAGAGGGGGTTTTTGAGCCTGCAACCTGAAACCTGCAACCTGAAACCTAATCTAAGTCGACCGGATCTCCTGGCGCATGAAGATCGCGTAGGAGATGGCGAAGCAGACCAGGGTAATGGCGACAAGGGTGATGAGGTGGGGGAAGACGATATGGACGCTCTCCGACAGGGTGAGAGGGTTCTGGAAACGGGAGATGGAAAGCCTTTCGAAGGGCCCCATGAGGATGAGCGACTGGGTCGTCTTCCGCAGGGGGTCCAGGATGATGGTCGTGGATTCGCTGTAGAGGGTCATGGGAGAGACCAGGGAAATGGCTTTGCGGGTCTGCTCGTTCTTGACGACCAATTCGGGGGCCTGCGAGGCCTGCGATGGGTCGAAGGGAGCAATCATGTCGGCCATCACTCCCGCCCCCATGGGCACAAAGAAGAAGAAAAAGATCCAACAGGCGATGGCCGCCAGGGCTGAAGTGGCCATGCTCCGGAAGCTTACCGAGAAGAGGATGGAAATGCCCAGCCAGAAGCCGATGTAGAAGATGCTGATTAACAGGTAGATGAGCAGCCGGTAGACCTCCTCCGGGCCGGGTACCACCCCGATGAGCAGCAGTCCCAAGCCCGAGATCATGAGAACAATGGCTACCATCATGACCACAATGGTGACCAGGCCGGCCAGAAACTTTCCGTTGATGATGTAGTCACGGAAGATGGGCTGGGAGGCCAGCTTGCTCAGCGTCCGGGTGCTTCGCTCCCGGTTCACCGCGTCGAAGCCCAGGACGATCCCGATGATGGGTCCGAAGATGGAAATGAACTGGATCAGGGAAAGGAACTTCCCCGGGGAAGTGAAGAGCATGAGAAATACGAAAGTGGGCTTGGCCACATCCTTGAGTTCTTCCTTCAGCCCGGTCCCCACCATGAAGGCGATGACCATGCTCACCATGAGGATCAGGTAGAAGAGGAGGGTAAACCGGGTGCTGCTGAAGTGGTCGGCCAGCTCTTTGCGGCAGATGGTGATCATTCCTTTCACGATTGCCCCTCCTTGAAATACTTCATGTAAAGCTCTTCCAATGTGTACTGCCCTTCCTCGAGTCCAAGCTTTTCTTTGGCCAGGTCCTCGATCCGGCCCACGGCGACCATGTTCCCTTTGAGCATGATCCCGATCCGGGAGGAGATCTTCTGGACCTGGTCCAGGAGATGGGAGGACAAGAAGACGGTGATTTTCTTGTCCCGGCTCAGAGACTGGATCAGATTCAGCATCTGGAGCGACCCGTCGGGGTCCAAGCCCAGGGTCGGTTCATCGAGAAAGACCACCTGGGGATTTTTCAGCAGGACTTCCGCAATCCCCAGGCGCTGCCGCATGCCCCGGGAGAACTCCCCCACCTTCTTCTTCGGCTCCGGTTTCAGGTCCACCAGGTTCAGCAGCTCTTCGATTTTGACCAGGGCCTCTTCGTCCGGAATTCCGTTCAACCGGCTGATGAACAGGAGGTTCTGGACCGCATTCATGTCGTCATAGAAACCCACGTTTTCGGGAAGATAGCCCACCACCCGCTTGACTTTCAACGCCTCCCGGGTGGGGTCGAAGCCGCATACCCAGGCTCTCCCCGAAGTGGGCTCGCTCAGGCCCAGCAACATGAGGAGCGTGGTGGTCTTGCCGGCTCCGTTCGGCCCCAGAAACCCGAAAACTTCTCCCTCGTTGATCTTGAGGGTCAGGGCGTTTACGGCCGTCTGTTCCCCGTATACCTTGGTCAGGTCCTGGGTCTCGATGATCGTCTGTCCGTTCACGTTATCTCCTCCCCAGCCACAGGAACAGCGCGCCCAGCCCGGCAATGACCAGCACGATGATGATGATTCCGATCCATCCCCAGGCGGCGGAAGTTTTTACCGACACCCTCATTTCCACTGTTTTGCTGCTGCCTTTCTCCCCGTCGACGGAAAGACCCACCGAATAATCACCCACCAGGGCCTGACCCGCTGGAGTAATGATTACCTCGACCTGCTTCATGGCATCCGGTTCGAGGGCGTCGATCTTCTCCGGCTTGAACTCCACCTTCCAGTTCTCCGGCTTGAAAGAGCTGAAACTGATATTCTTGTTCACCGCCGAGCCGGTGTTCTTCACAAAAAGCGACATCTGGGCCGCCTTGCCGGCGAGAGCCTCCAGAGACAGAAGGCCGGTGGGAGTCCCGGCATCGAGCTTATAGATTCCCGTGAGAATGACCGTCAGCTTCACATCCTGTTTCTTATCCCCCGAAGTAATCCCGACGACGATGGGGAAGGAACCCGCCTTGGCATCCCTGGGCGGGGTCACTTCCACGGCCACGTTCTGGCTGGAGCCGCCTTTGATCCGGAAGCTGGAGATCTGCTTCTGCTCGTAGGCCGGCTTGAAGCTGACCTCCCATTTGGCCGGGGCCTGGGCGGAGAGGTTGAAGTTCCGATCCGCTTCACTCTTGTTGTTGACTTCCAGGGAGAATTCGAACTTGGCGTCCGTCTGCCCCTTGAGGACGGGGTAGGAGGTGGTTACGGTGAAGTCTTCCCCCATCGCTGTCCTTTCGCGCACGGTCACGTTGATCTTCTGGGTGGAGGTAAACCTCCCGTCCTCGGTCTGAGCGTCGATCTGGAAATGGTACTCTCCGGGCTTGACCTTCTTATCCGGCTCGGCCAGGAAGGTCAGGGTCCGGGCCTTGGTGGCCGGCACCGGAACAGCAGCGACAATGAAATTGGGGGCCTTGAGGGAAGCCCTCCAGCCCTTGGGAACCTGGCTGATTTTCATGGAAATATTCTCGTCCCTTTTTCCCTTATTCTCCGCGGTAAGATCCATGCGCACGGATTCGCCCGGAGGTACGATGACCCCGGAATATTCGGTGTAAATGGCGATTCCCCTCTCTGGACGAGGGATAACATCTTTATCCTTGTCCGACTGGGCCGTCGCCGTCCCGCCGATCGACAATGACAATAGAATAAGGATAGAGAAAATCAAAACCGATTTCAGCCCAATGCTTCCCCGACGCATGTTCGTCCTCCTCCAATTTTTTTAAATTTAATTCCGGTAATCTTTTTGAGGGTGTAGTGAATTATAACTCTTGGCAGTCCCTCTGGAGCTCGGTTACCCTCTCAAAAACAACCTTAAAATAATAGCAAAAGAGAAATTTGTCAAGGCTATTTCCGACTCTCCAAGGGAATCGGGCTGGATTTTGGCCTTTCCCTTCCACCCCCGAAAAGAAAACCCCAAGCTTACTCTTCCTGGCAGGCTTTAGGGGGTTGAGGCCCCCAAAATTCTTAAACTTTTATCAGCTCTACCTTGAAGCTATAGAAGGCCGAACTTTCCCTGTACCGAGTCCTGGGGAGCATCCTTGCAGATTGCTAGGCCGCTCCGGCTTCTTTCAGCTTTTCCACGATGGAATCCTTGTCCCAGGCGCCCACATGGCGGTACATTTCCTTGCCCGTCTTGTCAAAAAAGATCAGGGTAGGAATGAGTTGGACCCGGTATTCCCGGGCGAGGTCTTTGTATTCGTACACGTCGATGATGAGAATTCTGGCCTTCTCGGCAAGCTCTTTTTCGATCTCTTTCAAAATCGGTCGAAGCTGTCGGCAGGGCATGCAGGAATTGGCGCCGAAGTCCACCAGAAGCGGCTTCCCGCTCTTGATCGCCTGCTGAAATTCCTCATTGGTGTTGGTGGGGGGCGGGAGGGCGGTTAAATCCTTCAGGCGGCTCTCATTGATGTCGATTTTCGCCTTATTCCTTAAAGAAGCCAGGTATTCCTCGACCTTTTCCTTCCCCTTGAGCTCCCGGATGGCCTCCTCGATCATCGGGGTCGCCTCGGCCAGGGACTTCTTTCCCATCTGGTCCTTGTGCTGCTTGTAGACTTCGGCCACCTCCTTGGGGTCGACCTGGATCTTGTCCAGGACTTCCTTCTTCACCAGGTTCTGCATGATGGACAGGTCAATGTCTTCCCCCCTGGCCTCAGGATCGGCCTTCACCCCCAATCTCTTCGCTTCCTGCAGGACGACTTCCTTGGTGATGACCTGGTCGAGATATTGCCTGGGCTCTTCCCGGAATACTTCCTGGAAGGGCGCGGGGATTTTTCTCAGCTCCCGGTCGAACTGGGCAACGGTGATCTTCCGGTCGTTGACCATGGCCAGGACTTGGCGCTCCGGGTTCCAGGTGAAAAATTTCAGATAACCGAATAGGATGACTCCAACCACCACCGCCAAGACCGGAATGATCCATTTCCAATGCTTTTTCATTCAACGATTCCTCTCATCCTCACGGATAAAATCTCCCCCTCACCCTTGCCCTGAGGCTGTCGGATTATCAAAATCATAAGCCTGGTTCGGGAGTTAAGAAATTGCGGATCGATAAGATCGGCATCCCTGACAATACATCAACGAATCTTAACCCAGATTAGCAGGAATGTGAGGATTTGTCCATGAAAAGCCGGAACGATTCATCGAATTGCCCCCAGCAGGGTTTATCGATTTCTTCCTCAATCCTTATCGACCCCCGCCGCGCTGATCCACCCCTTCACTTCTTCATCCTCGGGAAGAGCCTTCTCCATAGTTTGCAACTTGAAAAGGAAGTGGTTCCCCTGGATCCCGGCCTCTTTCGCCCGTTTCAGTTCTTCCTGGAGGGCAGTTCTTTGACGGGTGATCTCGCGGATTGACCGCTCACGGTGGGGGTTGACCTTATCGGGTTGCCTCTTCCTGGCTGTCTCCAGGCCGCGAATATAAAGGTCGAGGCCGTCGATCCTTTCCTGAAGGTACTGGACCTCTCCGGCGTCCCGGAAGGGCTTGGATGGGTCTTCCAGGGTCAACTGCAGCCGGCCCACATACATCCCTTTGCGGGAAGACTGAAAAATGTGGGTCATTCCGGCCCGAACGGCTCTCCGGGTAAAGCGTCCTTCATGACCTCCCAGGATGAAGTGAATCCCCGGTAGCTCTTTGGCCACCCTCTGGTCCTTGTAAAGGCCCAGGTCGGAAATAATAATGGCCAGGTCGGCTTTTCCCTTGATTTTCCCCAGGGTCTCCCTGGCCGCATCGATCGGGTCGGCGATCAGGATCCTTCCTTCATTGGCCCGCTGGATGGCCGGGCTGATCTCCGGTCCTGATTCGGGCGGCAAAAGCCCGACGAAAGCGATCCGCACCCCCCCCACTTCCTTTATCACATAGGAAGGAAAGATGGGGGATTTGGTGGAAGGATCCAGAAGGTTGGCAGATATGAGGGGAAGTCCCTGGGAATATTCCTGCCGCAGGAAGTCCACGCCCTGCAGGAGGTCCAGGCACCCCACGTTCACCGCCGCAGCGCCCATGTGGCGGTAGGCGCGGCCGATGATCTGGGCCTTCTTCAGCGCCTTCTCAGAATCGGAATCGTTTCGAAAGCTGAAGAAAAGATCCCCGGAATCCACCACCAGGGTTCGCTGATTTTCCCTTTGAACTTTCTCCACCCAAGCCACCCGCCGGGCCAGACCGCCCAGCACCCGGTCCCCTCAGGTCGGGCAGGGGAGGATGTAGCCGGTCACGTTGTTGGTGTGGAGAATCAGAATCTCCGTCTCTCCTGATTCGGCAGGCGGGGCGGGAAAAAGAAAAAGGGACCAGGCAAAGATGAAAGAAAGGATCCCCCAAAAACTCTTGGTTGCCGGAAACCATTTTTTCAAAGCGATGACCTCATCTTTGAATCTTTTCAATATCATCGGAATTATTGTAACACAACTTTACCGATCGCCGGCAGGAGCAGGCCGCCGAGGCGTGATGAGTCGCCCCTACCCTTCCTGGGCGGACAAAAAGCCGATGATTTTTTCCCGGATTTGATCCCTCAACTTCCGGAAGAAGGAGATCTTCTCCTCCTCAGTGCCCTTGACGGTCGCGGGATCGGGAAAGCCCATGTGCATCCTCCGCGTTCCGCCGAAGAAAACCGGGCAGCTTTCCGCCGCGTGATCGCACAGAGTTATGACAAAATCGAATCTCTCATCCGCAAACTCGTCAATCGACTTGGATCGATGCCGGGAAATATCGATTCCCGCCTCTTTCATCGCAGCGATGACCAGGGGATTAACGGAAGAGGGCTCTGTCCCGGCGGAGAAAGCCTGCACCTTCCCCGCCAGGTCATGATTGACCAAGCCCTCGGCCATCTGGCTCCGGGCGCTGTTATGGGTGCAGATGAAGAGAACCCGTTTCACTCTATGCTTCTCCTTCTATTCATCGCAATCGGAATCCCCATTTTCCCCTTTGCCGGTTGTCGGTTCCGGCTTTCAGGGTTCGCACGGGCATTTTTCTCCTATGGTTTTTTAATTTCCTTACTGGACCATTTTCTTGATCTCTTCCACGGAGGGAAGTTTCCCGGCCACTTTCACGGTTCCATCCACCACCAAGGCCGGGGTGATCATGACCCCGTAGCTGCTGATCTGTTTGATGTCTTTTATCTTCAAGACTTCGGCCTCGATGCCGAGTTCTTTGACCGCCTGCCTGGCTCGATCCTCGAGCTGGTTGCACTTGGGTCAACCCATTCCCAAAACTTCGACTTTTTTCATTTTTTCCTCCCTAAATCTTGTATTGGACACAGATGAACACAGCGCGGCAGAGCCGCAACCCAAACGGAATCCCCCCCTCCCTCCCCTCCCCCCTCGAGGGGGAGGGTTAGGGTGGGGGGGATGCTTTTTGCCCAACAGAACTTAACGACTTTGCAAAACAGTAGTAGAGATTGACCTCACGCCTTACTCATCACTTTTCACTGCTTTTATTGGGACACGGATGAACACGGATACACGCAGATAAGGATCAATCAAAAAAAAATAAAAGATTTTGCCAAATAGCGCGTAATCTTTTTCTTTGTGCTCTCTGTGACCTCTGTGCTTAAATCGTTTTCAGAAAATGAAATTCCCGGTGAACCATCCTACCAAGGTCCCCAGAATCGTAATCAAGGGAACATAAACCAACCCCTTTTTCAGGCCAAAGACCTTCAGGATGGCCAGCATGTTGGGGAGGCTCATCCCGGGGCCGGTCAGGAGAAGGGCCAGGGCCGGCCCTTTGCCCATGCCCATTTCCATCAGCTTATGAACGAAGGGTGCTTCGGTCATGGTGGCCATGTACATGATCTGGCCGATCAATGTGGCCAGGAAAGAAGGGAATATGCCCGACCCGCCCAGCCAGCTCTCGATCCACTGCTGGGGAAGAAGCTTCCCGATCACTCCGACGACGAACACCCCTCCCAACAACAAGGGAAAGATGATCCGGACAAACCACCAGCTCTCAGTCATCCACTGGCGCATTTCCTCACCGGATTTGACCTTCCAGGCATAAAGGGCGACGATGACCATCCCCGCAGCCCAGACATACACTTTATGCAGGAAGGGCCCCTTTTGGACAAGGTAATTGGGGGCCAGAAGGTCGGCTACGATCAAGAGAAGGAGGATGACATCCTTGCGGGCCACGATCCTTTTCCCTCCAGGGTGGATGTCCACTGCGGTCACTCTCTTGATCTCTTCCTTGCGGAAGGCGAGACTCATGACCCAACCCACCACGAAGGCCATGGCCAGGGCTGAAAGGACTCGGACCACCACCATCTCCGTCCCCAGGATAGCCCCGGTATAGACCAGGGCCAGGATGTTGGCCGCCGGGGCCACCCAGAGAATGATGAAGGCCGCCCCGATCCCGCTTCCGCCGTAATACAGGCCGCTGGAAACGGGGATCACCGTGCAGGAGCAGGCGGCCACGAAAAAACTGCCCCCGCTGGCCAGGGTGAAGGATCTCAGTTTATTGGCGGCACTTCCCAGGTAATAAATGATGGTTTCCTTGGATATAAACGTAACCATGGCCCCGGCCAGAAGGAAAGCCGGTATCAGGCAGGTAATCACATGAAGGGCGATGTAATCCTGTAAAGCTTGCAAACCGGCATAAATCAATTCCCAGAAGAACATTTTCTTGCGCTTCCTTTTCCCAATTTTGATGATCTCGTGAAAAGTCCTCACTCCGGTGAAAACCGGAGTCCAGGATATTTATAGACCTTTGAAAATACAGGATTCCGGCTTCCGCCGGAATGACGGGAAGGATGGTCTTAGGACTTTTACGAGCTCATCAATTTTTATATTTGCGCCAGGACCTTTCTTTGCTCCATCAGCTCCCGCTTCAGGAGCAGTCCCACTTTGTCCAATATCTCAAAGATTTCCGGGCCTTTGACCTTCACCATCACCTTGACCCCGTCTTTGCGGGTGGTGATCAGGTGGCTCTTCTGCATCGTGGAAATGTGCCGGGAAATATTGGACTGTTCCCCGTTGATGGCCGGCACAATTTCACAGATACATCTCTCCCCGTGGCGGAGCAGTTCCAGGATCTTCAAGCGCGTGGGCTGGGCAAGAGCTTTCAGGACTTCCGCCTTTAAATAAACCGCCCTTTCTTGCATATTCATTCTCCATGCATTTATGATTAATTAATCATAAATGCAAAAAAAATATGAGTCAAGCGATTTCTTAAACTCGGTCCCTTCACTTCGAGGCTGGGCAGCGCACTTTCGTGAGGGAGGGGGCGTAATCGAAGTTGGGGCTCTTGGCCGGGTTGTGGCAGAGGAGGCACTGCTTTTCGCCCACGGGGGGAAGCTTCTTCCCATCTTCTGGATGTCCCCTCCCGGGCCCATGGCAGGATTCACACTGGACATTCTCCAGCACATCCCCAAAGCCGGAAACCTCCCCGAATCCGGTGGTATGGCAGGGAAGGCAGGTGTGGTCTCTTTCTCTCTTTTCACCGACCAGGGTTTGATAGGCCTTGGCATGGCCGGTCTTTTTCCAGTTCTCGTGCTGCGGCTGATGGCAGGAAAGGCAGGATGCCCCACCCATGTAATCGGAGACCGGGTAGGCATAGGTACCCTTTTGCATCCAGGGATCTTTTTCTGGGGAGCCGTTTTTCTTTTCCGCAAAATGCAGGGGCTTGGAGTCAGCCCGGAACTGGTTCACCAGTTTGGCCGTTTGGGGGTGGTCCTTATAGAAATCCCGTAGAGTTATGATCTGGTAATTGGACAAGAGGCGCGTTTCGTCCGGTTTCTCCTTGAGGAAAAACTCCATCTGCCCGAGATACTCTCCCCGGGTCCCGGCGGTGAGGATCTGGGCGTTATTGACCTCCACCGGCTGCCTTTTAAGCCCGCGTTCATGCCCGCTGACCACGAAGTAAACCTCCCGGAACGTTTCGGCGAGTTTCCGTTGCTCACTCTCATCCATGTGGGTAATAGCAATGATGACTTTGCTTTTTTTCTTTTTCAACTCACCGATCACCTGCCTGGCCGCCTCGAGGGGGTCGGTTAGCCGATAAGCCGCTTTGTCATGGGGGTCCAGGCTTCCGGAAAAGCGGTTTGAAAGAAGCCCGAAAAGCCCGACCCGGATGCCCCCCTTTTCCTTGATGAGGTAAGGCCGGAACACCGGCTTTTTTGTCTTCAGGTCCTGGAGGTTGGCGAGGAGAAAGGCGAATTTCGCCTTTTGGCTCATTTTCTTCAGTTCTGCGATCCCCCAGGAGAGATCCACCTCCCCCGGAGTGAAGGCATCGTATCCCATGAGGTTGTAGGTTTGCAGGAATAGGTTCGCCTTCAGGGCGGTAAGGTCCCGGTCTCTTTTGGGCAGGCCAAAAATTTCATGCCCGGCGGAATAGAGAAGGTCCCCGGAGTCCACCAAAAGGACATTTTTTTTGTCTTTGCGCAGCTTTTCCAGGAAGGAAGCCCGCCTGGCCAGACCGCCAAGCTTGCCCCCCCCTCAGCCGCAGGGCTCGTACTCGCCGTAGAGGTTCGAGCTGAAGACCAGGGTGATGATCTGCTCCGGCTTCACCCCGGGGGGCTGCCCCCAGGAATTGAAGGGGATCAGGCAAAGGAAGAAAAAAATCAAAAGTCTTTTCATGAAAAAGTCCAAGCAATGGTGATTACGCTCTTCATTCTAGCATTCCCGTTTGGATCAGTCCTTATCTTTCTTGCCCTTTGCCGCATTTTCGTCCTTGGAAGACCCCGCGGGGGTTTTCCCGAAATTATCCCTCAGGATCTCCAGGGCCCTGATCACTTCCAGCCTGCCCACATGGGTCGCCTTTTGATCTCCATGGACGATCACGCAGGAGGGGGTGGAGCGAATCTGATCTTCCTGCAGGTAACGATTCCAGAGGCTGAAAACCGGGTTCACATCGACGGGCTTCAGGGCGATCTCTTTTTCTGTCAGCAGATTGACCAGCTGGTCTTTATCGACCATCCTTTGCCGCGCCGCTTCAAAGAGAACCCTTCTCGTATGTAAGGCGGAATCAAAATCATTTTTCTGCCCCAAGGCGGAGAGAAAATACCGGACATACAAAACGGTATGCTCGCTGGCGGGGACATCGATAAAAGTGAGATGGACGGCTCCATCCTTGACCAAATCGAGGAGGAGGGGTTCAAGGTCGGGTTCCATGTCCCGGCAGGGGGAGCAGAAATAATCGCTGTAGAGCCGCACCTCGATCGTGCCGGTCCCGAAAGAAGGCAGAAAGTCTTCCTGCCCCCCCGTCGTTTCCCACCCGGCCACCCCCGAACCGAAAATCAGAAGAGCGGCCCAGGGGATCATCGCGATCCATTTCATGAATTTTTGGTTCCATTTGGGCTTCCGAATAAACCCATTCATACATCCTCCATCGGCAGCAAAATCTAAGAGCTAAAAGCTAGCCAAATATATTTGAAATTTTTCTCTTGAACCCTCCCCCCTTGATGGGGGAGGGGGAGGGTGGGGGTGAATCCGGAATGTATCCCCCTCCCCTTTATCCCCTCCCGCCAGGGGAGGGGATATTTCTTAAATCTGAGAGGAAAATTCTCAGACTGAAAGGTGTAAGAATCTAATGATATCATCAAAATTTATTACTCTGTTGAAAACCCGAGCCCAGGACATTTATAACCCAAGGAAAGAAAGGGGGGATTCGGGACGCACCCCCTGGGCGGAGAATATTTCGGTATCCTTTCCACCCACTCGATTGGGAAAAAAGCCAAAAATTCTTCACGGGCCCATCAAAAATAGTAGCGGGCCCGGAATTCCAGCCGGTAATCATTGGGCTTTTCCCCGAATTCCGTTTCGTCCCCCCCGACCAGGAACATGGTCTTGAGGCGCAGTTCCAGGTTGGTAATGCCCGTATAGGCAACCTCGGGGGCGATGGAAAAGCTGGGATCTCGAAGATTTACAATCGTGGTTAGGGCCGGCGTGAAATAAAGAATATCGAAGGGCTCCTTCTGGCTGACCCGCAGGTAGAGATAGTCCCTCATGGGGTTGGGCCGGCTGTAATTCCCCTGGCTCAGGTTCAGTGCTCTTGCCAGGAGAGCATCGCTCCCTGTGGCCAGGTATTGATCATAGGCCCGGTCGACGAAGCGGTAAAAATCCTGGAACTCGCTTTTGTTGAACCCCGTCCCGTTCCGATAATACTCGAGGATATAGGTTGTCTCCCGCTGGCTCAGGTATCGCAGTCCCAATAGGTAGCTGACGGTATCACTGGTCAAGCTGAGGATATTTCCCTGCGAGTCGGTGTATCTCTTTTGGAAATCCTCGATGTAGGCGAACTCGCCATGAACCTCGAAATTTGAAGTCATATTGCGGGAGAAGTCCACCCCGTACCGGGTGGTCCGGCTCCCGCCCGTAAAGACAATGAAATCGATATCCGTGTCATAGAGAAGGAGGTAAAGCTTGGCGGCGATGTTGGCCTGGTTGGTCTTGCCGAAATCGTCATTGATTCCTTCCAGGACCGGCAGGAGAACAGGAGTAAAGGAAAGGGTCTTCAAGGGTCCGGAAAAACTCCGGATCCAGTCGGCGGAAAGAACCCAGAACCCCTCCAGGGCCAGATCCGGCTCATCGGGGTCCTTCGGCCGGTCAATGAAGGCCACCGGGTTCCAGGCGTATCCTTTTCCCCACTTCAGCACCTTCTTGCCCGCATCCATGGTCAGTGCATGGGAGGGCTTCAGGGACAGGAAGGCCTCGTAAGGCGTAAGATCATCCTCCCAGCCCAGGTAGGTGTTGTTCAGATCATAGCTGAGCCGCACGAAAAAGCGGGCGTTGTCTTTCTCGTAACTCCCATCGACCAGGAGTTTGAAATTGGATTCCCCGGTGGTTTTCCCTTCATCCCGGTTGTAGAACTTCAGCTTGTAGAGCGCTGCATCCTGGTCTTGAACGTTCAGGACCGGCCGGAACTCCCCGTATCCCCCCACGTGGTAGGGCTTCTTTTCGATCTCCGAGATGTCGAACTTGTATTCTTCCTTCTTTTCTTCCGCCCGGCTCAAGCAGGGTAGAGAAAGAATGAAGATCCAGAAGATGATCGAATAGATGGGCCGGCTCATAGGAGTTCCGTCAAGTTATTAATGTCTCCATAATAATGACCACGTAACCTTCTCAAGACCCGTTATTCCCCGGCTTGACCGGGGAATCCAGAAGGGCGCTGGATGCCCGCTTAAAACATGCAGGCATGACGAATAATAAGAAGTCGAAAAAAGGAAATCCCAACACCATTAAACTGCCAGCCGGCTATTTCCGCAGGGAATCGATGTTGGGCATGAAGGTCAGGGTAAAAACCTCATCCTTGAAATCTCTTTTCTTGATCTGGGCGTAGATCATGACGGACTTGTAGCCCTTGTACAAAGGGCTGTCCGTTTCCATGACCGAGGGCCGCACGATCTCTCGCCCAAAATCTCTCATCTCCTTGAAATACAGGGTCTTGATGAGCATGTCCGCCTCGGTGCGACATTCGATTTTGGTGGGCAGTTTTTTATTTTTATCCGCCCACATCTTCAGCCGGTCGTAGGCCACGGTTTTGTTCTTGGCTTTGAGCTGAAGAAAATAGTCGTTCCCGATCTCTTCCACCTTTTCCACCTCGTATTCCGCCGCGTAATCCAGCTGGAGGATATCGGAGTTATTAAAAACCCCCCCCACCACGGACTGGAGGCTGGTGATGCGGATGGGCTTCCCCACGTTGGGGATGTAGAGCCACATGTTCTCTCCCACCCGGAGGGTGCTCCGCCCCTTTTCGCTAGCCGGAGCAAGAAACAGGGCGGCCACCTTATCCACCCCTTTCTTGACCGAAAAGAGGACAAATTCCTTCTTCCGACCGTCGGGCTCCACGTTGATGAGCTTCCGGTACATCTCAAACGACTCGGGATTGAGATTCCGGTCAATCTGTTTCAAGAGCTGCGTTCCGTCCAAGGCAAAGGCCGGGACGGCAAAGATCAAGGCGATAATCAGAGTAATGATTTTTAGCATCTTCCTTTCCTCTCTCTCAGGCGTAATTCCATTTTGTCGTACCTTACCCATTCGAAAAATCTTTCGCTCGTCATTCCCGTGAAAACGGGAATCCACGAATTGCAGATAAAAAAGCTGGATTCCTGCTTGCGCAGGAATGACGGAGATTTTTTAAAGGGACTCACTGCCGCCGCCATTTTCAAACCGCCGAATCGGTACCGATTTTCACTTTTGGGTTTCCAAAGCCTTCTTCAAGGCCTCTTCGGCGCTACCCCTGAATTCCAGATATCCCATTCCTTTCCCCTTCATGGCCTGGATCATCTTTACCCCGAATTCCCCGGCCACGACCGTGGTTGCTCCCTTTTGCGCCAGGAAGGGTACGACCGAAGTCCCCGCGCCCCTTCGGGCTGTTTTATAAGGGTTATCGACGGCTTCCAGGAACTTTCCCGATCCATCAAAAATCAGGAAGTAGGGGGCGCGGGCGGCCACCCCGCTCACCTTGGCTGCGGCAGTCTTCCCCTCCGCAGCCACGACAATTCTCCCCTGCTCCGCGGCATAAACAAGCACCGTGAGCTGGAAAATAACAGACAGAATGGTTAAAGCGATTCTTTTCACTTCTCATCTCCTTTATATTTCATTTTTTGGCTTTGTTCAAAAGGTACGTCATTTGTCACAGGGATGGCTAAAACGAAAAATCTTCAAATTGGCCCCGAAATCCTCGCTGGCCAACCCCTCTCTGAAATCCCCCCCAACCCCCCTTTATTAAAGGGGGACAGGGGGGATTTCTGGCAGGGCAGTGGTCCCAGGAAAAATCCAGCGTGCTGCTTGCAATTATGCCCCTCTTGGAGTAACTGCTGAGAACCGATCCATCATGTACTTTTTAAACAAACCCTATTTTTCCCCTTTCCCATTTAACTTTTTACCCCTCACCCCTTACCCCTCACCTCTTACCTTGTTACTCTACACATGTCTCAGCGCCTTGATAGGCTCCATCTTGGAGGCCTTCAAGGCCGGCTGGAGGCTGGCGACCACAGAGACAAAGATTACGATGGCCGAGATAACCAGCATATTCGTGGGATCCAGGGTGGGGGAAAGGACCAGGTCCTTCTGCCTTCCGAAATCGAAGGTCACCCAGCCCGAGACATTCAGGATGAAGATGATCGCCATCCCGATGATGTTTCCGATCACCGCCCCGATGACACCGAGGCAAAACCCCTCCATAACAAACATGGACAAAATCTTCGCCGGGAGGGTGCCGATGGCGGCGATGGTCCCGATCTCCCGGATACGCTCGTAAACCGCCATGATCATCACGTTCATGATGCTGATCAGGACCACGGCGATGAGCAGGATCTGGATGAAGACGGTCATCATGTCGATCATCCGGGCGATGTTATAGAAGGGGGACAATTGCTCCCAGGAGTGGACTTCAAAGGCCGGTTTGCCTTGCTTGGTCACCTCCCCGGAGAGCAGGCTATCGAGTTTCCGGGTGAAAGCCTCCACTTTGCCAAAATCCTTGAGGCGGATCGCTATTTCGCTGACCTCCATCTCCCCCATGCGCAGAACTTCCATGGCGTCTTCGATATGAACGTATCCATCCCTTCCTCCGGGGCCGGTGGCGCTCTCCAGGATTCCGCCTACTTTGAACTGTTTCCCGTTGACCGAGCCGTCCTGGTTGGTGGCCACGATGACGACCATATCCCCGATCTTCGCTTTCATGCCCCTGGCGAGCAGTTCAGGGATCAGAATCTCCCCCCTGTTGAGGCTTTTTTGCCCCTCCGTAATCCTGGAAGGAAGAAGGGGGATGGTCTTAAATTCCTTCTCCGGATACACCCCGTTCAGGCGGACATTGGTGGTCTCCACAAAGGTGCTGAACATTCCCCCGAATTTGATCCTCGGGGAGTAGGCTTCGACTTCCGACTGTTGATTCAGGATACCTTCCAGCTTCTTGACCGCCTGGGGTTTCAGGTTGAGGTTGAGGGGAAGGTTTTCGATGGAAGCCACGTATCCTTTGCGATGGACCTGCAGATGGCCGATCATGGAATCGGTGATCTGCCCGATCATCATGTTCTTAAAGGAACCGGAGATGGAGACGTATCCCAGGACGAAGATTACCCCGATGGCAATCAGCGCCACTGTCAGTAAGGTTCTTCTTTTATACCGGAAGAGATTCCGGACGGCGATTTTGAAAAGGTTAGCCATTCTCCCTGCCCCCTTTCACCTGCTTGCCCACCAGTTCTCCATCGGCCAGCGAATAGAGGATTTCTGCTTCGCCCACGATCCGCTGATCGTGGGTGGAAAAAATGAAGGTCGACTTTAGCTCATCCCGCATTTTTTTCATCAAGTTAATAATGGTATAGGCCGTCTTGGAATCCAGGTTGGCCGTC
Source organism: Deltaproteobacteria bacterium SM23_61 (assembly GCA_001304105.1). GTDB lineage: Bacteria > Desulfobacterota > SM23-61 > SM23-61 > SM23-61 > SM23-61. The sequence continues at coordinate 60,029 of LJUR01000002.1, forward strand.
GGCTCGTCGGCCAGGACCAGCTTGGGGTCGGAGACCCGCGCCCGGGCCACGTTCTGGTCGGCCATGCCCACCGCCTCCAGAACGGCCATTACCCTCTTCCTTCTTTCTCCGGCGGCGATATTTTTCACAATGATGAGGGGATATTCAATGTTCTCATAAACGGTCAGGACGGGAATCAGGTTGAAGTCCTGGAAGATGAAACCCAGGTTGTCCCCCCGGAACTGGGCGCTCTCATGCCGGTCGAGCTTCAGAACATCCGTGCCCACCACGGTTAAATTCCCCTCCGTGGGCTTGTCCAGGCACCCGATCAAATTCAAGAGCGTTGTCTTTCCGCTTCCCGAGGGACCGACAAAGGAAACGAAGGAGGCGGGCTCGATCTCGAAGCTCACGCCCCTCAAGGCCCGGACGACGACCTCCCCTCCCCCGTAATCTTTGCTTACTTTTGTTGCCACTACCTGGTAATCCTTGCTGATATTTTCCGCTAAGATCAAGCTCATAACCCCTCCTGAAATGTCGCTTTTTTTATTATATGCTTTTTTTGACTGTGCATTTCAAAACATTTTTTCTGCAACTTTTTGTGGAGCTTTCTTCGATTGAAAATTCTTTTAAAAGCAAGTTCTGTACCCCTCGCAGGCGCCAACAAAACCGCAGCAAATTCAATCCTCGATTCAAAATAGCCTTTTTTGAGAAATAATCAGGGTCGACGGTTTTGTCGAAATGGAAATAGAGCCTTTCAATAAATGGTTTGAATAATAGAGGAAAGCTTTTCGCCGGGATGGAACGGGAAAACAGACTTGTCGAATGGGAGGAGGGTTATGTTTTTTGCCGAACTGGAGATAATTTTTTCTTTCTATTTTGGCATTGCTTTCAAGATCGCTTCTCCCCGGCATGAAAACAGGGACGGGTGACCCATTCTGTCTTTTCTGGTTTGGTGAAGGGAACCCAGGTTATGATTGTTTTTTATTTTTGATCCTCATGTCATCGGGAACGGTTCATTCTGATGAAGTCACTCGGACAAACAAAGTGATCCGTAATCCATTCCTCCGGCTTTTTGCAAATTGAATGTTCTTTCTTGCCGGCGGAGATGTAGGCGGAACCTTCCCAGAGGTTCACTTTCCTGATTTCAAAATGCAGGTGGATTCCCTTCCCCGAACCATGGGGAAAATCCCCCATATAGCCGATTCGTTGGCCTCTCTTCACGATCCGGTTCAACCCGACGTTTTGGGGATCAATGCCCGACATATGGTAGTAGGCCGACCAGACTTTCTCGGCAGTCTTTCCCCCGGGAAGTTTAAATCGAATTCCCGGCGGGGCCGCATGTTCCAAGATCACTATATATCCTGAAAATTCATTTTGATATTCGGCAAAGACGACGGTGCCGTTCGAGCAGGCGTAAATGGCACTGCCCAGAGGGCCGGCCACATCTTCCCCGGGATGATAACTCAAGGGGCAGCCAAGAGACCGCACGTTCCTCTCAAGAAACCGGTTGCCGGTCGGGAAATAGCCGGGCAGTGGGAAATCGAAACCATCGGAGACAGCCGGATTGGACAAATCCACTTTGGTTGTCCGATCCCGGGGGATCAAAGTCTGGTCGGAAGCGCACCCGACAAGAAATAAAAAGACACCGGACCAAATCAAAATAGAGAAAAGCCATGCGTTCTTCCCGTTCATCTTGCGTTCCCTCCTCCTGCCATTCAGTCTAGGAGCCGGTCTACCCCGGCTAAAGATTCCCCCTGGATGCTTGGATGGGCATGACTCCCCTCGGGGGTTGGGCAAGCTGTCCATCTTGGGGACCTGAAAAAAGGAAGGCCGAGGTTGATCCTCGGCCTTCCCTCTCTCTGTTGGGCTTTTTCCATATGCGGATTGGGTCGCTCCTTTTACGTGCCCAGCAGCGCCCCCCAGTACTTCGCCGGGTCTTTCTCGAACCGTTTTTTCATCAAGGTGTCAAGCATGGCATGGTGGATTTTCTCGTCATTCCAGATCTGCTCGAAAATGTATTGCAGGGCGGGGGTATTGGTTAGTTTCTTCATCTCAGCAAGAAAATCCTTGTGCTTTCTCTCCATTTCTTCATGCTTCTCCAACAGGTCCCAGACTTCTTTTCTTTCTTCCGCTCCGGCCACTTGTTTATACTCGAGGACTTCCAAAGCGGCCCGGCCCAAATCGGCATGTTTTCGGGAATCGTGCTGGATGGCTCGAAGCAAATACTTTACGGTTGAATTCGCGGCTTGACCGGCCGTTTTTTCGGTCAGAGCAATCACTTCCTCCTCGACTTTAATCAGTTGATTCACCATTTTCTTGAGCTGTTCGATCTTTTCTTCCTCCTTCATATCCGCACCCCCCTTTCAAAAAATAGTGAACGGCTTCAATGTGAGTATGGGTAAAAAGGGAAAGGCTGTCAAGGGGAAATATCGGCCTTTTCATTCTCGGCAAATAAGCTTTTATCGCTTAGTACTACAGCGGCACTTTTTCAAAAAAAGGCATTGCAGCGATAAAAAATGCTGAATCCCCACCCCGTCATACCCGCGAAAGCGGGTATCCAGTTAGGTTTTAAACGGCAT
>LJUR01000099.1 GCA_001304105.1 Deltaproteobacteria bacterium SM23_61
CCCTTCTCGCAAGGGAGGCCCGGGCTTCTTGAGCCTTTTGCAGAAAGGATCCGGTCAATTTGATTTTTAATCCTTCTTCCTGCAACGCTTTCCGCAGCACCGGAAGGGTGATCCCTTCTGTGCCTTCTTTTTCGGCATAGCGGATCGCCCTTTCCGCGGCCCTTTTGGCCTGCCGGAAGGGAATCTCAAACTCCCGAACCATTTGCTCCACAACCTCCGGCGCGGTAATGAACCCTTTCTGGCTCCGGGCGGCCATTTCTTCAGGGTTGATCTTCAGCGAGACGATGATTTCTCCCATCAATTGAGGGGCGGCGAGGCATTCGTCAATCAGGTCCATCACCAGGTATTTGGTCCACTGGGTGTCCCGATTGTACCCCAAAAAGAGCGCCTTGCCGATGGAAAGGAGAGAGACCAGGAGCCCGTGGGCCACCGAAGTCTTGGCCTTCATCACTTCCAGCGGATCGGGGTTGCGCTTCTGGGGCATCATGGAGCTTCCCGTGCTGTAAGCGTCATCCAGCTTGACAAAACCAAACTCTGCGGTGCTGAAGAGAATCAGAGTCTGGGCAAGAGAGCTCAGGTGGTTCATCATGGTGGAGATGGCAAAACCCAGCTCGGCTTCCGATTCCCAGCGATTCTGGATGGGATCCAGGGAGCTCTCGCACGGAAGGTCAAAACCGAGAAGCTTCGAGGTAATATGGCGGTCGATGGGAAAAGTGGTACCGTAACCGGTCATGGAACCCAGAGGGTTTTCATTGAAACGCCGATACCAGTCCTGGAATCGCCGGACGTCCCGGCAGAAAGCTTCGGCGAAGGAAAGCCAGATATGCCCCAGGGTGGTCACCTGGGCAAGTTGATGGTGGGAATATCCGGGAATCAGGATCTCCCGATGTTTTTGTGCCTGGCGGATGAGCATTGGAATCAGGGAAGAAAGGCTGAAAATGAAGGTGAGCGTGCACTCCCTCAGGTACAGACGCATGTCCACGGCTACCTGATCGTTTCGGCTCCGGGCGGTGTGCAGCTTCCCTCCAACTTCCAGCCCATACTTTCGAATCAGCCACCGCTCTACATTGCTATGGACATCTTCCTGGGATGGATCCAGTCTGAACTTTCCGCCTTTCCAGGCCTCTTCAATTCCCTTCAGGCCGGAAATCAGCAGCCGTGCGTCCCGCCGGCGGATAATCCCCTTCCGCGCCAGCATGACCACATGAGCCCGGCTGCCCCAGAGGTCGTAAGGGATCAACCGCTCATCCGCCGGGGGGATCCCACGAACGTCTCTGCCGGAAGTGAAGGCTTCTGCCAACACCGCAGGCTCCTTTCCGAACCTCTTTCCCCATAGTTTCTTCATTTTCATATCCCGGGACACAGCGGAAAGCCGATTCCCTGCCCCGAACCGGACAAACATATCATTTTCCCACCCGAAGAAAGAGCCACTGCCTTGTTATGTCCCGCCAGGGGCGCAATGCACCCCCTGGGCCCCTCCCGATCCATCGGGAGAAGACCGCTAAAATTATTGTTCGCTCCCTATAGTATATAACAAAAATCGACGCATAAAAACGAAGATCATAATTCTCCCGGGAAGATCTTGATCCTCCCTGTTGATCCGTTTTCATCCGCATCCAAAAAAAGTTTAGCGTTCGGAGTTAAAGGCCATAAAGCCCTGTTTATGACTTTAGGCCCCCTGGGCACTCTAGCGCCCTTTAGGAACTTTCTTTTATCTGCGTTTATCTGTGTTCATCTGTGCCCAATATCCATTCCCCATTCCGCATTACCCAAAGACTCCCCCCATCCGCGAACCAGCGGGGCGGTTGATCAGCCATAGACAAAAAGCCCGGCGGATGATCAGGATAAAATCCAGGGTCGCTGCCTCATTCACCGACCCGCCGATGTAGAATTGAAGATCCCCGCGGGCATTATCTCCCTTCCGGCAATGACCAAAAGAAGCGTTGCCGATGCTTCCCGAAGGGTGAGGATAAAAGAATACAAGGCACCTATCCGTATCCCTTTCCAAATCAGGGGAGCTACCATATCTCGGAAGGTTCTGGACTTGGTGGCGCCCACGGATTCGGCGGCCTCCTCGATGGATTTGAGGTGTCCAATCGGGGTAAAAATAGCCGAGAGAAAAGGGATTGTCAATAAGAATGCTCCCGCCGGTATAGACAAAATTTCTGAATCATCCCGGAGATTTTTATCATTGACAAGGAGTCCTCCGGGCAAATACATTTAGCTGAAGGCCGGATCGGCTGCGGATACCCAATTCCCCCCGGTTGATGCTGAATATAAACCCCATGAGTGCTCTGACCTTTTCGGGTTACATTTTTGATCTGGATGGAACGATCTACCGCGGCGAAAAACTGATCCCCGGGGCCGGGGAAACGATTCAAAGACTGAAATCTCTTTCCAAAAAAATCGTTTATCTTTCCAACAAGCCGCTCCAGACGCGGGAAGATTATGCTTCCAAGCTGACCCTTTTGGGAATCCCCACTCAACCTGACGAAGTCATAAATTCTTCCCTGGTCATGGCCCGCTGGCTCTCCGGGGAGGCGCCGGCGGCCACGATCTATGTGATTGGCGAGATCCCGCTCATCGAGGAGATGGTTCGCGCGGGCTTCCGGATCAGCGAGAAAGCCGGGGAAATTCAGTACGTGATCGCTTCCTTCGACCGGACCTTTGACTACCGTAAACTGAATATCGCCCTCCAGGCCATTAAAAAAGGGGCCCGGTTTATAGCCACCAACCCGGACCGGACTTGTCCGGTGGAGGGGGGAGAAATCCCGGACTGCGCGGCCGTGATCGGAGCCGTCGAGGGGACGACGGGGAAGAAGGTGGAAGCGATCGTGGGAAAACCTTCGGACATCATGATCCGGGTGGCCGTGGATGATATGGGCCTTCGTCCCCAGGATTGCGTGCTGGTGGGCGACCGACTCGAAACCGACATGGTCATGGGAAAGAAGGCGGGCATGGCCACCGCCTTGGTCCTCACCGGCGTGACCAATCGGGAGATGCTCAAGAATTCGGTGATTCAACCGGATTACGTCTGGGATAGCGTGGCGGAATTAATAAAATAAGCCATCAGCGGTCAGCTTTCAGCCAAAAAATTTTTTATTTTTGTATTCGCTGACCGCTGAAAGCTGATCCCTGAAAGCTGTCTTTCTATGAAAACGGAAGTGGTGGTCATTGGGGGGGGCGCTACGGGAGCAGGGGTTTTCCGCGACCTTGCCCTGCGGGGCATCGATACCATTCTCCTGGAGAAAAAAGAATTTACCAGCGGAACCTCGGGCCGAAATCACGGCCTTCTCCACAGCGGCGGCCGGTACGCGGTCAAAGACCCCGACTCGGGACGGGAATGCATCCGGGAAAACCTTATTCTCAGGAAAATCGCCGCCCCGTGCATCGAAGACACAAGCGGGCTTTTTCTTTCCACGCCTCAGGATCCGCCGGATTATCCGGACTCATTCCTCAAGGCCTGCGAAAAAATCGGCATTCCCGCAGAAGAAGTGCCGGTGGCGGATGTTTTGCAGAAAGAACCCGCTCTTTCTACGCAAATTATGAGGGCCATCCAGGTGCCGGACGGGGCCATCGATCCCTTCAGGCTGATCCGAGCCAACGTGGAGGAAGGCCTCCAGCTCGGAGCCAAGGCCTTCCCCCACCGGGAAGTCGTGTCTATTCAAACCGAAGGAGGAATCATCCGCGGCTTGAGGGCCAAAGACTCCCGAACCGGAGAGGAGTTCCAGGTCCAGTGCCGTTTCATCGTGAACGCTGCCGGGGTCTGGGCCGGAAAGATCGCCCGGATGGCCGGGGCCCGTCTGGAGGTCGTCTTTTCCAAGGGGAGCCTGATTGTCCTCAATCAGCGTCTGGTCAATACGGTAATCAACCGCTGCCGGCCGCCTTCCAACGGGGATATCTTCGTTCCCCACGGGCCGGCCCTGATCCTGGGGACCACCTCCCTCAAAACCGAGGAGATCGAAGACCCGTCGGCCAGCGAGGAGGAAGTGGACCTCCTTCTCTCCGAGGGGGAAATGCTCATCCCCTCTGCCGGCGTCACCCGGGCCATCCGGGCCTATGCCGGGGTAAGGCCTTTGATTGGAGCAAGGGAGACGGAGGGCGATACCCGGACCATCAGCCGTGATTTTCTGCTGCTCGATCACGGGGCGGCAGTGGGCGTAAAAGGTCTCTTCTCCATCGTGGGAGGAAAGCTGACGACTTACCGGCTGATGGCCGAGCGAACCGTGGATACCATCTGCCAGGAGATGGGGAAACACGCGTCCTGCACCACGTCGGAAAAACCTCTTCCCTTTCCCCGGGAGTACGCCTTTCACGATCTGGTTTCCAGGTTGAACCGGATTTCCGGTTCAGGGTCTTCCTCGGAGATTCTCTGCGAGTGCGAGCTGGTGACCCGCAAAGAGATCCTGGACCAGGTGGGGAAACTCTCTTTTTCCACCTTGAAAGAAGTTCAGGAGCGAACCCGGGCCGGGATGGGCCCATGCCAGGGAGGATTCTGTTCCCCCCGGCTGGCCGCCCTCCTGGCGGAAACGGGGAAAATCCCCCCGGCTACATCCCTCGCCGTTTTAAAGAAATTCCTGGAGGAGCGCTGGAAGGGGACCCGTCCGGTTCTGTGGGGGCCCCAGCTCAAGGAAGAGCAGTTGATCCAGGCTTTGTACGCGGAGCTTTTCAATCTGGACCATTTGTGAGGCAAGTTCCAGGTTTCGGGTTACAGGTTTGAGAAAATTGAAACTCGAAACCCGAAACTTTTACTGTATGTTCTACGATGTCATCGTCATCGGCGCGGGGCTGGCCGGCCTCATGGCCGCGGAGGCGGCCCGGGGGAAGGGCGCCCGGGTTTTGATCCTGGCCAGGGGAATGGGTTCGTTACCCCTGACGAGCGGCTGCATCGACGGGCTGGGATACTTCCCGAGCTCTTCCCCGGCGCCTGTCCCTTCCCCTCTTACCACCCTGGGCCAATTCGGGGATTTTCAGCCCCGCCATCCATATTCCAAGGTCGGTAAAGAAAGAATCCTATCCGCTCTGGACCGTTTTCGGGATCTGACCCGTTCGGGCGCCGTCCCGTATGCCGGGCGATTCGATTCCAATTTCCTGATTCCCACAGCCCTGGGAACCTATCATCCCACCTGCCTAGTCCCGGAGACCATGAAGAACGGGGTTCTTTCCCTGCCAGGGCGGGTCCTCCTCCTGGGCTTTGAAGGGCTCAAGGATTTTTCCGCCTTTTTGGCTGCGGAGAACCTGAATCTATTGCAGGCCCGGGGACAGATCGCACCCTCTTTCCGGGCCAAAACCCTGGCCAATCCGGGTTGGGGAGGAAAAGCCCTGAACAGTTTGAATCTGGCCGAAGCCCTCGATGAGGAAGCCTTCCGGGATCGATTCGCCCGGCAGGTTCAGCCTTTACTGAAAGGAGGAGAGAAACTGGGACTGCCCGCGGTTCTAGGATTCCGTTCCTCTCACCGGGCCTGGACCGATCTGCAAGAGAAGCTGGGGACCGAAATCTTTGAAATCCCCCTTCCCCCTCCTTCGATCCCGGGGATTCGACTTTACAACCTGATGAGAGCCCGGCTGCAGGAAAAAGGGGTGCGGACGATCATCGGCCTTTCCGTATTGAAACCGATGATCGAAGGAGGAGAAATGAGGGGGCTTGCTCTCGGAGAGTCGAGGAAAAGCCCGATCTACCGGGCATCCGCCTACGTGCTGGCCACCGGTAAATTTGTGGGTGGAGGGCTCGATGCGCAGCGGAATAGGGTTTGCGAAACCCTCTTTGACCTTCCGGTTCAATACCCGCAGAACCGCAAGGAGTGGTTCAACACCCAGCTCCTCACCCCCGCGGGCCAACCCTTTAATTCCTTCGGGGTGGAGGTGAATGAAGATTTGCAGCCGATTGACCCGGCCGGGAAGGTCGTTTACCGGAATCTCTTCGCCGCCGGGGGAATTTTGGCCCATGCCGACTCCATGGCCGAAAAATCCGGAGGCGGCGTGGCAATCTCTACGGGTTATGTGGCCGGTGAACTGGCCGCAAAGACAAAATAATTTCACCACAGAGAGCACAGAGATAAGAAAAAATTCTAATAATTTTCTTTTAATTTTTTTTGATTTAAACCCAAATCCTTCTCTGCGTCCTCTGCGTTCTCTGTGGTTAAAATACTTTTTGATTTTTATGGATGACTTGCTCTGCGGTTAAATTTCCTTTATGCTTTTTTATGAAACCGAATATAGATCAATGCATCAAGTGCTCCATCTGTAACGTCTACTGTCCGGTGTTGAAGGCCACGGGGCTCTTTCCCGGGCCGAAGCTGGCCGGGCCGGATGCGGAGCGCTTTCGTCTCCAGAGGAAGGCTATTCCCTCGGAGTGGCTGGAGTACTGCGACTACTGCAAGATCTGCGAGCGGGTCTGCCCGCAGAACGTACCCATTCCCGACCTGCACATAAGATCCCGTCTGGCCTGGAAGAAGACCCGTAGGCCCCCCTTCAGGGACTGGCTCCTCGGCCACGCGTACCTGATGCAGAAACTGGGAAGCTGGGGGACTCCCATCTCCAACTGGATCTCTGCATGGGGCTTTTCCCGCTGGCTTCTGGACCGAGGACTGGGAATTGACCGCCGCAGCCCCATGCCGTCGTACCGGCGTAGAACCTTTGCCCGATGGTTCCAATCCCGACCGCCGGGCAAAGGGCAGCCCCTGGCTTACTTTCACGGCTGCTACACGAATTATATCCAGCCCGAGCTGGGCCGCGCCCTGGTCGAGGTTCTGGAAAAAAACGGGTTCCAGGTCCGCGTCCCCCGGCAGGAATGCTGCGGCCTTCCGCTGATCAGCAATGGTTTCTTTGGCCTCGCTGCCCGGCTGGGGGAAAAGAATATCAAATCCCTGCGAAAAATGATCGAGGATGGAACCGAAGTGGTCTTCTCTTCCCCCAGCTGCGGCATGACCCTGAGAGAAGAATACGAAACCATCCTGGATCTTCCCGGCGCTGCGCTGCTCAAGGATCACGTCTTTGAAATATGCCAGTTCCTTCTGCAGTTATACGAAGCGGGGAAACTGGACACCCGCTTTCGGGAGATCAAGGAGACTTACTACTACCACGTCCCCTGCCACCTGCGGGCCTTGAAGATTGGCCTGCCGGGCCTGGAGCTTCTGTCCCTGGTTCCGGGGTTGAAGGTGATCGAGCTTCCCGAAGGGTGCTGCGGATTGGCCGGGAGTTATGGTTACAAGCGGGAAAAGTTCGCGATTGCCCGTCGGGTGGGAAAAGAGCTGTTTCAGGCGATCCAGGAATCGAAAGCCCGGACGGTCATCTCCGACTGTGAAGCCTGCCGGATGCAGATCGCGTACCACACCGGAGTAAAAACCCTTCATACGGTTCAGGTCCTGGGCCGGGCTTACGGAGCGTGATCCATTGGAATTCAACATCCTGACCACGGCGATCCTGCTGATCACCCTCGTCCTCCTTTTTGAATTCAGCAACGGGTTCAATGACTGCGCCAACTTGGTCGTCACTCCGGTCATCACCGGGGCCATGGAACCCCGCAGGGTCATTTGCTTGATCGCCGTCTTCGAATTCGTCGGCGCCTGGTTTCTGGGAACAGCCGTGGCCCATACTCTGGGAAAGGGGATCGTAGACCCCCGGAACATAACCGTGGCGGTCATTTTTGCCGCCGTTTGCGGGGCGATCCTCTGGAATCTGGGAGGGTGGTATTTCGGCATGCCTTCCAGTTCCTCCCATGCGCTGATCGGGGGATTGGTGGGGGCCGTGGTGGCGGGCTCCGGAGCCGCATGGATTGACTGGGTCAAGGTGGCCCAAGTCCTGGCCATCCTTGTCCTCACTCCGATGATCGGTCTTATTGCCGGCCTTTTTTTGACGCGGAAAATTTTGGTCCTTTTTCAGAATTCAAAGCCCAATCGGGCAAACCCGCGTCTGAAACAACTCCAGATTCTGACCTCGATTACTCTGGCCCTGAGTCACGGGAGCAATGACGCCCAAAAGGGGATGGGAATCATCAGTCTCTCCCTCATCATCTTCCATAAGATCTCCCCGGATTTGATGGACAAGATCTACCGGCCCATGCCGGGTTACGATTTTTATGTCCCCGGATGGGTTATTCTGATCTGCTCTCTGGCCCTGGCCCTGGGGGTGAGTTCCGGCGGGTGGCGGATCATGAAGACTCTGGGGACGAAATTGTACAAGGTCAGGCCCGTTCACGGGTTCAGCGCCCAAGCCTGTGCCACCATCGTCATCTATCTGTCTTCTCTTTTCGGTTTCCCCGTTAGCACTACCCAGATTGTCTCCTCCTCCATCCTGGGAGCCGGGTCGGCCCAGGGATTCGGGTCCGTCCGCTGGGGGGTGGGGAAGCAGATTTTCTTGACCTGGATCATTACCATCCCTGCTTCGGCCGCCCTTTCGGCCGTTCTTTTCTTGGTCTTCAACCTCTTCTTCTAATTTTCGCTGGACATGTTTAAGCTATTGGCATAAAATATGCAACTCGATCAGTAAAAAAGGGGATTCCCCATGGCCCTCTTCCAGAAAAAGAAATGCGATTTTTGCCAGATGCTGCACGCCCAGGCCCTGAAGGTCCTGGAAGGGCTTGACGCCCTCTATGCTTGGGCTGCGGGTGGAGTGGATGCCCAGGGGGAAAAGGTGAAAGATATCGAACGGGAAGCTGATGAACTGCGGCGCATCGTCATTGAAGAGCTCAACCAGACCTTCGTCACCCCTTTTGATCGGGACGATATCTTCTCTCTATCGCGGGCCATTGACGACGTGATGGATTATGCAGACCGGACCGTGGACGAGATGGAAATTTATGAGGTGAAACCCAACAGCCACGTGGTGGAGATGATCGATATTCTCCGCAAGTCGGCCCGGGAGTTGAGCGATGCCATCCGCTTGATCCAGAAATATCCCAACATCGCCCTGGAGCATGCCACCAAGGCTAAGGCCGCGGAGAACGAGATGGAAAATGCCTACCACCGGGCCTTGGCCGAGCTTTTCAAGGGAACCGATACGGTCTACATGCTCAAAATGCGGGAAATCTACCGGCATCTTTCCAATGCCGCCGACCGGGGCGACGAGGCCGCCGACCTGATCGGCGACATCGTGGTCAAGATGACCTAGCATTCCCCAAAATCCCCCTCTGAATCCTCCGTTTCTACCCGCCCAGCTTGACATTCATGCCGGGAATGTTAATATTTTCCCGGAGGAAGCATTTTCTAAAATGGTAAAGAGAGATTATTACGAAATTCTGGGCGTCCCCCGCAGCGCCAATGAGACGGATATCAAAAAAGCCTACCGCCAGATGGCCCTCCAGTATCATCCTGACCGGAACCCGGGGGATAAAGCCGCGGAGGAAAAATTCAAAGAAGCATCCGAGGCTTACGAGGTTCTGCGGGACCCGGAAAAACGTGAGCTTTATGACCGGTACGGACACGAAGGCCTCAGCCGGACCGGATTTTCGGGCTTTGCCGGTTTTGAAGACATCTTCTCCAGCTTCGGAGATATCTTCGAGGATTTCTTCGGGTTCGGGACCGGCCGGCGAAGATCTGCCGGGCCGAGGAAGGGGCCGGATTTCCGCTACGACTTAACCCTCTCCTTCATGGATGCAGCTAAGGGCAAGGAGATGGAGATCGAGATCGAACGCCCGGAGACCTGCGGAACCTGCAAAGGAACGGCCATAAAACCCGGCACGAAGAAAGAAACCTGCTCCTCCTGCAAGGGGACCGGGCAGGTCACCCATTCCCAGGGATTCTTTACCTTGCGTACGACCTGTTCCCGCTGCCGGGGACAGGGGTTTTTCATCCCCCATCCCTGCCCGGATTGCCGGGGCGCGGGCAAGGTGAAAAAATCCAAGAAAATCCCCATTAAGATTCCAGCAGGAGTGGATTCAGGAAGTCGTCTCCGAGTTTCGGGAGAGGGGGGAGAGGGCGAAAGGGGAGGCCGGCCCGGGGATCTTTATGTCATCTTGCACGTTGAGCCCCACTCCTTCTTTGAACGGCATGAAGACGATGTTCTTTGCCAGATTCCCATCTCTTTTGTTCAAGCCGCCCTGGGAGAAGAAATAGAGGTCCCCACGCTGAACGGAACGAAAAAAATCACCCTCCCACCCGGAACCCAGAGCGGTCAGGTCTTCACCCTGCGCGGGATGGGCATTCCTCATCTGGACGGGTACGGAAAGGGAGACCAGCACGTCCAGGTGACGGTCAAAGTACCCGCCAAGCTGAACAAGCGCCAAAAGGAACTCCTCAAAGAGTTTGCTTCACTCGAAGGGAAAGAGGATTAGGAACAGTTTCAAGTTAAAAACCCGCTACATCTAACCTGTAACTTGAAACTCGAAACCCGAGACTTATTTTCCTTCCAAGAAATCCGGGTTGGTGTACTCCGGGTTCGGGTAGGTGTAAAACCCTTTGCCAGTCTTCACTCCCAGCTCCTTCCGGGCGATCATCTCCTGGAAAGCTTTCGGAGGAACGTCCCGGGGGTCTTTGGAATCGTTGTAGTAAGACATCTCGATATCATAAACTACGTCCAGTCCCACCAGGTCCATCATGCCGAAAGGCCCGGAAGCCTGGTTGGTAAAAACCATCCAGGCCCGGTCGATGTCCTGGAAATCCACGAACCCATTGCCCCACATATAAAGGGCCTGTTTCTTGATCGCTCGCCACACACTGTTGAAGCAGAAGCCCAGGATTTCCTTTTTCACTCCCAGGGGAATGCAGTGGATCGAGCGTACAAATTGCCTGGCCGCTTCGATCGTTTCGGGGGAGGTCTTGGTTCCGCCCATGACATCGACGATATTCATTCCGATTCCCGGCTGGTAGAAATGAATGTTCAGGCACTTTTCCGGCCGACCGGTGGCGCTCTCGATCCGGGAGACGGGAATGGATGAGCTGTTGGTCGCCAGAAGCGCTTGCTTCGGCGCCAGGGAGTCGAGCTGGGCCCAGACGCTTCGCTTCAGCTCGAGATTTTCCGGCACGGCTTCTATGACCAGATCCGCACCCCTCAAGGCATCGGCCAGATCTTTCACCACGTTGACTTTCGATGCGGCTTTTTCCCACTCCTCCGCCGGCATGGTGGGGCCTTTGCCCAGGAACTTCATCATTCCTTTGACCTTCTGGATCGTCTTCGGAAAGATCTCCGGGTCCTGGTCATATCCCCTGACCTCGCACCCATAGTAAGCCGCCTGGATGGCGATCTGAGTTCCCAGGGTCCCCAAACCGATTACGCTGATTTTCTTGATGGCCATTTCTTCCCCTTCCTCCCCTGCGCTTCAGGGGTATTGAACCAAAAGGAACCCGATCCTTTTCCCCTTGTCCTTTGGGTTCATAGAAGCTTCCCCATACCCAGTTCCTACATAAATAATCTTTCTTTTCCATAATTGTCAACCGGATTCATTGGATTGCCCACCCCCAGTTTCTTGTGCTCGTTGGGATTCAGGCTGGAAGAATTCGGATCATCAGGCTCGGCGGGATTATCGTTTTCTAATCACCCTCCCGCCTGTCCTCCGCAAAGAGAGGCCTGCGAGTAAATTAAAGAACAACCGCCTTAGGATGATGATCCGAATTCTTCCAGCCTGAATTCCATGACTACCCACTTTTCTCCCGGATTCCTCTCGGCCATGGGTTCTTTCCTCAAAAACTGGGGTCGGGCAAGGATTCTTTGGTGAAAAAAGGACGCCGGTCTCAACCCTTTCGGCGGGAACTACAGCTCTTCCCTTCCGGTCAGATAATTGGAAGCCAGCGGCCGGCGGATGATTCGCCGGCTGTCGGGGGAGGGGAAGGAAAAATCGAAGACGATCTGGAAGAAGTTTTGGATCACCTTGAACGTGGCGCCCCAGAGAATCTCCTCTTCCCCGTTCTCCGAGTGGACCAGGCAGGGAAATTCCCAGGGGCTGGGGATGCCCTGGGCAACGAGCTTTTCCGGAACTTCCAGGGAATAGATGGCATAATTTCCCGGATTGAAAAAAGTTGATAGGGGGATGGGAACGATCTTTTCCACTTCCCAGCTGAGCTTGGGCTGCCAGGCGTGTTT
>LJUR01000100.1 GCA_001304105.1 Deltaproteobacteria bacterium SM23_61
GAAAAACCGGGGTGGTTGGAAAAAACCTCCTTCCGCCCGGTGGTAAAGGAGGTCTATTGGAAAGGGCCGACGGGGTCCATGAAAGCCGACCTCTATCTCCCCCACCCCGAAGGGAAAAGGGGCGGTATCCTGCTGAATCACGGGGTCATCGACACCGGGAAGGACGACCCCCGGCTCAAACGCTTTGCCTCGGTCCTCTGCCGGGCGGGATTCGCGGTCTTCGTCCCTGACCTGAAAGGAATGAGGTCTTTTCGCGTCGCTCCCTCGGATGTAGAAGAAATCGAGGCGGCATTCTCTCACTTGCTTTCCCGGCAAGAGGTCCGGCCGGACTCCTGCGGTCTCTTTGGGTTCAGCTACGGGGCCGGCCCCACGATCATCGCCGCCTGCCGCCCGGAGATTCGCGGGAAGGTCGGCTTTGTGGTCTCCTTCGGGGGGTATTACGACCTGAAGAACGTCCTCTCTTTCATCGCCACGGGCCATTTTGAATTCCGGGGACACCGCTACTTCCGCAAGCCCCAGGAATACGGCAAATGGGTCTTCCTGGCCAATAACCTCGGTTGGGTCGAGTCCCCGCAAGACCGGGCCGTATTGAGAAAGATCCTCGGGGTCAAACTGCGGAACGCGCATGCACCCATCGATCCATTTTTATCCCGGCTGGGAGGGGAGGGGAGGAATGTCCTGAACCTCCTCTCTCATGCCGATCCTTCTCAGACCGAATCCTTCATCCGGAAATTACCCCCGGCCATCCGCTCTTCCATTTCGGCCCTGTCGGTGGCCCCGGTTTTGAAAGACCTTCGGGCCAG
Organism: Deltaproteobacteria bacterium SM23_61; assembly: GCA_001304105.1. Classification (GTDB taxonomy): domain Bacteria; phylum Desulfobacterota; class SM23-61; order SM23-61; family SM23-61; genus SM23-61. Next base: position 804 of record LJUR01000100.1, read on the forward strand.
ACTGATCCTGGCCCACGGAGAGGATGACGACTTGATCCCTTTTACCGAAACTCTCCGGCTGGCCCAGGCCGCCCCCCATCCGGAAGGGACGTGCATGAAGATCCTGAAAACCTTTTCCCATATAGACCCGGAAGAAAAACCGCTGACCCTGAGGAATATCTTTTCTTTTTACCTCCCGGAAGGCTGGAAACTGTTCTGCCTGGCCTTTCATCTGCTGGCCTACCGCTAGCCCGAATGATTGACATTGGGCAAAAGATACCGGATACTAGATTCTGGATATCGGATACTGGATACTTGATACTGGATACTGGATGCCGGATACTGGATATTGGACAAACGCTTCAAGATACTAAGGAGTCCATAATTATTTGGACAGCAATTCCCTCTTTTCATCATCCTGGATTCCGGCTTCCGCCGGAATGACAACCAAGAACCATGCCTTTCTAATATTCGTCACTCCGGCGAAAGCCGGAGTCCAGTTCGATGTTTTTAAAAGGCCATGTCCTCCAATTCATGTTTAGACTATAATGGACTCCTTAGTAATTTACAGTTTTCATTCAATCCAGCATCCAGCATCAAGAATCCAGCATCGGTTTTTTGATTATGAGCAAACTTTATCTCCATCTCCGGAAACGATTCGAGCAGGCGGTTCTCAAGCACGGGATGCTTGCGGAAGGAGACCGGGTGTTGGTAGGGGTTTCGGGCGGGGCCGACAGCCTGACCCTGCTGAAACTCATCACCGGCCCCCTTCTTTTCGTACCCAGGCCGGATTTCGTTCTCGCCGTCTATGTGGACCTGGGATTTGAGGGGACGAACGGGCAGCCGGCCCGGATCATGATGGACTACTTCGAAAAAGAAGGGATCCCTCACCGAATCGAGAGCTCGAACATCGGCCCCCTGTCCCACAGCGATTACAACCGGAAGGCCAGCCCCTGCTTCCTCTGCTCCAGGTTGCGCCGCCGGAAGCTCTTTGAACTGGCCCGGGAGTACCGATGCAACAAGGTGGCCCTGGCGCACACCAAAGACGATGTCATCGAGACCCTGCTCCTGAACCTCTTCTTCGGGCGGGAGATCAGCACCATGATCCCCTGTCAGTCTTATTTTCGAGGGGAGTTTCACCTCATCCGGCCCTTCGCCTACACGGATGAATATCTGCTGAAGCGTTTTGCCGGGGAAGCGGGGCTCCCGGTCATGAAAAATCCGTGCCCCACGGCAGATCACACCAAGCGGAAGTACATAAAGGAATTGATCAACAAATTGGAAAAGGACCACCGGGGGGTAAGGGAGAACATCTTCAAAGCCATGAGGCACGTGAAGCCGGATTATTTATTAACGAAATAGCAATCAGCTTTCAGCGGTCAGCATTCAGCGAAAAAAACAAAACTTTAAGCCTGTCCGCATTTGAGGAGGAAGGGGGAATTTTGGCAAAGATCAAATACGAATGCTTTTAGCTGAGCGCTGATGGCTGATAGCTGACAGCTTCTTTTCTGTTGACAACCCACCGAAAGTCGAATTATAAAAATTAATACCCTTTCAAGCCCGTGGCGGTGTAGCTCAGGTGGTCAGAGCATGCGGCTCATATCCGCAGTGTCCGGGGTTCAAATCCCTGCACCGCCACCAAAAATCCCATTTCACCCTCCCCGAGTTCACGCAATAATCGAGTCCTTTTTCTGCCCCGTAATCCCCAAAATTAGAACCGCTGCCACTCAGGATTTTTGGTCGAGGGTATTAGCCCCTTATCTATGCCGCGCTTCTTATTTCAGTTATTTTTTACATTTTTATAATCATTTGCTAACTGTTTGTAAATAGATGATAATTTTTTAAAAACATCTCCCTTAAATGATTTTTTGTCATATTTTTTTACAAAAAAGTGGGTTCAAAAATCTTTAATTCCCAATATATTCAACTAGTTATTAGTCTGGCATCCAAATTGCCTTTTAAAAATGGGTATTTTCCCTGAATACTTTATTGGGGGGTAAAAAATGAAAAAAATTAATTTATCGCCATTGGGGATATTTACGATTATCTTTGCTTTACTCATAACACCATCCTTAGCCATGAGCGACTCGAATATAGCGTTAAATCAACCGGTAACATTGAACGGGGAATTCTTTACCGGGGGCTGGCCTGGGGGGTACCCTGTCGATAAAGGTACTGTAGTGGATGGAATATTTCTACCCAGAAGTACAGAATGGGATATGGGAGCCGTATGGTGGAATACTGCTTATGGAGGTGGGGGGCAGAATATAGTAATTGACCTTCAAGGTAATTTTAGTATCGAGAGTTTTATCGTGCAGGCGGACGATAACGATTCATACAACTTATCTGACTGGGACCTCAATACCAATGCTTGGGTATTGGCATATTTGTTGCCCGTTGTTGGCGGGTGGGGAATGCAAACTCGGCCCAACCCTCTTGACGATTCGGAAAGATATATATTAGGCGCCCCCATAACCACAAATGCCCTGCGAATTGAGGCAAACTCGGGAGACGGGTGGTATTCTGTATCGGAGATTCAGGCTTATGGAACTGCCGTTCCCGAGCCCACCACCATCCTCCTTGTCTGCTCGGGTTTGCTGGGACTCTTGGGATTCAGGAGAAGGTTAAATAGGTAAACGGATGTTGATTTGCTGAAATATCAAGGCAGAGTCAGAAATGGCTCTGTCTTTTTTTTATGTCCATTTCAGATCATAATCATGAGCCATTTTTTGACACAAGCGAAGCCCTCCTCAATTATGCCCGCAGGGCCGATTCGACTTTATCCGGCTCTGGTCCTTTAGCGAATACCATATAACAGATAACGAGTAACGTTTTTTCAATGTTTTTGCCTCGAGCGAAGCCCATGAACCTAATATGGTTCAGGGCGAAGCGCTCCTCAAAGGCGAAGCCTGCTCCTCAAGGCCGAAGGCCGGTCCTTTTCCATTCCGCAATCCGCATTCCCCAGTTGACCCTCCTCGACGGCCGGAGCCCCGCTCCTCATGCGCAGCGATCAGCGCTTCGCTTGACTCAGCACTCAGCCCCCTTCTCTATCTTTTACCCCCCCATCAGTATCTTAAGCCTTTGAACGGCCGGGGGCAGCACTTCGCCGATCTTTTCCCAGAAGCGGAGATGGGCATAACGGTCAAAAGGGGTATTCCCCGCGTTGATGATTACCAGCTGGGCGCCGGCGCGGAGAGCCTCCCTGGGCATGTCGGCAGCCGGGGTGACGACCAGGCTGGACCCCACTACGACAAATAGATCGCTCTTTCGCGAATGTTCGTAAGACAGAAAAAGATCCTTTTCGGGAAGGGATTGGCCAAAGTCCACCACGCTGGAGGTCAGCGTGCCGCCACACGGGCAGGTTGTTTTCCCCGAGGACTTCCCGTAGGTCTCACCGCACCTGGGGCAGCGAAGTTTGGTCAGGTTGCCGTGCAACTCGGCCAGGAGATCAGGGCGGATTCCCGATTTCAAATGAAGATTGTCCACATTCTGGGAGATCAGGAATTTCAGCTTCCCCATCTTCTGCAGCTCGGCCAGGGCCAGGTGGCCGCTGTTCGGTTCCACCGAATCCCATGGACTGCCGGGTTTCGGGGGAAGCCCTTTATCCCGGCGGGTCCACATGCCATCCGGTCCGCGGAAGTCAGGGAGACCCGATTCCGTGCTGATCCCGGCTCCCGTGAAGAAAACCGGATAACGGGACTTGAATAGCAGCTTGGCAAGCGTTTCTATTCTCTCCTGGAGGTCCTTCTTCATCCCTTCATCACCGGCGCCCGAATCAAGTTCCAATCCAGAGTTATGGGGAGATGCTCCTTAGCATATTTGGTTCATCTCCAAATTCGTTGGTCGAATTTTTCATGAAAGTTTGCCAAGGGCCCGGAAGGAAAGCCAGATTGCGCAGCAAGCATCGGCGGGAGATGCGCTTTCCATGAACCCCCTGTGGGTCATCCGCAAAGCGCAGCGGGGGCGGGATAAGTTAGGTTCGAAGAAATAACTGATACCCCCGCCAGCGGTTGGGAGAGATAGGCGCCTCATGATTGCAAGCAAGATGGCTTTTCTTCCGGGCCCATGAAATCACAGAAAATTATGAAAAGACCAGCTCTTTGGTTTTCAACGAATTTGGAGATGATTTTTACATTTTAACATCCCCCGTGAAAGATCGGTACAAGCGACCTGAAACTGGTTCGCCCAGCTTCCGGCTCCCTAACCCTCCCCCCTTGAGGGGGAGGGGAGGGTGGGGGCTAAAATTATTTAATGCGTTTGTATTAGAAACCTATAACAAACAACGAGTAACGTTTTTTTGGGCTTTCGGTTTTCTGCTCGAGTGAAAAGGTCCGCCTTCCCTTGCGTGATGCTCCCAGAAGTCGAAGCGACCAGCCTTTAGCCGGGACCCGAATCATCTGCTCTTACTTTCAGAACTTCCACCGGCTCGGAGATGTTCTTGAAGGTTCTGCGCCCCAGGAACTCGAAATGCAGATGGGGAATTTTGTCCAGAGGTGGTTTGGGGAGCTTTAAGGCCCCCCGGGCGGCATGATAGGTATTGGGGACGATGAGAATTTCTCCTCCCAGGGCATCGCTGCAGAGGCGGGCGGCCAGGTTCACCGTATGGCCGAGGGCCGTGTATTCCAGCCGATCCGAAGTTCCCACATTCGCCACCACCACTTCCCCGGTGGCAATCCCGATCCCCAGGCCCGGCGCGGGCTTCCCCGTCAGGGTCCGCCTCTCCATCCACTGGAGCTGGCGCTTCTGCATATCCACGCCGCATACCAGGCACATGAGAGCGTGGTGGGGTTGAGCGATCGGCGCGCCGAAAAGGGCCATGACCTCGTCGCCGATAAATTTATCCACCGTCCCGCCGAAGTCTTTGACCGAAGTGACCATTTCGGCGAAGAAGGAATTCACCGCCTCATGGACCTCTTCCGGACTCATCCCGCTGCTCATCCGGGTGAATCCCCGAAGATCGGCAAAGAGAACGCTGACCTCCCTGCGTTCCGGCCGGAAGAAGTCCGTTTCGGCCATCTCGTACATCTTCAGGAGGACTTCGGGGGACACGTATCGGGCGAAATTCCGCTCCAGCCACTTGATCTCGGTCACATTCTGGATCAGGATGGTAACGATCCCTTTGGCGCTGTTGGCCACCATCCGCAGAATGGGGACCGTCTTCAGCCGGCCGCCCCTCTGCCCTTGGGGCAGCAGAGAGGTGTCCAGTTCCGGGCATTCCCGCTCCACGATCCACGGCTGGGTGGAACCCCGAACGCCCTCCACGATGCCGGAAAAAAATCCCCGCCCCAGACTGGTCTGATCGATCTTGGACAGCGACTCCCCGATGACCGTCCGCCGATCTTTGGCCTGCAGGAAGAGGCCCATGGGACTGTTCAAAAAAGATATTTTCCCCTCTCCATCGATGGTGAGAATGAGCTCTTCCACTCCCAGCACCGTGCCCGTGGCGGTTAAGGGGGCCATGGAGCCCCCCCCAATGCCTGTGCTGAGAGTGCCGGTCATCCCGAACCGGGCGACTTCCTTGGAGCGTTGAAGCTCCTCTTCCAGATCCCGGATCTTCCGTAAGGCTTCATCGAGGGTCATGGCCATCGGTTTCCCCCTGTTTCCCCGGCCGTTGAATCAGTCGGCCTCTTTCGCTGCGCTAGGGGCCGTTCCCCTCCTCCATCAGCTCCGTGCCCACCAGCCTCAGCCGGGCTTTTGAAAAGATGCGGGTGAATTGTTCTTCCTCGGGTATGTGCGGCCGAAAGCGCACGATCCGTATGGCTCTGTGGGCCAGGGCAAACGCCTGCCCGTCGGGGGAGTAGGCCACGCAGGACACCCGGGGGCTGTTGTGAAATCGGCATATTTCCTTTCCTTCGGCCACATCCCATAAGCGGGCGGTGGCATCATTACTTCCGGAGACCAGCCTGTTTCCGTCGGGCGAGAAAGCGATGGAGTTGACGAAACTATGGTGACCGGCGAGTACTTTCCCCTGTTTCCCGGTGAAGGGATCCCACAGCTCGATGACCCGGTCCCTCCCCGCCACCGCGAGGATCTTTCCGTCGGGGGCAAAGGCGAGGGAGGAAACCGGGCTGTCCGCCGTGAAGCGGCTCCTTCTTTCTTTCGAAGAGACATCCCAGAGCTGCACGCTTCGATCCTGGCTTCCCGTGGCCAGAAATTTTCCGTCCGGGGAAAAGGCGACCGCGCGGACGGGTTTCTCGTACCCCTCCAGTTTGGCCTTCTCCTGCCGGGCGGGAACATCCCACAGGCGGACGGTGCGGTCATCACCGCCGGAAGCCAGGAGCTTTCCATCCGGCGAAAAAGCGAGGGATCTCACCCGGCCCCCATGCCCTCTCCAGGAGGCGGCTTTCTTCCCGGAGGAGACGTACTGGAGCCGGACGAAGGATTCCCGGCCCGCCAGGGCCAGGAGTTTCCCGTCGGGAGAGAAAGTCAGGAAGGAGACCGGATTCTCCGCCCTGGCCTTATCGGGGGGCCAGATCTCCTTTCCGGTCTTCAAGTCCAGGAGGAGGATGGATCCATCCAGGCCGCAGGCGGCCAGGATTTTTCCGTCCGGGGAAAAGGCGATGGAGAGGAGGATCGTTCTCTCAGGGGGACTGAGCAGGTAGGGATCCTTTCTGGGAGGAATTTTCCACAGCCGAACGGAGGCATCCAGACTACCCGAGGCCAGGCGGGTTCCATCGGGAGAAAAAACGACCGAAGCGACCCGGTCGTCATGGCCGGCGACCCGGGCGACCTCTTTCTCTATCCCAACATCGAACAAACGAACCGTATTATCGGAACACCCTGCGGCCAGAAAGGTTCCGTCGGGGGAGAAGTCCAGGGACTGGATGCCGGCTTCGCCCCCGCTGATCTGCCCGCGGCGATTCCCCGTGGCGGGGTCCCACAGCAGGATGAATGGATCCCTTCCCCCGGAGGCCAGAATCTTCCCGTCCTGGGAGAAGGCCAGGGCGCGGACCGATTCCCTGTGCCCCCTCAACTTACGGATTTCTTTTTTTGATTTTGTATCCCACAGGCGCACGGATTTATCCGCGCTCGCCGAAGCCAGGAATTTCTCCCTGGGAGAAAAGGCCACTGCCAGAACGCGGCCCTCATGCCCTTTTAGCCGGAGACTTACCCTTCCGCTCTCTGCATCCCACAGGCATACGGTCTTATCCCGGCCTCCCGAGGCCAGGGTTGACCCGTCAGGGGAGAAGGAAACCGAATAGACCGACCCGGTATGCCCGGGCTTCTGCCAGAGATCTTGCCGCGTATCCGCATCCCAGACGCGCACAGTTCCATCCTGCCCCCCGGCGGCCAGCAGGCTCCCCCGGGGAGAAAATGCCACGGCAAGAACGGCTTTTCCCGAGCCCTGGAGGAGGAATTTTTCCTTTCCCGAGGCCAGGTCCCAGAGACGCACGGTTCTATCGTACCCCCCGGAGGCAATGGTCTTCCCGTCGGGCGAAAAGGAAACCGAAGAGACCCTTTCCTCGTGCCCCGAAAGGTGAAGATCGGGGAACACGGCCCGCTCTTCGTTTTCACTGGCGCCGATCTGGGCGTCCAGGCTGTCATGGGTCTTTCGCGCGGCGCTGTAGTAGGCGGCGGCCCGCGACCATTGCAGGTCGGCCTCCGCCATCTGGGCCTCTTTGATAAAGGCCTCGGCCAGGTTTTTCTGGGCCAGCTCCCGCTGCCTGGCCTCTTCCTTGTAGGCCATGCTGACCAGCACTCCGGCAACCAGAATGGATGCCAGAATCGCGCCGATGGCCCCGCTGAGGGCTCTATGGCGCCGGACGAATAATTTGGCGATTTCCCATACGCTGTATCGATAGGCGCCCACCCTCTCCCCCTGCAGGTAGGCGTCCACTTCCTCGATCAGCGCTTTCACCGACGGGTATCGCTGTTCGGGCCGCGGGGCGAGCGCCTTTTCGGTGATAGCCGAAAGTTCCGGCGGAACCTTTCGTTCCAGCGAGCGGACCGGGGTCAGCCTCTGCTTTCCCTCTCCATACTGCTGCACCTTTCCGATGACCTCGAAGGGAGAATTCCCTTCAAAGGGAGGACGGCCGGTCAAGAGCTCATAAAGAAGAGCTCCCAGGGAGTAAATGTCGCTCCGTTCGTCAATCCGCTCCAGGTCTCCCCAGGCCTGCTCGGGGGGCATATACTCGGGGGTGCCGATGGCCTCTCCGTCCACCGATTTTCCCGCCGCCGCCTCCTTGAGGATCTGCATCTCTTTCTGAAACCTTGCGTCCCCCGCCCCTGCGGCTCCCTTCGGTTTCGCCAGGCCCCAGTCCAGCACCACCGTTTCGCCGAATTCCCCGATCATCACGTTTTGGGCCTTGATGTCCCGATGCAACACCCCCCGGTGGTGGGCATAGGAGATGGCGTTGCATAGGTCGTGGAAATGGGGAAGCAGCTTCAGGCGGTCCTCGAAAGAGCCGGCCTCCCGGATGACCTCGTACAAGGTCTTGCCCTTGACCATTTTCATCGTGTAATAGAGGGTTCCGTCGGCCCGGCGGCCGATTTCATACACCGGAACGATCGAGGGGTGTTCCAGCTGCCCGGTAATCCGGGCCTCACGCAGCAGGCGGGCGGCGACTTCTGCGGTTCTTCTCCCGGGGGTTCCGGGGGTGCCGCCTGAGGGCTCCAGCAGAAGCTCCTTGATGGCGATGTCCCGGCCGATGTGCTCGTCGAAAGCAGCGAAGACTTTCCCGATCCCCCCGCGGCCCTTTTCTTTGCGGAGACTGTAGCGGCCGGGGGCCTCCTGGCTTACCAGGGTGGAGGCCAGATCATCGGACGGCGTTGGGCCCCCGGGAGCCGGGCGGAATCCTTCCCGTTCTTCCGGAACGACCGCTCCCCCCAGGCTTTCGAAAACTTTCTTGACTTCCCCCGGGGGCAGGAGAGGCCTTTGCTCATCCACCCCGTGCTTCTTCAGGATGAATTCCACCGACTTGTCCAGGAGGGCAATGCCTTCGTCGTTTATATGGGCCCGCCGGATGATCTCTTCCCGAAGATTCTGCGCCTCCCCCCGGCTCCAGCTGAGGCCCGCTTCGATAAAGGTGTGGGATTCAACCAGTCCGATCTGGATCGCCTGCAGACAAAAGATCAGCTCACGCTCCATAGAAGAATCCTCCCGCCTTTTTTCGGGGTTCGGAGAGAAGCAATTCCTCTGCTCTCCAGCCGCCCCGGTTGCCCGAGGCGCGTCCCGCGGTCGCAACAGGGCTTAAGGGTTTCCGGGCAAGTCCGCGGGCCACGGGATTCAAAAGAGAGATCATCGGCAAAAACGCCGGGAAAAGGAAGCGTCTGTCCGGCTCTTTCCCGCGCGCACCCTTCGCCCGCGACCGGGGGTTATGCCTCAAGAAGAAAAAGGGTTAAGCTGAGCCGTTTGGGGATGGAAGTTCAACAGTTGGGATGATAGCAAGGCTGATAATTCTGTCAAGCGGGTTTTTCTGCATGCATATAGCGATCAGCGCTTCGCTCGACTCAGCACTTTTTGTTAATTACTTAGGCCCCATTTCCACGGGGAGGGGCGCGGCTGGGCGTTGCCCTGGATCGCGCATGACCGCGCCCCCCGGCCGGAAAAAGTGCTAATCGGCTGTTGGCGGAGCAGAGCAGACCTGCTCGTAACGCCAGCGCTCTTTGAGCAGGCTGTTGTATTCGTAGATATCGAGCGTTTTCTCGTAGGCCGCCTGCGTGATCTCCACGTGCGGCGTCCAGCAGCCGAGCTTCTGGTAGCTCGCGATGCAGTCGGCGAGCACCTTTTCGTCGATATCGGGGAAATACGGCTTCTCCGCCCGGGCGATATCGGCGGCCGGCGTCGCGTTCATGTAGGCGCGGGTTTTCCGGTAAGCGCGAATGAATGCCTTCGCCATGTCCGTTTTCAGCCAGTTGCGGGTCGCCGCGAGGCTGGAGAAACCGCATGGGCCGATCAGGGGGCCGACCTGGGCGACGATATGCCCGATCCCGTCGGCCTGCAGCTGCTGCGGGAACGGGCCCTGCTGCTGTGCGTACTGTCCCCGGCCGTCGCGGAACGCCTTGTCGATGACCGCCGCGCCACCCGGACAGATCGGCTTGATCTTCGCGAAATCGATGCCGGCCTTGTGGCAGGCGTACTTGAACATGGCAAGCGGCTGGCCGCCTTCGAACATCACGACCTCGGCGCCTTCCAGCTTCTTCCACGTGAAGGCCGGGTCCGCCTTGCGTCCGGTGATGAAAAAGCCGTCCATTTCATTCACCTGGGCGAAATGCACCGCTCCCGGCGTCTCGCCTTTATTGAGCGACGTAAACCCCTGGCTCAGGGCCGACTGCACGACGTGCGCGGAGCCGTCCTTCAGCGCGACGAGCGCCGAAACGCCCGGCGGCGCGACCGACCATTCGGGGTCCAGTCCCTCGGCCTTGAGGAAGCCGCCCGACATGGTCGAGATGAGCGGCGAGTAAAAAGCGGAAAACAGGGTGAACTGTATTTTGATTTTCTCCATATGCGATCCTCCTCGTGTTCGGGTTACTGCCGATGTCTTGATGATAAGCCATTCTTTGCCGACAACGAATTCCGGCGCGTAGCGGTGAACTATACAACTTTTGGTAATGACTGTCAATCACCTTTTTCAGGAAGAAGCCCTTTGTTTCCCGCGAAAATTCCGCCCTCCACGCGAATTTACTGCTTCCGCCTATGGTACTTCAGCCAGGGCTGCTTTATAGATTGCTCATTATGAGTAG
>LJUR01000101.1 GCA_001304105.1 Deltaproteobacteria bacterium SM23_61
GATCCTGGAAGAGGGCCTGCGGGCTTTTCTCCAGGTCCTGAAGAAGAGGGCCTTCGAACATCGGTATACTCCGATCGTCGGACGGACGCACGGAATGCACGCGGAGCCGACGACCTTTGGTCTCAAGCTGGCCCTGTGGTATGCGGAGATGGAGAGGAACCTGGAACGGTTGCGGAGGGCCAAAGAGCGCGTGGCTTACGGGAAGATCTCCGGAGCCGTGGGAACCTTTGCCCATCTGCCCCCCGCGGTGGAAGCCTATGTCTGCAAGAAGTGCGGCCTCAAACCCGCCCCCATCAGCAATCAGATTATCCAGCGCGACCGCCAGGCGGAGTTCTTCACCACCCTGGCGATCATCGGGACCTCGCTGGAGAAGATTGCCGTGGAGATTCGCCACCTCCAGCGGACGGAGGTATCGGAGGCCGAAGAGCCCTTTACCCATGGGCAGAAGGGATCTTCGGCCATGCCCCACAAGAGGAATCCCATCGGCGCGGAAAACCTAGCCGGTCTCTCCCGGGTTCTGCGGGGCAATGCCTGGGCTTCCCTGGAGAACGTGGCCCTCTGGCACGAGCGGGATATCAGCCATTCCTCCGTGGAACGGGTGATCGGGCCGGACAGCACGATCCTCCTGGATTACATGCTGGACCGGATGACCCGGATGATGGATCAACTGGTGGTCTATCCGGAGAACATGAAAGCCAACCTGGCCAGGACCCGGGGGATGATCTATTCCGAAGGGGTCCTGCTGAAACTGGTCCAGAAAGGCCTGACCCGGGAAGAGGCTTATGCCCTGGTGCAGAAAGCGGCCTTCCGGGTCATGGGGGGAAAGATGGATTTTCAGCGCATTCTGCTCAAGGACCGCGCCATCCTCCGGCATTTGAAACCGAAAGAAATACGAGAATGCTTAAATCTGTCCCATTCGCTGAGACACGTCGATCATATCTTCGAGAGGGTGTTTGGAAAAAATAAAAAGAGGTAAGAGGATCGAGGCTCGAGGAACGGGGAAAAATAAGGAGGAAATCGTTAGGTCTTTTGGCCTCATTCCTCGGACCTCGTACCTGTTTTTTGAGGAGGGGTTATGGATCTGCGGGAAAGGCTTTTTCTGCTTCTCAGGGAGAAAGGGTTTAAGAAGGGCAAATTCCTTCTGACCTCGGGCAAGGAAAGCGATTTTTACATCGACTGCCGCCCGGTGACGCTTCATCCCGAGGGCGCATATTTGGTTGGTAAGCTCTTTTTCGAGAGGCTCAAGAGCTCTTTGGACCAGGTCCGGGCAGTGGGGGGCATGACCCTGGGAGCCGACCCCATGGCCACCGCGGTCTCCCTGGTGAGCTACCTGGAAGGAAAACCCATTTACGCCTTCCTCATCCGCAAGGAGGCCAAAAAACACGGCCGCGGGCTTTGGACCGAGGGGATCCAGAACCTTCCCGAAGGAACCGGAGTGGCCATTATGGAGGACGTGGTCACCACGGGAGGAAGTACCATCAAGGCCATCGAGAGGGCCAGAGAAGAAGGGTTGCGGGTGGTCCGCGTCCTGGCCATCGTGGACCGGGATGAGGGGGGCAGGGAAAATCTAAAGGGTTACGGGTACGAGATCGAATCCCTCTTCACCCGGCATGATTTCATGAAAGACTAACCTTTTCCCAAATCCAAGATCCACCTTCCCATTGAATTTCGGTCGTTGCCCTTCCTTCCGGACCACAAGCCTGCCTTTTCGGGGAAATGGCAATCACAATAATGTAGTGGGCAAGCCGTTGATTTGTGATTGACTCCGTTGGGAAATTGGGATATTTTTAATGAAAATTTGGGGTGAACTCCTAAAATTGATTCAAGATTCTGTATAGCCCGCCCATTCGGATCGGCTTTTCGGAAAGGGGGGCTAAAATTTTATTCTGGGCGGACGGAACGTGGAGGAACTTAAAGAGCTTTTCTTGCAGCGAAAGAGGAAGTTGGAAGATTTAAAGGCCGAGGGATTCCCCCCCTATCCCAATACCTTTCGGCTCAGCCACTCCGTCGAGGAGATCCACCGGCTTTACGCGGATAAAAAGGAAGAGGAGTTCAAAGGCCTGGAAGAACGGTTCTCCGTGGCCGGCCGCCTGATGCGCTTGAACAATTTTGGCAAGGCGGCATTCGGCCATATCCAGGACCGGACCGGGAGGATCCAGGGCTATTTCCGGCGGGACCAGATGACCGCGAAGAGCTTTCAAGTCTTCTCCCGCCTGGATATCGGGGATATCGTCGGAGTTCGGGGGAGACTCTTCCGCACTCGCACCGGCGAACTCACCGTCATGGTGGAGGAAGCGGAGCTTCTGGCCAAGTCCTTACGCCCCCTTCCGGAAAAGTGGCACGGCCTCACCGACCTGGAAACCAGGTACCGGCAGCGGTACGTGGACCTCATCGTGAACCCCCATTGCCGGGAGGTCTTTATCATCCGGAGCCGGACCGTCGAGTTCCTCCGGAGGTTTCTCACCCAGCGGGGATTTCTCGAAGTGGAGACCCCCATGATGCAGCCCATTCCCGGGGGAGCCACGGCCCGTCCCTTTAAGACCCATCATCACACCTTGGACATGGACCTGTACCTACGGGTGGCCCCGGAGCTCTACCTCAAGAGACTGGTGGTGGGCGGCCTGGAAAGGGTCTTCGAGATCAACCGGAGCTTCCGCAACGAGGGGATCTCCACCCAGCACAATCCCGAATTCACCATGCTGGAATTCTACCAGGCCTACGCCACGCACCGGGATTTGATGGGCCTCACCGAGGTCATGATCTCCTCGCTGGTCCAGGAGATCAAAGGACAGATGTCTTTGGAGTACCAGGGAACGCGCATCGACTTCCAGCCCCCCTGGAAGCGGCTCACCATCCGGGAGGGACTGGTCGCTTACGGAGAATTGAAAGACACGGATCTTGAGGACCCGGAGAAGCTCCTGGCCTACGGAAGGAACCTGGGTTTGGAGCTGAAGGGGAACGAGCCGCAAGGAAGGATCTGGGTCGATCTTTTCGAAAAACTCGCCGAACCCCATCTCCTCCAGCCCACTTTTATTACCGAGTACCCGATCGAGGATTCTCCCCTGGCGCGGAAGAACGATCAGAGGCCGGGATTCGTGGACCGCTTTGAGCTCTACATCTTCGGCCGGGAAATTGCAAACGCCTTCTCCGAGCTCAACGATCCCCAGGACCAGAAGTCCCGGTTCCTGGAGCAGGCCAGAGCCAAAGGCCAGGGGGACGAAGAAACCGGGTTGGTGGACGAGGATTACGTGCGGGCCCTGGAATACGGGATGCCGCCCGCGGCCGGGGAAGGAATCGGCATCGACCGCCTGGTCATGCTCCTGACGGATTCGCCCTCGATCCGCGACGTCATCCTCTTCCCCCAGATGAGGCCCGAAAAAGACTAGCGTTCAGCGGTCAGCGCTCAGCTGTCAGCTTGGAACTAAAAACGGGCTGATGGCTCCCAACGGATGGCTGATCGCTGAATGCTGAACGCTGAGAGCTGTTTTTATGCGTTACGAACTTTTCATCAGCCTGCGCTACCTGAAGGCCAAGCGGAAGCAAATTTTTATTTCCGTGATCACCTTCCTTTCCATTGGGGGGGTCGGCCTGGGAGTCATGGCCCTGGTGGTGGTTCTGTCGGTCATGCGGGGGTTCGAAGACGACCTGAAAACTAAGATCCTGGGCACCAATGCCCACCTGGTGATTCTGCAACACGGGGCTTCCATGCGGGAATACCAGGAGGTTCTGCGGAAGGTCAAGAAAGTCGAGGGAGTGGTGGCGGCGACGCCCTTTATTTTCACCCAATCCATGATCACCTCGGAGAGCAATGCCCATGGAATCCTCCTCCGGGGGATCGACCCCGCCACCGCCGGGAGAGTCATTAATATCGGGACCGCCTTGAAGAAGGGCACCCTGGACAACCTAGGGGAAAAAGAGAATTCTTCCGACCCACCGGGGATCTTCATCGGGAAAGAACTGGCCCAGAACCTGGGGGTGATGATGGACGACACGGTGGTGGTGGTTTCCCCCACCGGGGCCCTGGCCCCCATGGGCATGGGTCCCCCCATGAAAAAATTCAAGGTGAAGGGCCTTTTTGACACCGGAATGTACGAATACGATACCTCCCTGGCTTACATTTCCCTGCGGAGCGCCCAGAAATTCCTGGGCCTGGGGGATGCGGTTTCCGGCGTGGAGGTGAAGGTCAGGGATATCTACGGAGTGAAGGATATCGCCCGGAAGATCCAGAAGCAACTGGGCTTTCCCTTCTGGACCAAAGACTGGATGCAGATGAACCGAAGCCTCTTCGCCGCCCTGAAACTGGAAAGAACGGTCATGTTCATCATCCTGGTCCTCATCGTGCTGGTAGCGGCCTTCGGAATCGTCAGCACCCTCATCTTGGTGGTCATGGAAAAGAACAAGGACATCGCCATCCTGAAGTCCATGGGGGCCACGGCCCGGTCCATCATGAGGATCTTCATCCTGGAAGGTTTGATCATCGGCGTGGTGGGAACCATCCTCGGCCTGATCGGGGGATACGTGATCTGCCGCCTCCTGGCCGCCTACCAGTTCATTTCCCTGCCCCGCGATGTGTATTACCTTTCCCACCTTCCGGTGAAAATGGACGGGATGGACTTTATACTCATCACCCTGGCGGCGATGGGAATCAGTTTTTTAGCCACCCTGTACCCCTCCTGGCAGGCCTCGCGGCTGGACCCGGCCGAGGCCCTGCGCTACGAATGAAGGGGAGGGAGAAGGCCCGGCGGTATTTTCCGCGCCAAGGAGGGTTCCATGGCTGGATTCTTTGACAGTTTGCTGTTTAAGAGCAAATACGAGAAGGAGCTGAAGGACCTGGAGCAAAAAGCAGCCCAGGATCCTAAGAACCCTAGGCTCCGGGTGCGGATCGGAGATCTCCTGGAAAAGCTCGGCAGGAGGACCGAGTCCATCGAGTCTTACCGAGCGGCGGCCGAGGAGTATGCCCGGAGCGGGATGCTGATCCAGGCCATTGCCCTCAACAAACTGATCCTCCGCCTGGACCCGACAAAATCCAAGATTCACAACCAGCTCGCCGAGCTGTATGCCCAGTGGGGAAAGCCCGCGGAAGATTTACCGGGGACTGAAGCCGTGGAGGCGGTCCAGCCGCCGGCAGGGGCGCCCGGAACGCTTCCGCCGATTCCCCTTTTTTCGGATTTAAAAAAAGAGGAACTCTCCCGGGTGATGGAGAGGATCCAGGCCAGGCGGTTTCCCCGGGGAAAAGCCATCTGCCGGGAAGGAGAACCGGGAAATTCACTCTTCATCATCAGCCACGGGAAAGTGGCCGTGAGCCGGCAGCAACCCGGCAGGGGGAAAATCGTCCTCACCGAGCTGAAGAGCGGGGATTTTTTCGGGGAATTCGCCTACTTCGCCAATGCCCGGCGCCAGGCCACGGTGGAAGCCGTGGAGGACACGGAAGTGCTGGAGATGACCAAAGAAGAATTGCAGAGGGTCATCCAGGAATTTCCCTCTGTGTCCAAGGTTCTCTTCAAATTCTATAAAGAACGGGTTCTCGATAATCTCCTGGCCGCTTCACCTCTCTTCCAGACCTTTCCTCCCGGGGAGCGCCGGAAGCTCCTGGAAGGGGTCACCCTGGAAGAGTTTCCTGCCGGGAATCTGGTCATCGAAGAAGGAACCCCCGGCGATTGCCTGTACATCATCAAGAGCGGGGAAGTGGAGGTCTTCACCCTGGATGCGAAGAGGGAAAAACTGGTTCTGGCAAAGCTCCAGGAGGGAGACTATTTCGGGGAAATTTCCCTCATCAGCGGGAGGCCCCGGACGGCCTCGGTGAAAGTCCTGCGGGCGGCCGAGCTGGTTCGGCTGGACAAGAAAAACTTTGATCCCCTCGCAGCCTGCCATCCGGAGACTCTGAAGGTCCTGGAAGATTCCCTGCAAATCCGCCTGGAGAACAAACTGCGAATGCTGGGGGTTTTCCGCGACAGCCCGGCCAAGGAGGGAATGATCTGAACCCGTCCTATTCCACGGGGAACCCCCCCGTGATTCAAGCCCAAAAACTTAAAAAATCCTTCCTCTTCGGCGCCAGCGGGAAAGTCATCGAAGTCCTGAAGGGTATCGACCTGACCATCCATTCCGGGGAGATGCTGGCCGTCGAAGGGGCTTCTGGAGCGGGAAAGAGCACCCTTCTGCATATTTTGGGAACCCTGGACCGCCCGACGGAGGGGAAGGTTTTTTTCCGGGGAGAGGATATTTTTGCCCGCACGGATGCGGAACTGGCCGAGCTCCGCAACCGCCACGTGGGTTTCGTCTTCCAGTTTCACCATCTCCTTCCGGAATTCAGCGCCCTGGAGAATACCATGATGCCCGGGTTGATTCAGGGCTTGGCCGCCCACCAGGCTGGGAAGAACGCCGAAACCATTCTCGCCCAGCTGGGCCTGGGCGACCGGCTGCACCACAAGCCCGGCCAGCTCTCCGGGGGAGAGCAGCAAAGAGTGGCGGTCGCCCGGGCACTGATGGTTCAGCCCGAGATCATCCTGGCGGACGAGCCCACCGGGAATCTGGATACCCAAACGGGAGAAGAAGTGCATCAGATCCTGGAGAGGATCAACCGGGAACAGGGAATCACCATCGTGATCGTGACCCATAATCCCACGCTGGCGGCCCGGATGAATCGCCGGGTGAGGCTGGCGGACGGCTGGCTGCAGGAGCAAGGCTGACTTTCGTATTCGGAGCTTCCCGCGGGAGAAGCGATGGGGCTCTCTATTTTTCTATTTTTCTGCGTTCTCTGCTTTCAGGGGTTGAGGCGAGATACATCCTTTTATGAACAAACCGTTTCTAGCCAGACTTTTTTTCGTCCTTTTTCTGTTCATCCTCTTGGAACCCGGAAAGGCTAGCGGGCAGGAGGTCATGAGAGTCGCGATCCTTCCCCTCCAGCTCTATGCGCTAGACCGGGAGGGGATGAAGGATTGGCCAGGCCGCGTGGTCGGCGTCCTCTCCGCGGAAATGAAAAAGGAAGAACGGATCGTGCTGGTGGAAGAGGAGAAAATCCGGGAAGCTGTGGAGGAGGCCGCACAAGCCGAAGTGGATGAATCGCTGGCCCGGGAGATCGGGAGAAAGGTGGATGCGGACTACATGGTCATGGGTTCGATCACCCGGATCAACGGTTCCGTCAGCCTGGATATCCGGGTCATCGATGTTTTCCAGAAGGAGGCCATGGCTTCCGTCTTTCGGGCGGGAAAGACCCCCGAGGAACTGGAGTCTCTGGCCCGGGAGGCGAGCCGCGATCTCAACCTGAAGATCCTGAAAAAGGAGCTGATTGCTAAGGTCCTGATCGAGGGAAACAGGGCCATCGAAGAGAGCGCCATCCGGGCCCAGATCAAAACCCGGGAGGGAGATGTGTATTCCCCGGCCGTTATCCGGGGGGACCTGAAGACGCTCCACCAGATGGGATATTTTCAGAATATCCGGGTGGAAAAGAGAGACTGGGGCCGGGAAAAAGCCGTCGTTTTTGTGGTGGAAGAAAAACCCGTAGTCCGGGAAATCAAATTTTCCGGAAACAAACATATCAAAACTACTGGCCTGCTGGAAGTCATGGACCTCAAACCCCGGACCGTTCTGAACCTGAATGCGGTCAAAGAAAACGTAAATAAAATTTTAAAGAAATACCGGGAAGAGGCCTATTTTTTGGCAGAAGTTAAGTATGAATTGGAAACCCTCCGGAAGGGAGAGGTGGTCATCCATTTCAAAATCAAGGAGAATGAAAAGATCCGCATTAAAAAGATCACCTTCACGGGAAACACCTATTTCAGCGATAAGGTCTTGAAGAAAGTCCTGCCGGAGACCAAAGAGGCTGGTTTCTTTTCCTGGCTGACCAGGTCTGGAGTGTACAAGGAAGAGACTCTGGGAAAGGATACCGATGCCATCACCGCCCTCTACATGATGAAGGGTTTTTTGCACGTGAAGATCGCCAAGCCGAAAGTCGAGGTGGCCAAGGACGGCATCACCATCACCATTCCGGTGGAAGAGGGACGGCAGTTCAAGGTGGGCCGACTGGACCTCAAGGGGGACCTGATTTCGCCCAAGAAGGAACTCTTCAAGTTGGTGCCGATCTATCCGGGAGAGATCTTCAACCGGCAAAAGGTCAGCCAGAGCATCTCCAACCTCACCGACCGGTACGCGGATCAAGGATATGCCTTTGTGGACGTGAGTCCCCAAGTGATCCCCCACGAGGATCAGCCCCTCGTGGATCTGATTTTCGACATCCGCCAGGGTTCCAAGGTATACTTTGAGCGCATCAACATCCTGGGGAACACCAAAACCCGGGACAGGGTCATCCGGCGGGAACTGCAGGCGGTGGAAGGGGAATTATACAGCCAGAGGGCCCTGAAGAAAAGCCGGGATAACCTGAACTATCTGGGGTTTTTCAAAGAAGTGGACGTGAGCACCAAAAAGGGGAGCGCGGATGATAAGATGGTATTGAACGTCCGGGTGGAAGAAGCGCCCACCGGAGCGGTGAGCGTAGGAGCGGGCTACAGTTCCATCGACAAACTGATCGCTCTTCTCTCCATCTCCCAGAGCAATCTTTTCGGCCGGGGTCAAAGGCTGGTTTTGTCGGGTCAACTGGGATCGGTTTCCAGCTACTACAACCTGAGTTTTACCGAACCCCGCCTCTTTGACAGCCAGGTTTTGGTGGGAGGGGACCTCTACGATACCTATCGCGACTATGAGGATTACACGGTTGGACGGACCGGGGGGGTCGTCCGTTTCGGATTTCCCTTCTTTGAGAATATTCGGCTTTACACCCAGTACCAGTACGAAGTGGTGGACACCTATGACATCCTGGATACCGCCTCGGAGATCATCAAGAGCCAGGAAGGGACCTCGACCACCAGCAGCATCAACCTGGGCCTCCGGCGGGATAGCCGGGACCACCGGTTTGACCCCACCAAAGGTTCCGATAACTCAATCTCGGTCACTTACGCCGGGCGTTTTTTGGGGGGAGGCAATGATTTTACCAAATACGAGGCTAGATCCGCCTGGTTTCTTACTCCTTTTTGGAATCTCACCTTTTCGCCCCGGGGCCGGATTGGATTTATCGAGGGGGACCCCACCATTCCCCTGTATGAACGGTTCCGGTTGGGGGGTATCTATTCCCTTCGGGGCTTCAAGTCCTACAGCGTCGGGCCCAAAGCGCCCAACGGAGAGGTGATCGGAGGAGACAAGTATCTTCTTTTTAATTTTGAAATGCTCTTTCCCATCGCCAAGGAAATCAAGCTCAAGGGCCTGTTATTTTTTGACGCGGGAAATGTCTGGGATGTGGGGGAACCCTATAAGTTGGATGACCTGCGGACCAGCGTGGGCTTCGGATTTCGCTGGATGTCTCCCCTCGGGCCCCTGCGCCTGGAATGGGGGTACAATCTTGAGCCCCGTGAAGGCGAAGAGAGGAGCAGCTGGGATTTCACCGTGGGAGCCTTCTTCTAAATTTCCAATCGAGTGAGGTTTGAGGTAAAATAAGATGGTCCTCCCGGAGGGGGGCAATTCATTGGCGAGGAGAAAAGAATGAAAAAAATGGGGTTCTGGACCTTTTGCGGGGTTGTAATCCTGGCCTGGACCGCAGGGGCTTGGGGCGCCGATCCATTGAAAATCGGCTACGTGGATATGCAGCGTGCTCTCAATCAGTGCACGGCCGGCCGGGAGGCCAAGAAGATCATCACCGGTGAAGTGGAAAAGGTGCATAAGTCCCTCGAGGGTCGAAAGAAGGAGCTGGATAGACTGCGGGAAGACCTGGAGAAGCGCGGGGCGGTCATGAACGAGACCCTCCGCCGGGAGAAAGAAAAGGAATACCAGGCCAAATTGCGGGACATGCAGCGGACGCAGAGAGATTTCGAAGAGGATATCCGGAGGCGAGATCGCGAATTAACTGATAAGGTCCTGAGGGATCTGGCGAGAATCGTGGAAAAGATCGGCGAAGAGGGAAAGTATTCGGTCATCCTGGAAGGGAATCAACCCACCATCGTTTATATCTCCAAGGGCCTGGACCTGACCGAGGAAGTCATCAACCGGGCCAACGCCGCGAAGTCAAAATGAAGGCGGGATATGGGGAAAGAATGAAAACCCGGGCAACCCTGGAAGAGCTCGCGACCCTGGTCGGTGGAAAGGTGGAGGGCGATGGATCGCTCCCCATCCGGGGAATCGCCAGCCTGGAGGATGCCGGAGAGGGGGAGATCACCTTTCTGGCGGAGATCAAGCACAGCCGTCGTCTGGAAAAGAGCCGGGCTTCGGCGGCGATCGTGCCGACAAACCTGCCCTCTTTTCCCAGGCCGCTGATCCGGACCCCCAACCCCCACCTGGCATACGCAAAAGTCCAGGCTTTTTTCCAGGAGAAGCCCTTCTCCCCCCGGGGGGTGGATTCCCGGGCCTTCATCGGCGAAGGGGTGAAAATCGGCCGGGACGTCTCCATCTATCCTTTTGTTTACGTGGGGGCGGGGAGTGAAATCGGAGACCGGGTCATTCTCCATCCCGGGGTTTGCCTGGGGGAGTCGGTGCAGGTGGGAGAGGGATCCGTTCTTTACCCCAATGTGGTGGTCATGGATCGTTGTGTCGTGGGGAAAAGGGTCATCCTCCACCCGGGAACGGTGATCGGGAGCGACGGTTTCGGGTTCGCCCGGGACGGAAAAAAATTCGTGAAAATTCCCCAGGTGGGAATCGTGGTCATCGAGGACGACGTGGAGATTGGGGCCAACTGCGCCGTGGACCGGGCGGCCATGGGGAAAACCTGGATCAAACGGGGGGTCAAGACGGATAACCTGATCCAGATCGGCCACAATGTAACCGTGGGCGAAGACACGGTCATCGTGGCTCAGGTGGGAATCGCCGGGAGCACGGAAATCGGGAACCGAGTCGCCCTGGGAGGGCAGGCGGGAGTGGTTGGCCATATCAAGATCGGAGACGGGGCGATGATCGGGGCCCAGGCGGGAGTGGGACAGGATGTGGCTCCGGGCCAGATCCTGTCCGGAAGCCCGGCCTTCCCCCACCGCGAATGGTTGCGGGCCCAGGCTGCCTTTCCCAAACTGCCGGAGATGAAACGGGCCCTGGCCGAGCTGGAAAAAAGGATTACGCAAATCGAAGAAGCGCTCAGCGGTCAGCGGTCAGCGGTCAGCAAGGGCCCCGATCGTGCTTGATCCTTTCGTTTTTGCGAAAAGGCTTCCTGCTGATAGCTGAAAGCTGATCGCTGTATTAAAAGGGGAGAATGATTTGGAAATCCACCCAACCGCCATCATCCATCTAAAAGCAGAAATCGGCCCGGGGGTTCGAGTGGGGGCCTACTCCGTCGTGGGGGAGAATGTCCAGATCGGGAAAGACACGATTATCGATTCCCATGTGGTTGT
>LJUR01000102.1 GCA_001304105.1 Deltaproteobacteria bacterium SM23_61
AAAATGTCGTCTTCTCTCATGATGAGATGCTCTTCGCCGTCGATCTTCACCTCGGTCCCGGAATACTTGCCGAAGAGGATCCGGTCTCCCGCCTTCACATCCAGAGCATGGACCTTCCCGTCTTCCATGAGTTTGCCCTTCCCCACGGCGATTACTTTGCCTTCCATGGGCTTTTCTTTGGCGGTATCGGGGATGATGATCCCGCCCTTGGTCTTTTCCTCTTCCTCGACCCTCTTGACTATTACGCGATCCTGAAGTGGTCTGATCTTCATGCTTCCTCTCTCCTTTCTCTCCTTAATGAAAATGGCCCAATTCGGGCAATTTTAAATAAAAAAACTTAACCGCAGAGGCCGCGGCGACCGCAGAATATTAAAAAAAGGAACAATGGAATATTGGAACGATGGGCAAAAAAAAATAAAACGGCTAAACCCACTGTTCCATCATTCCATCATTCCAATTTGTTTGCTCTGCGGTTGATTTTTTCTTCTTCCACGGAGGGCACAGAGAATTTTCTAATTTCCCACGCCCCAAAAAAAATTCTAAGCATTTATTTTCATTTAGTTTTTTGAAATACCTAGCCCTCAGTTTAAGAGGCTTGGGTAAGGGATTTTTCGGAGTGACCCCGTAAGAGTTGTAGTTAGCACTCGCTTGGATTGAGTGCTAATAAAAACAATATAATATCCCTCCCCTAAAAATGCAAGGGGAAATTTGCAATTCATTTGATTTTTTTTCGCTAATTTTTGCCCATCTTCAAATGAAGGGCGGCAGGCCACAAGGAAGATTGCATTGCATCCTTTTCTGTGTTAATTTGTCCGCGAATCAAACCTGGCCAGGGGGGAAGGCAATATCCTCGCCCTGTGCTCTTTGCTCTATGCTCTCTGCTCTTAGCTCTTTGCTGGCTCTTTGGGGGGAACCATGGAAGACTCGATTCAAAAAGTGACCGACCTGATCCGCCGCTCGCAGAAGGTGATCGTCTTCACCGGCGCCGGGGTGAGCACCGAGTCGGGGATTCCCGACTTTCGCAGCCCCGGCGGAGTTTGGCAGAAATACAACCCCGAGGACTTTTATTACCAGAAGTTCATCTCCAGCGAGGAGTCGCGGGAGAAATACTGGCAGATGAGCCGGGAATTCTACGAGCCACTGAAAAACGCCCGGCCCAACGCGGCCCACGAGGCGGTG
Organism: Deltaproteobacteria bacterium SM23_61; assembly: GCA_001304105.1. GTDB lineage: Bacteria > Desulfobacterota > SM23-61 > SM23-61 > SM23-61 > SM23-61. The sequence goes on from LJUR01000102.1 coordinate 1,180, forward strand.
GCGGAACTGGAAAGAATGGGCAAGCTGGACTGCGTGATCACCCAGAACATCGATAACCTCCACCAGCGGGCGGGAAGCTCTCCGCAAAAAGTCATCGAGCTCCACGGGACCGCAGTCTCCGTTTCCTGCTTATCCTGCCGGAAGAAATACACCCGGGAGGAGATCCAGTCCTGGCTTCTGCGGGACGTCAAGGTCCCGCGCTGCGACGCCTGCGGCGGAATTCTGAAACCTGATACGGTGTCCTTCGGCCAGTCCATGCCGGTTCGGGAGACCGAGGAGGCTTTTCATCGGGCCCGCAACTGCGACCTTTTCATCGTCATCGGATCTTCCCTGGTGGTGCAGCCGGCCGCCTCCGTCCCGCTGGAAGCCAAAGAAGCAGGGGCCAAGCTGGTGATCATCAACCGGGAGCCGACGTACCATGACTCCTACGCGGATGTAGTCATCCACGGCTCGGCGGGGGAAGTCATGAGCAAGGTTCTGGAGTACTTAAAAACGAAATAAAAAATCCTTATCTCTCGCAGAGCGCACAGAGGCCGCAGAGAATGAAAAAGAAGGGAATAATGGAACAACGGAATAAGGTAACGCTGAGTGATACAATTGGTTTCCCAATATTCCAGCATTCCACCATTCCAATTTTACAATCTTCCTCTCTGCGTTCTCTGCGGCCTCTGCGAGAGAATCGTTTCTGTTTATGAAAATTGAAAAAATTTCCTGGAAAAGCGACGGGCTGGCCATCCGGGGAGAACTCTACCTTCCTTCCGATCAAACAGCACCCTTTCCAACGCTGATCCTCTGCCACGGAATTCCCGCCGGCGTAAAAGGGCCGGAGGACCGGGGGTATCCGCTGCTGGCCGAGCGCTTCTGCCGCGAAGGTTTTCTGGCCCTGATCTTCAACTTCCGGGGAGCCGGGCTCAGTGAAGGCAACTTCGACATTCTCGGCTGGGCCCGGGACCTGGAGAAAGGATTGAACACCCTCTATCTCCGCCCCGAGGTGGACCGGAAGCGCATCTATCTACTGGGTTTCAGCGGGGGAGCCGCCGTGTCCATTTACGTGGCCGCCCGGCACAAAGAAGTGGCGGCCGTGGTCTCCTGTGCATCGCCGGCCGAATTCCGCGACCTGTCCACGGCCAAAGGGCTGAAAGATTTCCTCACCCACGCCCGGGAGGTGGGAATCGTCAAGGACCCTCTTTTTCCCCGTTCCATGGATGAATGGAAGAAGAGTTTCCAGGCAGTGAGGCCCATCGATTGGATCGACCGAATCCCCCCCCGCCCCCTGCTCCTGATTCACGGGACCCGGGATGATGTGGTGGGGGTCCGTCATGCCCACCGGCTCTACGAGAAAGTCAAAGGGAAGGCGGAGCGCTCGATCATCGAGGGAGCCGGCCACCGTCTGCGGGTCGAAGAAAAAGCCATGGAGAAAGTTATGGACTGGCTGAAAAAAATAGCTGTCCGCAATCAGCGGTCAGCTTTCAGCTAAGACCCTTGGGGCAGCTTGCTGATCGCTGAATGCTGATAGCTGAAAGCTTCTTTTGGAGTTTGATATGCCCATCAAAGAAAGCTACGAAAAAGCCCTCCGGCGGGCGGTGGAAGCGGCTCCGATTTACCAGCTCCTCCAGATCAGCCTGGAAGAGATCGATGCCGGCTTTGCCCGGTTCCGCATGCCCTTCCGCAAGGAATTGACCCAGGCTTATGCAGTGGTCCATGGAGGAGCCATCGCCCACCTGGCGGACACGGCAGTCGCCTTTGCGTGTATGACCCTGATTTCTCCCGGACAGAAAGTGACTACCGCTGAATTCAAGATCAATTTCTTCTCTGCTGTCAGAAACGGCGAAATGTTCGGCGAAGCCCGGGCGGTCTATTCGGGAAAAAGGTTGATTGTTGCGGATATGCAGGTAGAAACGGAGGAAGGAATCCTGATTGCCAAAGGCCTGGCCACTTATGCCATCATCGGGACTCCGAAAACGAAAGAAGGATAAAATATAACGATTTCCTGGCCTTCTGACCTCTACATCAGGATTGAATTTTTTCCCCTTTCCCGCCGAATGAACCCTAGAATCCGCCTTGCCACCACGGGAAAACTCTGGTAAAAAGAGTGGAATCCATGGAGCCGCTGAATCATTCAGGAACGCAAAAACCGAGCTGGAAGTGGATCCTGGGCTATGCCCTGTTGGTTCTGGGGCTTTGCCTTCTCCTTTATTATTACAGGGAAGCGTACCTTGCTTTTCGGGATTTGGTGCGCTTCTTTTCCAGCCGGACCCGGGTCAGCGCCTTTGTCGCTTCTTTCGGCCCCTTTGCCCCCATGGCCTTTATGGGAATCCAGTTCCTTCAAGTCCTCCTCGCTCCCATACCCGGCGAACTGACCGGCTTTATCGGGGGATACCTCTTCGGAACGGGATTGGGCTTCATCTACTCCACGATCGGCCTGACGCTGGGTTCCTGGGTCGCCTTTCTCATCGCCCGCCGGTTCGGCTTTTCCTTCGTGCGCGGTTTCGTGGGCAAAGAGACCATGGATAAATTCGACTACCTGATGCAGCACAAGGGGGCTTTCTTCTCTTTCATTTTCTTCCTCATCCCCGGCCTGCCCAAGGATTATTTCTGTTATCTCCTGGGCCTGAGCCCCATTCACGTTCTCACTTTTCTGGTGGTCTCCACCATCGGGAGGATTCCGGGTACCCTTTTGCTCTCCATGCAGGGGCAGGCGGTTCGCTCGGAGGATTACCGGGCTTTCTTCGTCGTCCTGGGGTTGGGCCTGCTCGTCCTGGTATTCACCGTGATCTACCGGGACCGGATCGAGTCCTGGTTAAGAATTAAAAGAAAGAGCAGGGATTGAGGGAGAGGATCTCCCCCTCCTTTTGGGTGTTTACCCGGAACAATCCTAGAAACCCTGCCCTGCTTACTCGGCGGTAATAAAACTCAAGACATGGTGAGACCCCCGGAAACGCTCAGGGTCTGGCCGGTGATGAAGGCGGCTTCATCGGAGGCCAGGAAAGCCACCGCCCCGCAGATGTCTTCCGGCTTGGCCAGTCGCCGGAAGGGAACAGCCTTCTTCATGGCGTCGATGATCTTCGCCCCGGTTTCGCCCTTGGTCAATTCGGCCAGTAAAGGGGTCTCCGTAGGCCCGGGGCAGACACAATTTACGTTAATCCTGTAGCGGGCCATTTCCCGGGCGATGGTCTTGGTGAAAGCGATCATCCCCCCTTTACAGGCGGAATAAACCGCTTCCCCGGAGCTTCCCACTCGACCGGCATCGGAGCTGATGTTTACAATCTTTCCGTATTCCCTGGAAATGAAATGGTCCAGAACCGCCCGGGTACAGTAAATGGGGCCCTTGAGGTTGATGGCGATGACCTTGTCCCACAGCTCCGGGTTGTTCTTCACGAACGGTTCGATGATATCCCAGCCGGCATTGTTCACCAAAATATCGAATTGGCCGAATGCATCCAGGGTCGCCTTGACCATTTCCTGCACTTGAGCCCGATCGGTAATATCCGTGCCCAAGGCCAGACCTTTCCCCCCTGCCTTCTCGACAAGAGAAACGGTCTCCTTACCCCCTTCCAGCTTCAGGTCCGCCACCACCACCCTGGCGCCCAGAGACCCAAATTTCAGGGCAATTCCCCGGCCAATCCCTCCTCCCGAACCGGTAATGATAGCCACTTTATCCTTCAGGTTCATGCCCACCTCCTCTGGCAATTTGGGGATTATTCAACCCCGGCAATGTCTCTGGCTGGACTCTTTTTCTGCTCGAAATCGACCCGCTGGAAGAGGCTGCTCTTCTGGCCGGCCGGGGGGCCGGCCCCATATTCCCCCATTCCGAAGGTTTAAACTTCAACGGATCAATAGAAGGTCTTCATCCCTTTGAATTCCCAGCCCGTGTTTCACCGCCGTCTTGATCTGGGGCAGGGACCACGCGTCCATGCCCAGGTGGTTGACGGCGGCATAGTTCTGCAGAAGGCGGACCCCCTGAACGTCCAGGGCCACGGGATCGCCGGAGGCCAGGATGACGCCGGGATGGACGGCCAGCCCCACGGCCGGCCCCCCGCTGACGAAAGATATTCTTCCGTCCATGAGGATCAGGTCGGGCTTGACGGGGATGCTCATCTCCGCAGCGCGCTGGGAAACAAACTGGTTGTTGTCGGCATGAAGCAGGGACCGGTCGGCCAGATGGGTGAGTCCCACGGTCAGCTTCAAACTCATGGAGAACCCGGCCAGGTAGTGGCTCTTCATGGTGGGAAGGTAGATGATCTTGTCAAAATCCTCCAAATCCTTCGGGTAGGCGATGACCTCGAGATACTGCCCCCCGATGGGCACATCGATGAACGGGGTCTGGTCAAAATCCAGGAGGGGGATTTGGGCTTCGCTCATCCGGGCGGGTAAGCCCAATTTTTTGAAGACCTTGGCCGTGGGAACCCAGGGCCGCCCGGCGCTGTCGCCCACGGAGATGCGGGTACAACCATGCTCGCGCAAAATTTCGATCACCGCCATCAGAAAATCCGTTGCCGTGGACCCGGGAGGAGGGTCATCGCTGTTGAAGTTGGGTTTCAAAAGAACCCGGTCCCGGGGTTTTATGGACTTTTCCAGGCCCCCCAGAAGGTCGATCGCCTTGCGGATGTCCCCTTTCAGGTCCTGGCCGGCCATGACAAAAGACACTAGGGCGCGGCCCTCCCGGACGTACGGATTGGAACGGCGATGCCGGAGGTTCACCCGTCCCTGGACTTCCTTCTTCAACAGGGGGGGATAGTCTTTGGAACGCATCGCCGCGGTGATCTTCTGGTAATCTTCCCGGTGAAAATTGATGTCTTCGGGCTTAAATTTCATCTCCATGGATTCTTTCCTTTCTTCTCTCGTGGGATAAGGGTGGGCCGGCTTGGACGGTGCGGAAAATCGATTCTCAACCTATTTTATCTTATCCGACTTGACCTGCTCTGCCAATGAAAATCGTCCTTCGAAAATTATCTTGGCATTCTTCCTGGAATAAGCGAAAATATCAATCGATGGAGATCTTTCGGTCCCTCCTCCATTATTTGAAAGAGAATTTCCTCTACAATCCCATCATGTGGGGGATTGCCGCCGTGGCCCTGTGGATCATCGGCGCGGCCTTCATCAAAGCCTGGCGGGGGAAAGACCAGGACGAGGAATAGGATGGCCCGTTTCAGGGAAATGGTGAATTGCACCAACCCGGGCTGCGGTCAGCCAGCGGAGATTGAATTCACCGAGGCCACGCGAAAGTTGCGTTTCACCTGCCCCGCCTGCGGCCAGCTCAACCAGGTGGAGATCATCCTTCCCAGTGACGAGGGAGGGGCCGCGGGCCGTTACGGCCTCCCCGAAAACGGAGCCAAGATGAAGATCGTCGTTGTCCCGGGAGACTGAAGCCGGTGAGGTGGGAGTCGAGAGTTGAGGAAGGGATTTCGGCCGCCGGCTGATAAAAAATGGAAAGAATGGGTGGGAAAAGTTGAGACGGAGCAAGCACCGGTTGTTTGGATTCCCCGAGGCTTATTCCCGGGGCCTGAGGTCCACCAGGGTGGCGCCCCAGCCCCCGGCATCTTCGCCGGCCAGACGGAAGGAAGCCACCTCCGGCAGCCGGCCCAGGATGGAATGCACCGTTCGCCGTAAGGCCCCCGTCCCTTTTCCGTGTACCACTCGTATCTGCAGGATTCCTTTTTCCCGGCAGGCGGCAATGTAGTCAGGAAGCAGGTCTTTGACCTCTCTGGGCTGGAAGGTATGCAGGTCCAGGACGCCGTCGATCGGAAGTTCCAGGGGCTCGGGCTCGTCTGCAGACTGATTATTCTTTTCTCGGGTCATTTTCATTGTGGTGGGGACCATTCACGAATTGCCCTTGTGGATGAGATTACCTTCTAACCGGATGTGGAAAAACCCCAATCTTTCGTCACTCCCGCGAAGCTTGTCCCTGCATGTTTTAAGCAGGGAGCGGAGTCCAGACGTTGTCCCCGCGGAAGCGGGGAACCACCAAAGAAAATCTGGGTTCCCGTTTTCACGGGAAACCCTGGATTCCTGCTTCCGCAGGAATGACGACCTAAACCCCAATAGATTTTTTTAACAAGCTGCTAATCGGCCTTAGGGGCGGGTTTGAAACCCGCCCCTACCCGTCTCTTAAACAGGATGGCGCTGAAAGATCGCCCGGAGGATGTTGGGAAAATTCAGCCGCCACCGGAAGACCGGCCACTTGATCTCGTCTTTGTCGCAAACCGTAGACATGCTCGCCCGATCGAAAGTCTCTTTCAGGGACAGAAGCTTGCGGGTCCGCTCCGGCTCCGGCAGGAGAATGATCTCGTCCACCCTGCCGATCATATCCCTCGCCAGGAGGATACGCTTCTCCGTCCGGTCGGCTGTGGCCTTGTCCAGAAGGCCGTATTTTTCCTTCAGCCGGTTCAGGCGGAGCCCGGCCTGGTAGGAGACCTGGACGATGTCGTCGCGGGTCATCCATTTCGTTTCGTAGCTGAGGGTGTACTTCCAGCTCGGGGCCAGGAGGGCTCTCCGGTAATCCTCCAGGGTCTTGCCGAAAACCCGGTATCCCACCTCGTCCGCCTTTTCGAAGGCGATGCACCCGGGATCGAGAAAGGGGGCCAGGGGAGAGATAAAGGGGTTGAGGCGCCGGCCGAAAGTTTTCAGCAGGTACTCACAGTAGTCCAGGGTCTCCAGGACCGAAGCCGGAGTCTGCTGGGGAAGGCCGATCATGAAGAAGACATCGAACTTCGAGCATCCGTGATCCAGGGCGTGGCCGATCGATTTTTCCATCGCCCCATTGGAATAGAACTTTCCGGTTGCCCGGCGGACTTTCTCGTCATGGGACTCGGGGGACGTCTCAAAATTGAAGTTGGGAAAAGCCTCCCCCACCATCTGGAAATAGGACTCCGCGGCCGGGGTGAAGAGTTCCAGCACGACCTGGTTTTTGGGCCGCACCGGCTTGATCCGGGACAGGAGACGCCGGGCATATTCTTCTCCCCTCTGCCTCAGGTCCCCGACCACAAAGATGGGAGCATTGGTGTACCGGGAGATGGCCAGGATGTCGTCGGCCACCTTTTCCGGGCTCCGGTAGGCGCACTTGTCCCGGCAGTAAAAATGGCTCAACCCGAAATTCGACCCGCCGCAGAAGACGCAATCGTGCGTGCACCCCCGGACGGTCATGACGGCCGTAATGGGATATTCCCACCAGTCGTGGATGGGGATCAGGGACTTCAGGTCCAGGTATCTGACCACCGAGCGGAAGAGGTTGGGGTAGTTGTTTAAGTATTCGTCCAGGTGGGGAAGGATGTGGGTCAAGGGATTGACGCGGACTTCTTTTTTCTCCTCCTTCCAGGTGAGGTTGGGAATTGCCTCCAAAGATTTTCTTTCCCGCAGAGCGACCATCAGCCGGCGGAGCGGCTCTTCCGCCGAATCCCCCCGGATCACGTAATCAACCTGGGGATACCGGATGAGGTCCTCGTGGAAGTAGGAAGCGGAATATCCCCCGAAAACCACCGGAATGTGAGGATGGTGCTTTTTGCAAAGGGCCGCCACCTCCAGCGCACCGTGGGCATGGGGAAGCCAGTGGAGGTCGATGCCGAACACCCGGGGCTTCAGCTTGGCGATGAGCTTTTCCGCGTCGAAATTCCCGTCCCGGAGCATCCGGAAGGCCAGGTTGACGATCCGCACCCGGATCCCGTTCCTTTCCAGGTGCTCGGCAATGGAGGAAAAGCCCACGGGATACATTTCAAAGATCGGGGTGGAAGGAACCAGGTCGCTGATGGGCCCGAAGAGGATCGGCAGCTTACGGAAGTCGTAAACTGAAGGAGCATGCAGGAGAATGAGATCTGGTTTAGCAAACATGGTTGATCCAAAAGACCTAAAAAAAACCGCCCTGCGTCTGGGCAAAGTCTGACCCCTAACCGCTCATGGCTCGTAGGTCATAGATGAAAAGCAATTTTTTTAAAATTAACAGAAGGCCAGGGGGAATGCAAGGATCGGACCCACCCCCTAAAATTCCTTCCTGCCCTTCTTTTCCAGAAAAGCCCGGCTGGCTCCCTTGAAGTCCGGTGATTTCGTCGAATCGACCATCGGCAGCGCTCGGTCCTTCACCAGGAGCAGATTGGGGTCCTGGGCACATTCGGCGATGACTCTCTTGGTCTGCTGGATGGAAGAAGCGGAATTTTTGAGCATCCGGGAAAGGATGGCCTCCGCCTTCTCGAAGATTCTTTCCGGGGGGCTCAACTCTTCCACCAATCCGATCTGGAAGGCTGTTTCGGCCTCAACTTGATCTCCGGTAAAGACCATCTTTTTGGCCCACGATGGTCCCACGGCTCGGACCAGGCGGGTGAAATATTCATAACTCTCGACAATCCCAAGCTTTGCTGAAGGAATCCCGAGCTTAGCACCGGTAGCGGCAATTCTGAAATCACAGCATAAGGCCAGCTCCAAACCGGTACCCAGGGCGTATTTTTCTATGATAGCCACCGTTGGGAGGGGAAAATTTTCCAGAAGCGAAAAGGTTCTTTCTCTCAACTGGAGGAATCTTCTCATCCCCTCTTCATCGAGACTCGCCAGCTCTTTGATATCCGCCCCGGAGGCAAAGCATCCTCCCTGCCCGAAGAGAAGAAGGGCCTGGAAGCCAGGGTCGGATTCGTATTGTTTCAGCCCCTGTTCCAGTTCCTGAAGGACGGCGCTGTTGATGGCATTGAGGGCCGACGTCCGGTTCAGGGAAACCCTCAGGGTATCTTTTTTTCTCTCGAATAAAACCAGGGTCATCGGTTCCACCTCTCTCTTGAATGATGCCGACCTATTCTTCTTCCCCTTTCTCTCCCGGAATTCTATCTTCCCAAACCCTCTTCTCATCGATGATATGGGTGACTTCCCAGCCCCTCTCCTGCAGGCTGCGGCCGATGAAACGCCGATGACAGCGCCAGGGGAGGCGCTCGGCACAGACGAAGGCGGACCGGCACCGGGAAGCCATCCGCTCCAAAAGCTCGAGGCCCACCAGGTATTCGAGGGTCCGGGTGTAGGCCTCGTATCCTCCCTTGCGGTATCCTCCCAGCTCCTTCCCCAGGAAGTAGTACCCCAAGCCGGCCTCGGCCAGAGAGGGATTCATGGACTCGCGCTTAAAATGGTCGAATTTGCTGGTCGGGAAGCTGCGCACGTCGACCACCATTTCGATCCCGTGCGCCCGGAGGAGGTTAATAAATTCCTCCCAGCTCCGGTTGCTGGTGCCCAGGGTAAAAATGCTCTTCTCTACCGGAATCATTCCTTTCGTCCTTAGCCTTAACCTAAGCCTTGGCCTTGGCCTTAACCTCGACCTATTCCCCCGCCCCGGGTTCTCACTTTCTTGCTGGTCATTCTTGACGCCATGCTCTCTGCTCTATGCTCTTTGCTCCTTTGCTTTATGCATCTATTTACCACGTTCCACCCGCCGAGACAATATTTGAATAGAAAATTCCCGGGGTTAGTGGTATATTTTGCAACGAGAGTACAGGTTTTTCGAACCCCTGTCGAAAAGGAGGATGAGAGTCCCGAGGTCTGCGGGCCATTATTATGGGTTCTCCGGTTAGCGCCCCAGAAAGAACCTTCCCGGAGGAGAAGGCCGATTTTCTCGAGTCCATCGGCCGATGGGTGATGGGAAAGGTCATGGTTTTTTCGAACCTTTCCACTCTTTTCTACATGGCCTTCCGGGAGCTCATCACCGAGAGAAAGAAGGGGTTCTCGCTGGTCTTCGAAATCACCCTGCGACAGGTCTATTTTACCGCGGTTCAAGCCCTGAAAGTGGTAGCGGTCATCTCCCTGGCCCTGGGAACCGTAATCATCGTGCAGATCGGGACCCAGCTCTCCTTTCTGGGGGGAGGAATTGAGTTTATTGTTCCCATCCTGGTCCTGGTCCTGTTTCGTGAAGTGGGCCCTTTGCTCACGGCGATTATCGTCATCGGACGCTCGGGAGCGGCCATCGCCACGGAACTGGGAAATATCGTCATCGCCCATGAACTGGAGGCCATCGAGGTGATGGGCATCAACCCAATCTATTTCATCGTGACCCCCCGGATCATCGGGGTGACCGTTGCGGTGGTCTGCCTGACCATCATTTTCATCACCATCGGCCTGCTGGGAGGTTTCTGGGTATCCAAGCTGATTCTGCCCATCACCTTCCCGGCTTTTCTGCGGGAACTGGA
>LJUR01000103.1 GCA_001304105.1 Deltaproteobacteria bacterium SM23_61
AAACCCCATTTACGAGGCACCGTGTCCAGGGCCCGGCGGCCGGATCATGTGGACAGCGCCGGGTCCCAGTTTTTTATCTGCGTCGCCCCCGCTCCCCGTCTCGACAGAAAATATACGGTCTTCGGCGAAGTGGTCTCGGGAATGCAAGTAGCCGACAAAATCGTCAGCCAGCCGAGGGATAAAAAAGATAATCCCCTCGAACCGATTGCGATGAAGGTCAAAATCGCGGAAAAATAGGGACCGGGATCGAGGTTCGAAAAAAAAGGGGGCAGGGTACAAAATTCAGGAAGAGCCCCGGGAATCGGAGAACCGAAGAATGCGATGGATCAGGATTGTAGCGACGGGAATGTTTCTTTTTCTTTTGGCAAGCGCAGGCTCGGGCGAGATGCGCCATAGAACCTTTACCGACAAGGAGAAAAAGGAAATGGGCGAAACGAAAGCGGTCATCGAAACCAAATTTGGAAATATGGAGCTTCAGTTCTTCCCCGACGTGGCCCCCAACCACGTGAAGAACTTTATCGACCTGGCCAAGAAGGGGTTTTACGACGGAACCCTCTTCCACCGGGTGATCCCCGGATTCATGATCCAGGGAGGGGATCCCAACACCAGGAACCCCGACCGCTCAAAGCACGGGATGGGCGGACCCGGCTACACCCTGAAGGCGGAGTTCAACGACAAGCCGCATAAGAAAGGCACTCTTTCCATGGCCCGGGCGTCAGATCCCAACAGCGCCGGGTCCCAGTTCTTTATCTGCGTGGCTCCCGCGTCCTTTCTGGACAAGCAGTACACGGTCTTCGGCGAGGTGGTCTCGGGAATCGATGTGGCCGATAAAATCGTCAGCCAGCCGAGGGACAAAAAAGACAATCCGGACGAACGGATCGAGATGAAGGTGAAAATCTTAGAAAAATAAGGCGAAGCGGCCCAAGGGCGAAAAGGGAAGGAGAGCTTTTCGCCCTTTTCCCTTTTCCTTTTTCGCCTTTTTACCCTCTATTTTTTCCCTTTGGCCAATTCCATGGCCCGCAGTTCCTTCCGCAGGATCTTTCCGACCCCGCTCTTGGGCAGGGACCCCACAAACTCTACCATCTTGGGGATTTTGTACTTGGCCAGCTTCTCCCCGCAATACTGGATGACCTCTTCTTCGGTCAGGGTCTGGCCCGGCTTCAGGACCACGAAGGCCTTGATGGTCTCTCCCCGGTAAGGATCCGGAACTCCCACGGCGCAGGCTTCGAGGATCTTGGGGTGCTCGAAGAGGACCTCGTCGATCTCCCGCGGGTAGATGTTGTAACCGCCGGCGATGACCATGTCTTTCTTCCGGTCCACGATGTAGAAGTATCCTTCCGCGTCCATCGTCCCGATGTCGCCGGTATAGAGCCATCCGTCCCGGATGGCCATGGCCGTCTCCTCCGGCATTTTGTAATACCCGCTGGTGACCTGGGGTCCCTTGACCAAGATCTCCCCCGGTTGGCCCGCGGGCATCTCCTTGGTTCCATCCACCAGGTCTACAACCTTAATATCCGTATCGGAAACCGGCAGGCCGATGGAGCCGACCTTCGTCTTTCCCCCGTACGGGTTGGTGGTCACCACGGGGCTGGTCTCGGACAGCCCGTACCCTTCGCAGATCTGCGAGCCGGTCTTGGCTTCGAAATCCTTGATCACCTCCACCGGAAGGGGCGCGGCCCCGGAGAAACACCCCTTGATGGAAGTCAGGTCAAACTTGGAAGCTTCCGGATGGTTGAGCACCCCCACGTACATGGTGGGCACGGCCGGGAAGAAATTGACCCTGTGCTTGTGGATGGCCTCCAGGATGGCCTGCGGTTCCGGGCGGGGGATGAGAACGTCCGCCCAGCCCATCCAGACGCAGACGTTCATGCAGCAGGTCAGACCGAAGGAATGAAAGATGGGGAGGACGCCCAGTAAGGAGATCTCCCCTTTGTTGAACCCCGGAAACCAGGCGATGATCTGCTGCACATTCTTGGAAAGGTTGGCGTGAGACAGCATGACCCCCTTGCTGACCCCGGTCGTCCCGCCGGTATACTGCAGGCTGGCCAGCCCGTCGAAATCCACGGCTATCTTCGGGTCCGTGGCCGGGTATTTCTTCAGGATATCCATCCACTCGTGGACGTTGGGAGTCGGGGGAATGTTCCGGTGCTTGTCCTTGGCCACGATGGGCAGGAGCTGCCTCTTGGGAAATTTGAGGTGATCCCGGATGTGCGCGACGACCAGGTTCTTGATCCTGGTTTTCGGGCGCAGGGCGATCATCCTCGGGCAGATGAGGTCGATGGCCACCAGAAATATGGATTCGGAGTTGTTGAACTGGTATTCCAGCTCCACATCCGTGTACAGGGGGTTGTTCATCACCACCACGGCCCCGGCCCTCCAGGCGCCGTAAACCGCCGCCACCAGCTGGGGCATGTTGGGCATGAGCATGGCCACCTTGTCCCCGGGTTTCACCCCCATATCGATCAGCGCATTGGCGAAGCGGTTCGCCATGTCATCCAACTGCCGGTAGGAGATCTTGGAGTCGATAAAGACGAGAGCGGTTTTGTCGGGAAATTCCCTGGCCGCGCGGGCCAGCGCTGTGGGCATGGGCGTTCGCTCGTATTCCAGATGCCGGGGAATGCCTTTGGCATAGGATTGATACCACGGTTTTTCCATTCAGGTCCTCCCTACATGAAATTGCTTCTTAAACCACATCGGTGGTTCTCCAGGTTTTCGGCTTCTTCGCAACCCTTATAGAATAAAATGAAAGAAATGATCAAGAGAAAAATGACCGCCCGGCCAGAAAAACGCACTGGGGGCCGCCTTGCGGTTTCCCGGGCGGAGGCACAGATTTTTATTGATCCTGGAAAAGATTTTTATTAAAATTTTGAGAAGCCTACGGCGGGGGACTGGAAAGGGGGGTTCTCTCCCTTGGCGGCAGGATGCGTGACTCCCCGGGAGCCGGAGGGCTGATTCCGGGCAAGATCTTCTCTTCTCTGAAATTGCCCGATTGAAAACAAGGAAAGGGCCATGAAGATAAACACACTCTACTATTTAAAGAACCTGATTACCGATATTCACGTCGCCTCTGTGACCCCCACCTCCCGGTTCGGGGTGGAAAAGGTTCTGGAAAAGATTGATTTCCAAAAAAATAAGGTAATCCTGGAATACGGGCCGGGAACGGGAAATTTCACCGAGCCTCTTTTGAAGAACATGAACGAGAATTCCAAGTTGATCGCCATCGAGAAGAACTCTGATTTCTGCAGGGTCTTGCAGAAGAGCATCCAGGACCCCCGGCTGCTTCTCTTCGAGGATTCCGCCGAAAATGTTCTGGATGTCCTCAAGTCCTGCAACGGGACCGGCGATTTGAAGGCCGACTGCATCATCTCCGGGATTCCCTTCTCCCTTCTGTCCAAGAAAAGAAAGATGGCCATCCTAAAGAATACCCATGCCGCTTTGAAAAAAGGCGGCCAGTTTCTTGCTTACCAGGCCTTCTTCCAGTTTCCCGACATCCTGAAGATCCCCCTCGAGGAGATGTTCGGGGACGTCCAGGCGCAGTATTATATGTTCTCCCTTCCTCCCCTTCTCATCCTGGAGGCCGTCAAGAAGGATTAAACGGAAAGGGCCGCATCCCGCGGAAGCCGGTCGAAGCCTCCCGGGAGATGGCCAGCCCGGCCGATGCTTTTTGCCCAGAAGTTCCTTGTCCCCGGACCACAAGCCAAGCATCGCGGGAAAAAGGAATGCCGGATCCCTTCATCATCGAGGCCAGCGAGAGCGAAATCCGCAAGGAAAAGGAAAAGGCCCGCGTCCTGCGCAAGACGCGCTGGTGGCAGCAGCGCCTGGCCCGGGGGATCTGCCACTACTGCGGGCAAAAATTCCCTTCCGCCCATCTGACCATGGACCACATTGTCCCGCTCATCCGGGGGGGCAAGACAACCCGCGGCAACGTAGTTCCTTGCTGCAAGGAATGCAACCGCAAAAAAAAGTACCACCTCCCCATGGAGTGGGAGGAGTATTTGCAGAACAGGGGCAAGAAAAATTCGGAGTAATGGCGGCTCCATGAAAATCTTCATCTTCGTCGGCATGCCCGCTTCCGGGAAGAACATCGCCCGCCAGTAACCCCAATCCAGGGGTCTTCCCTATTTTGCCACGGGAGAGCTTGTCGGCCGCTGAATGAAATCGTGAAAAGACGGACCTCCGGCGTGTAGATTCGGGCTTGGGGGGATTCATCGCCTTAAGGATGTAAGGAAGTCTTCGACTGCTTCGTGGCTTGGACAAACTCCTGAATTTCGGAAAAGTACTGCTTCAGGTCGGCAAACATGATGGTGTTATGATCGGCGCGGGGGATGATGACCAGTTTCTTCTTCGAGGAATTCAAGGAACGGTATAGATCCTTGGCTTCCTGCAGCGGGACCAACATGTCCAATTCGCCGTGAATGATCAGGGCGGGCATGGTAATCTGCCGGATCATGGCCAGCCGTTCCTCTTCGATCGGCTCCAGATTCAGACCCCTGGCAGGGAGGTTCAGGTGTTTGATGAGGCGGGTGACGCTGGCAAAGCCGCTCTCGACGATCAATCCTTTCATTTCTTCCGGATAACGATGGGCTAGTTCAACGGCGGAAAGACTTCCCATCGACCTTCCCATCACCCAGAGGTCCTCTCCCAGGCCTTTCCGTGACAATTCTTCCCGCACCGCTTTAAAAACCAGATGCCCGTCGTTGATCAGATAAGTAAACCCCGGAGAACCTCCGCTGGCTCCGTAGCCCCGGTAGTCGGCTACGGCCAGGTTGATTTCCTTCTGATGATAGAAGGGGGCGATCTCATCGTAGTCACTGGCGACTTCCCCGTTTCCGTGGAAGAAGAGGATCCAGGACCAGCTGGGGTGACCGGCAAAAAACCGGCAGGCTACAGAAATCCCTTTTTCCACCGGCACCAAAAGATCAAATGCACCCTCCGGACACGGGGTAGTATCCCGCCGGGGGTAAAAGAGGAAAGATATTAGAGGAGATCGGTCAATCTGGGAATAATCGGCCATGAGTCTTTCCCTTATGCACTTTATTCCCTTAAAAGTCAGGCGGTACGCAATATGCTAATCAATCCCGTTGAAAATAGCCGATTTAAATTCGAAGCACGAAATTCGAATTTCGAAACAAATCCAAATGCTCAAAATACAAAAGTCTCTTCTTTCTTTGGTTTTTTTTGTCTTTTGGGGATTCCGAATTTGTTTCGGTCCCGCGTATCGCGGGATCGATATTCGGATTTTTCTATGCCTCAAACCTGTTTGGTTCCGACTTTGCCGGGTTAGGCATTTCAGGCACCTTCAGCCTTCGATCGCCACTTTGACCACAAACTTCTTCACCGGCTGGGGGGCGGAAATGGCCATCCCGGGCATGTGGGCATCCTGGGGGAAAAGGATGACCAGAGTCCCCTGGGAAACCCGGAAAAAATCCCCCCTCTCTTCCCCCTGAAGGGAGAGAAAGTCCTTGGTCTCATCGTACTGAATCTCCTTCATTTCCCCAAGATTGGCGTAGCCGAAGAGTTCCGCGCCCTGATGGACGAATTGAACATCGATGTACTTCCGGTGGGCTTCCCAGCGTCCCTTCTCCCTGAGCTTGGTCTCATACTGCTGGACCATCACGTACACCTTGCGGCCCTCGATTTCATAGGTCCCCGGTGCGATTTTTCCCAGGTCGGTATTCCGGAGATAATCGAGGGCTACGGCCAGCCTCTTGTGGACCCCCTGGTATAAGGATGCCTTTTCCAACCGGTCAATGATCATCTTTTGCCTCCCTTTCCTTTCCTCTTCTCCCCTTCCGTTCTTTTATCCCTTCCCCAGCTTTTCGATCTCGCGGAGGTATCTGGACCGGAGCTCCGGATCTTTCAGGTCCACGATGCCCCAGATGAATTTTCCCTTCCAGAAAAGGTCCACTTCGCCGTGGTGGGGGTCTTTCAACCGGTAGGTTCCCTCGGACGGCTTCCGCCCTTCCTCCCCCGTTTGTTTGAGGTAATTTTCCATCATCCCCAGGCAGTCCTCCCGATCTTTGCCCTCCATGACAAAGACCTTGAATTTCTTCCCGGAAACCTCATAGTCGGCCGTGTACCCGGAGTGGAAAAAGGAATACCCCAGGAAGTTCTTGGAAATAAACTTTTCGCTATTCTTTTGCTTTCCTTCCCCCGGGAAAGAAGAGAGGATCCGGGGCAGAGAAGTCTTTTTCCCCAGGATCGCCTCGACTTTCCTGGCGAAGGGCAGGAGGATTTTCTCATCATCCTCGCCGGTATTGAACCCGTTGATCTTCACGTAGTAAGGGCCGGTCATGAAGTTCAGCACGTTGGGTTCGTGGTAGCCCTGGGCGCCGATGTCCAGGAACTTGGCGCTGGCCAGCCGCTCCTGGCTGTAGATCCCGAAGGCGTGAGTGGGATCCTGGTGACGGTAGATCTCTACGGTGACCCCGGCTTTCTTCTCTCCTTTGTATTCAGCCACTTGCAGGTCCTGAAACCCATAGGCCAGGTAGAGGTCCGCCGCCCCGTTGATGTACTCGTACAGGGTTCGGGGAGAGAAAACCTGGGACTTTCCGTCTTTTCTCCACCCGCTCACCTCCGGGAAATCGACGGTCTTTCCATCGAGCCCCGGCGCACAAAAGAAAAGAACGAATCCCAGTGCTAAGGAAAGCGCGACAGACGGACAAAAAGGTTTCTCGGCTTCGGACCCCTTCACCTTCATTCCCCTCTTTCTTCGGGCCAGGCTATAAATTCCGGGTGAACTTTCCTGGAATGGTGGTTTGTAATCTGGAACTCAAGGCCTTGTTTTTCATCCGATCTTTAATACCTTCGCGCCCCGAATTTTCCTTTCCTTCAACTCCACCAGAGCCTGATTGGCCCCTTCCAGGGGATACTCCTGAATCTCCGGTCGGATGGAGATTTTTGCGGCCAGTTCCAGGAATTCCCGCACATCTCGCCGGGCCACGTTGGCCACGCTCTTGATCTCCTTTTCCAGCCAGAGATGGCGGGGGTAATCGATCTGTCTCAGCGCTTCCTGATCGAAATTTTCTTTCCGAATGGCGTTGATCACCAGCCTTCCACCCGCATCCAGGTTTTTCAGGGCTTCCACGATGGGCTTCCAGGCCGGGGTGGTATCGATGATCCGGTCGAGCTTTTCCGGCGATTCTTCCGTCGGGTCTCCCGCCCACGCGGCTCCCAGTTCCCGGGCGAATTCCCTCTCCTTCTCACTCCGCGCAAAGACGAAGATTCTGGACCCAGGGAATTGATGCCGGGCCATTTTCAGGACCAGGTGGGCCGAGGCCCCGAACCCGGTCATTCCCAGGTTCTGTCCGTCCTCGAGATTGGCCAGGCGGAGAGAGCGGTAGCCGATGGCCCCGGCACAGAGCAGGGGAGCGGCTTCGGAATCGGAAAAGATCTGAGGGATGGGAAGGGCGAAGTCCTCCGGCACGGTCATATACTGGGCGTAACCGCCGTTGGCATCCCGGCCGGTGGCTTTAAAATCGATGCACAGGTTCTCATTCCCTTGCCGACAGAACTTGCACTTCCCGCAGGCGGAGTAAATCCAGCCCACCCCTACTCGATCTCCCGCTTTGATTTTTTTTGCCCGGGCTCCAGCTTTTTCCACCCTCCCGACAACCTGGTGGCCCAGGACGACCGGCAGGAGGGGAGGAGGCGTCCTCCCTTCGATTTCGTCCAGCTCGGTGTGGCAGACGCCGCAGGCAGACACCCGGATGAGAATTTCATCCTCGCCGGGCGCGGGAATCGTCAGGTCCACGAGTTCCAGCGGAGTCTTATTCTTATCCATACTGCCGATTTCTTTCAGGACCATGGCCTTCACGGGGAATCCCTCCAAGCCCTCCGCGGAATCTGGGCAATCTGTTGATCAACCGGTTGCAGAATTACAGCACCCTCTGCATCAAAACCAGGTCTTCTCTCCCCTTCCATCCCATCCCCCCCCAGAAGGCTTCCCCTTCGGGGTTGTGGGAAAAGAGGAAGACGTTGCACTTCAGGATTTTCAATTCCCTCAGGGAAGAAAGGCATCTATCCACCAGAGCCCTGCCGATTCCCTTCCTGCGCCAGTCCGGGGCCACCGCCAGATGGTGGAGGTATCCCCTGCGCCCGTCATGGCCGCAAAGAACGGCGCCGATCAAATCCCGGTCCCTGTTGCGCGCCACCCAGCTCAGCCCTGGATTGCGCTGCAGATAAAAGGAGAGGGCGGAATAGGAATCTGACTCGCTGAGTCCGATTCCTTCCATCCGCTGCCAGAACTGGATCACCTCTGGCAGGTCGCCCTTCTCCATAGGCTGGAACCGGTAATCGGGGATCGGTCCGGCTTTTCTCACTTCTTCTCCTGGATGGATATCAACTCTACCTCAAAGATCAAAGTGGAATGGGGCCCGATGACCCGGCCCGCCCCCCGTTCGCCATAGGCCAGGTTCGAGGGGATGAAAAGCTGCCATTTCGCTCCCTCCTCCATGAGCTGTAAAGCTTCCGTCCATCCGGGGATGACCCCATTGACCGGAAAGGAGGCCGGCTTTCCCCTTTTGTAGGAGCTGTCAAATTCGGTCCCGTCGATCAGCGTACCTCTATAATGGGTCGTCACGGTATCGGTTGCTGAGGGTTTCTTTCCGGTCCCCGCCCGGATCACCTTGTATTGCAGTCCGCTGGGCAGCGTTTTCACTCCCTCTTTCTTTTTGTTTTCTGCCAGGAAGGCTTCTCCCTCCTTCTGGTTCTTCTCCCCGGCCGCTTTCCGGGATGCTTCCTGTCTGGACCTCATCTCTTTCTCGAAAGCGGTCATGACTTCCCGGGCTTCTTGTTCGCTCAAGGGCGGCTTGGCTCCGGAAAGGCCATCCTTGATCCCCCGGGCCAGAATATCCGGGTCGATGTCGATGGACTGCTTCTTGAAATTTTCCCCGATTTCCATGCCGATGATGTAGCTGACCTTTTCCTTCTGGTCCTTCAAGACGAGGTTTTCCTGAGCCCCTGCCGAGCCCGCCGCCAGGACGAATAAAGCCGCCACAAACACTCTTAAAATCATTCTCACTCCTTTCCAAACATCAATCGGGAGATCCTTTACCCCCCAGGCACGATTCCGGGTCCCTTCGGCAAAGACCGCACCGCGAGTCGGAACACCATTGACAGAAAAAGCAATCAGGACAGGGGTTCTTCTTCGCCCCGCTGCCCTTCGGGCAATAAAACAACCCCCGATCGGTTACCACGAAACAATTCCCATTTCCATCGGTGAATTCCTTTTCCCGGAAAAATTTTTTTATTTGATCGTTTACGTTGGGCTTAATGGCCTTTACCTTCCTCTGCGCCCTATTCCGCATTCGGCATTCCGCCCTGCACTACTTAGAGTGCAGCGCGCATTTTGCCAGAAGGGCCGGTTTCAACTCTTTTGCAAAAAACCCAGGACAGCTTGAACCAGATCCGGGGCTGATTCGATGTAAAGATTATGCCCCACTCCCTCCAGGATTTTCCATTCCGACCCGCGGATGGAACGGTGAATCTGCTCGGCCAGATGGAGGGGGGTAAAAACATCGTTCCTTCCCGAGACCACCAGGGTTGGAAGGGCGATCTTGGAGATTTGACTCTTTAGATCCATAGCCAGGCAGGCATCGGTGGCCCGGCCGATGGCCACCGGGGAATTGATCGCGACCCGCTTCTTCTTCAGTTCAGCGATGGGCCCGGGATTGGCGGCGATGTACTCGGGAGTGAAGGCCAGTTTGACCACTTCATCGAAGAAGGCCGGATATCCTCCCTCCGCCAGGCAGGCCTTCAACCGGTTGAAGGCCTGCCGCGCGTGGTCGTCGATGTAGCTGAAGGTGGAAACCAGGATGAGGGAGCGGATCATCTCGGGGTGGTCCAGGGCGAACTGCTGGGCGATCGCCCCGCCCATGGACAGGCCGAAGATGTGGGCCTTGGGGATCTCAAGTTTCCGCATGAAGCCGTACAGATCTCCGGAGAATCCCTGGATCGAATAAGGCTGGTCCGGCTTGTCCGTTCCGCCGTGACCGCGTACGTCCAGAGCGACGGTTCGGTAGTGTTTGGCGAATTCGGGCATGATCAGGGCCCATCCGGTGAGGTCCCCGTTCAGGCCATGGACCATGACCAAGGGAATCCCCTTCCCCGCTTCCTCGTAATTGACTTCGATATCCCCGATTGGAATTCTTGGCATTTCCCTGTCTCCCCGATGTAAAAAACGAAATCCGATTCTTTCTGAAAGCGTTTGACCCGAAACTTGAAACGCGGAACCCGAAATGCCTTTCTATTCCACCAGGAGAAGGCCGTACCGATTCATTTCCTCATGGTAATCCTTCACCACCCGGATCGGATACCCCAACATCCGGGCCGTGCTGTACACATCCACCCCAAAAGCCTCCAGGGTCGGGCGGGCCTGATAGGGTTGAAGGCACTCCCCGGTTGCGGGGCAATTCTCGCAGAGCCGGCATGGGGCCTGGGGAAACATAAAGGCCTTCTCGAATCCGGAGAGAAAGACTTCCCTTTCCAGGTTGAGCATCCTCTGGTTGACTTTCTTCGACCAGGGATGCCGCATCTCGGGGTCTTTGAACCTCTTGACGAAGTGGAATAAAAGACCCTGTTTGTATTCCTTGAAGAATTTTATGCATTCCTCCACGGCTGGAAGATAGGGGGGACAAGTTTTTCTTTTTCCGTACCCGGGGCAGCCAAAATTGCATTTCATCCTTACCCAGTGGCCGACGATGATTTTCCCGGGATCCATCCACTTGAAATCCTTCAACCCATGAGCGACCGCCAGTTTCTCGATCCCCTTCTTCACCGCCGAATTCATTTTTTTTCCTTCAATCTTTAACCACAGAGCAAAAAAATTGGAATGCTGGAATGATGGAATATTGGAATGTTGGGTTCTTGTCGTTCATTTTCCTACCCATTATTCCATTATTCCAATATTCCATTATTCCTTTTTTAGCTCTCTGTGTTCTCTGTGACCTCTGTGCCCTCTGTGGTTCATTGTTTTTGATTGCAGTTTTGCCGCGCCGTACCCTCTGGGGCAAAAAATTTAGACGATTTTATTGCGAATGGCCCCCAGCCCCTCGATCCTTGCCTCCACCACATCTCCTGGCTTCAGGAACCATTGCTGCGGGTCGGGCTGTTTGAAAAAAGCGACTCCCCCAGGAGTTCCCGAGGTGATCACATCCCCGGGTTCCAGGGTCATCTGGGACCAATAGGCGACCAGGTCAGGAACTTTATAGATCAACTGGTTGGTGGAGGATTTCTGCCTCGGCTCCGGTTCCTGATTCACCCGGAGTTCCATCTTCAGATCGTGCGGGTCGGGTGTCCCGGGCGCTGAGGTCGTTTATGATCGTGTAGCCGGCCACATACTCATAAGCCTTTTCTTGGGGGACATTCTTCGCCTTCCTGCCGATGACGATGGCCATTTCGATTTCATAATCCAATTGCTTCGTTGAATCACGGGGGTAGGGAACCGGGTCGTAAGGACCCACCACGCACGAGGAAGCCTTCAAAAACCCCACGGGTATCTCGGGAATGGGAACCTTGTTCTCCTCGGCATGATCCCGGAAATTCAGGCCCATGGCGATGATCTTGCCGGGACGGGGAACCGGGGCCTTCAAAATGGTCTTCTTGAGGGGGAAGACCAGGGGTTCCCTCTGGAGTCCCCGGCGGGTTTTTTCCCCTTCTTTCACCCATTGGGAGGCGCTCTTGACCGTCCGGCGGGCCAGGCTGAAAGCTGCCCTCCCCACCCCTAGGAAGGCGCCCATGTCGTCCGGAATCAGCCGGGACGCCAGGGGATAAGGATTCTTTTCCTTTTCGGCTTCCTTTAAATAAAAGGCTGCTGCGGCCTGCAGGCTTAATACCGAATCATCGTTCAGAAGCGCACCCACCATGGGTTGGCTTCCCTTGCCGCCTTTGGGCACAAAAGTGACCAGCTTCATCAGATTCCCCTCCTCCTACGATGCTTTCATCTTTTTATATTAAGAAAACAATCTATTCAAGTGTACCCGCATGGAGGACCGGAGTCAACCAAGATCAGCCCCTGATAAAATCTGCTCCCTCTTCCGTCCCCTTTTTCTATGCTGGTTGGACTAGACGGGTTTTTTCGGCCTATAAGCTCTTTCCTCAAAAACTGGCGTTGGGCAAGAATCTGCTTCTTCTTGACAATCAACCGCGCGCCCATTTATTCTTTTTAAGACTGCCTAGAATCGATCGGAGGAGGGTGGCTATGAAGAAATTTCGATACCATGAAAAGGCCGGGGAAGTTCTGAAACAGGTGGAGGAAGGAGCGTTCCTGGTGGTTGAAGGAAAAGAGAAGACGAACGTGATGACCATCGGCTGGGCCCTTATGGGAGTCATCTGGCGACGGCCGGTTCTGATGGTGGCGGTGAGGACGTCCCGTTATACCTATAAATTGATCCAAGAAGCCGAGAGCTTCACCGTCAGCATACCTTCGGGGGATATGAAAAGACAAATCGATATCTGCGGCTCAAAGTCGGGCCGGGATGTGGATAAATTCAAGGAGTGCGGTTTTTCCCTTACCAAGCCCCAAAAGGTCGCCACCCCGGTCCTGAAAATTCCCGGGTACCATTTCGAGTGCCGGATCATCTATAAGGCCCCCACGGACCCGAAATTCCTTGCCCCGGCCCTGGAGAATCTCTATCCGGCCAAGGATTATCACACCCTGTATTTCGGGGAGATCTTGGCATCTTACCAGATATAACCGTCAGTCGTTACTCGTTACTCGTTATTGGGTTCCGGAAACTGGGTCTGGGTTTTTGGGTGTTAGGTGTTGGGTTGGAGAAAAGATATTGGCTGCATGACGGATCAACGAAACCCGAAAATATTCAGTCAGGGAGAACTGGAGCGGCGGATTCTCCATGGCCTGGCCTGCGAATGGGACCGGGCCCTTTGGGTCCTGGACCCTCCCCAGCGGAAGAAAATGCGCCCTCCCCTCTTCGCCCTCCGGGACCTGAACGGACGGTGGGGAACCTGGTCGGGGGAGAGACGGGAGATTTCCCTGAGCCGGCAGCTGGTTCTAAACTACTCCTGGGCTTCGGTACGCGAAGTCCTTCTCCATGAAATGGCCCACCAGATGGCGGAAGAAATCCTGGGAGGGCGGCAGGAGACCTCCCATGGATCTTTTTTCCAGAGGGCCTGTAATCTGCTCCGCGCAAACCCCAGGGCATCCGATACCTATAAACCCCTGGACGACCGGATTTCTCAGCAAACCCACGACCGAGAAGACCGCATCCTTGTGCGGGTAAGAAAGCTCCTGGCCCTGGCAGAGAGCCCCAACCTGCACGAGGCCGAGGCCGCCATGGCCAAGGCCCAGGAACTCATATCCAGGCATAACCTGGACCTTCTCCGGACGGAGAAGAAGAGAGAGTTTATCAGCCTCCTGGTGGGCAAGCCTTGCCTGCGGCACTTCGTCGAGGACTATGCCCTGGCCAACCTCCTCCAGGATTTTTATTTTGTCCGGGGGATCTGGGTGCCCTGCTACGTTCCCGAAAAAGAAAAGATGGGGCGGGTTCTGGAAATCAACGGAACCATTCCCAATGTAAGGATTGCCGGCTATGTCCACGACTACGTGCGGCGCTTCATCGAAATGAAGTGGAAGGAATACAACTCTGCCGGGGCCCTGAACCGCTACCGCTTGAGCGACTTTGCCCAGGGAATTCTGGAGGGTTTCCGGGCCAAGCTGGAATCAAAAGAAGAAGACCGGAAGAAGGATGAAAAATCCACCGCCCTCGCAAAAAGAGAAGACCCGCTTTTAAAGAAATACCTTGCCTTCCGGTATCCCCATACGGCGATGATGAAAACCGGCAGGGGAAGCCAAGACCCGCGGGTACGCAGGGACGGGAAGCGGATCGGAAAAGACCTGGTGATCTCCAGAGGGGTCACGGAGAGGGCGGGAAACCGGGGACGCCTGCTTTCCGCCTGAGATCCGCGTTCATCCGCATCCCGAAAAAGACCGTGAAACGTGAAGAGTGAGGGGTGAGGGGAAACTTGCAAGCTCTTTATATTTTGTTAGAATTTTATTAAAAATTTTTATCCGCCTTTATCCGTGTTCATCCGTGTCCCATAATGTTTTTTGTCTTTAAGTCTTTGGCGAATATAAAATCTGTGTTTATCTGTGCCCCGATAAAAAATGAATAACTTTATTTCCTTCTTTCTCGGCCCTGTGGATCCCCCGGTTTTCGCCGGCCTGGCTGCCGTCATCTTCAGCGGCGCTTTCATCACCTCCGGATTCGGGGTGGGCGGGGGTGTGCTGATGACCCCCATGGTCCTTCTTCTCCTTCCTCCCAAGTTCGGAATCGGCCTCCTCGGGCCCATAATGCTCATCATCTCCGGAACGGGGGTGCGGCAGTACTGGAAGCAGTGGGACAACCACTGCCTCCTGATCATTCTGCCGGCCATGATGGCCGGGATCTGGTCGGGCACTCACCTGCTGTCGGTCATCTCTCCTGATGCGGTAAGGAGGACCGTGGGAATCCTGGCCGTCTGTTTTGGAGTTCTCCAGTACCTGGCCATCGACCGCCCGAAATGGAAAGAACGTCTCAGACCGACCCCCCCGCAGGGAGTTGGGCTGGGCTTCGCCTCGGGTCTGGCCAGCGCCATGGCCCACGTGGGAGGAATCATCTTTTCCTTCTACCTGGTTCCCCACAGCCGAACGAAGGAGATCTTCGTGGGAACCACGGTCTTCCTCTTTTTCACCACCGGGCTTTTAAAAGTCGGGAGCTTTGTATATTACGGGATATTGACCTACCCCATCCTCATGCTTTCTCTCGTTCTGTTGCCCTCTCTCTTCCTGGGTTCGATCACCGGTAAATGGCTCAACCGGCATATCCCCAATAAGCTCTTCACCCGGCTCATCTGCCTCTTCGTCGCACTGATGGGACTCAGACTCATAACTGCATAGCGCAGAGAGCATAGCACAAAGCGGAGAAATCTCCCCCCTTTCCTAAAAGTGGGAATTTCTGGCCAGGACCGCGCTCCCAGGGAAAATCCCGGCTCATGGTTGCGGCCCTGCCACCTGCGGACCGCTTCTGAAAAGCGATTCATCAAATATTTTTGGATCATCTCCAAATTAGTTGAAGGCCTAAGAGCTTCTATTTTTGAAATGTCAAGTAATTCCAGGGTCCCGGAAGGAAAGTCATATTGCTTGCAATCATGAGG
>LJUR01000104.1 GCA_001304105.1 Deltaproteobacteria bacterium SM23_61
AGAAAAAGGGGCCGCACCGAGCAGGAGGACCGCCGCCTGGCCGATGAACTCCTGAAAGACCCCAAAGAGAGGGCGGAACATGTCATGCTCGTGGACCTGGGCCGGAACGACCTGGGAAGGGTCGCCCGGGTGGGGAGCGTTCAGGTGAACCAGTTCATGACCGTGGAGCGGTACTCCCACGTTATGCACCTGGTGTCCAATGTCCAGTCCCAGCTGGCCGAGGGGAGAGACAGCTTTGACGTAATGCGGGCAGTGTTTCCGGCGGGGACTCTTTCCGGTGCGCCCAAGGTCCGGGCCATGGAGATCATCGACGAACTGGAACGTTCCCCGAGGGGGCCCTATGGCGGGGCCATGGGGTACTTCAGTTTTTCGGGCAACATGGATTTCGGCATCACCATTCGGACCCTGGTCCTGGAGGGAGACCGGATTTCCATCCAGGTCGGCGCCGGGATCGTGGCCGATTCCAATCCCGATTCGGAGTATGAAGAAACCCTGAACAAGGCTGCCGGGCTCATGAAGGCGGTGCGCATCGCGGCCTCCGGTTTTGAAATCATGACCGAATAAAAAAAATAAAATTGGACACAGATAAACACAGATAAACACAGATTCTACTCACAACTCACACCTCACATTTTACGGCTTTTATTGGGACACAGATGAACACAGATAAAAAAATCAGCGTGGAGCTTAGAGCGGAGAGCTGAGAGAAAAAAACATTTTAGACCTTACGCCTTACGCCTCGCGCCTTACGGCCTTTATTGGCCACGGATAAACGCGGATAGCGGTGTGGATCAAGAGTTTTAAGAATAAAGTCCCGGGAGGCAGGGTATGATTTTGATGATCGATAACTACGATTCCTTTACCTACAATCTGGTCCAGTACCTGGGCCAGCTCGGCCGAGAGGTGGTCGTGCATCGAAACGACATGATTTCCATCCGGGAGATCGAGGAACTGAACCCGGAGGCGATCTTTCTCTCCCCCGGCCCCTGCACCCCCAAGGAGGCCGGGATCACGGTGGAGGCCGTGCGCCATTTTCATCACCGGGTTCCCATCCTGGGGGTCTGTCTGGGGCACCAGGCCATCGGCTATGCCTTCGGGGCGGAAGTGGTCCGCGCCGGCCGGATCATGCACGGAAAGACCTCGCCCATACTCAACGACGGACGGACGATCTTTCGCGGTCTGGCCAACCCCTTTCCGGCGGGGCGGTACCACTCCCTTCTGGTCCGGAGAGATTCCCTGCCTCCCTTCCTGGAAGTGAGCGCCGAGACGGAAGAGGGCGAGGTCATGGGAATCCGGCATCGGGAGCACCCCGTGGAAGGGGTCCAGTTCCACCCCGAGTCGGTCCTGACGCCCAGCGGGAAGAGGATCTTGAAAAATTTCCTGGAACACCACCTTCGGGAAAAGAAAGGGAGGGAAGGAGAATGATCCGGGAAGCATTGGCCAAGGTCGTCCAGGGCCTGGACCTTCAGGAAGCGGAAATGAGCGAAGTGATGACCGAGATGATGGAAGGGAAGGCCACCCCGGCCCAGATGGGCGGCTTCCTCACCGCCCTACGGATGAAGGGTGAGACCGTCGAGGAAGTGACCGGCGCCGCCCGGATCATGCGGCAGAAGGCCACCCGGATCGATGCCCGGTCAGCGGTCATCGTTGATACCTGCGGCACGGGGGGCGACGGGGGAAAGACCTTCAACATCTCCACCACGGCAGCCTTCGTCGTGGCGGCGGCGGGTCTGACTGTGGCCAAGCACGGGAACCGCGCGGTCTCCAGCAGCTGCGGCAGTGCGGATGTCCTGGAAGCCCTGGGGGTGAACATCGACGTCTCGCCGGAGGTGGTTGAGGAGTGCCTCCAGCAGATCGGCATCGGGTTTCTCTTCGCCCCCAAACTGCACGGAGCGATGAAGCACGCCATCGGAACCCGCCGGGAACTCGGCCTGAGGACCCTGTTCAACCTGCTGGGGCCTCTCACCAACCCGGCCTCGGCCACGGCGCAGCTCATCGGGGTTTATGATCCGAAACTCACCGAGATGTTTGCCGGGGTCCTCAGGAACCTGGGAACGAAGCGGGCTTTTGTGGTCCACGGGACCGACGGGCTCGACGAGGCGACGGTCACGGGAGAAACACGGGTCTCGGAGCTCAGAGAGGGGATTGTCTCCACCTACAACATCGACCCGGTCGATTTCTTCGGCCAGACTTTCGAAACCGAAGGACTCCGCGGCGGGGATTCCGCGACCAACGCCGGGATCACCCGGGACCTTCTGGCCGGGAAAGACGGGGCGGGGCGAAAGATCGTCCTCCTCAATGCCGCCCTGGCCATCGTGGCCGGCGGCAGGGCGGAAACGGTTGGGGAAGGAATCAAAGTGGCCGAGGATTGCATCGACAGCGGAGCGGCCCGGAAAAAACTGGAGGCGCTCATTGATCTCACCCGCCAGTGATGGGGCGATGTTTCTGGCGAAGATCCTGAAGGGCAAGAAAGAGGAGGTTGCCGGGCAAAAAGGTCTTCTCCCTCTTTCCGACCTGAAGGAACGCCTGGCCGAAGTTCCTCTTCCCCTGGACTTCAAGGGGGCACTCCGCTCCCGTTCCTGCGCCCTCATCGCCGAAGTAAAAAGAAGCTCCCCCTCAAAGGGCAGGATCCGGGAGGATTTTGACCCCGTGGCCATCGCCCGCCTCTATGAGGAAAACGGGGCCGCGGCCGTGTCGGTTATAACCGAGAGCCGATACTTCGAGGGACGGCCTTCATTTCTGGCCGCAATCCGGAATTTCGTGCAGATTCCTTTACTACGCAAGGATTTCATCATCGATTCCTACCAGATCTATGAAGCACGGTTTCTCGGGGCCGATGCGGTTCTGCTCATCGCCAGGATTCTGGAGGCCACGCGCCTGCGGGAATTTGTGGGATTATCGTCGGAGTTGGGCCTCTCTTCCCTGGTGGAGATCCACGATGAAGCCGATCTGGAAAAAGCCGTCTCTTCCGGGGCAGAAGTCATCGGGATCAACAACCGGGATCTCTCCACCTTCGTAACCGACCTGGGAGTGAGCCTGCGACTGGCGCCCCTGGTTCCGTCTGGATTCCCGGTGATCAGCGAAAGCGGGATCCGTTCGCGGGGAGACATAGATCGGCTCATGGCCGCGGGCATCCAAGGGTTTTTGGTGGGGGAGACCCTCATGAGAGAAAGGGACGTGGCCGGGAAAATGAGAGAACTTCTTGCCCGGGGGGAAACATGATCACCGAGGTGAAAATCTGCGGCATCACCAACCTGGAGGATGCGGAGACGGCCATGCTCGCCGGAGCGGATGCTATCGGGTTCATCTTTTATCCGCAAAGCCCGCGCTATGTAACCCCCGACCGGGCCAGAGAAATCAGCGGCAAATTAGCGGAAAGGATCTGCCGGGTAGGGGTTTTCGTGGATCACGATCCCAGGGAGGTCAGACGAATCGTGCAATTCTGCGACCTGGATTCCATCCAGCTCCATGGGAATGAATCACCGGACTACTGCCGGGTTTTCTCCCCCTCGGCGCTTATCAAGGCGATGTCCATCCAAAAGGAGGAAGACCTGGCCCTGCTGAAAGATTACCCGGTGCGGGCGATTCTGGCTGAGGCCCACGACCCGGTGCGCCGGGGGGGCACAGGGAAGACCTGCGACTGGAACCTCGCCCGGAGGGCCGGGGAAAGACACCGGCTCATCCTTTCGGGGGGGTTGAACCCGCAAAATATCCTTCCGGCCATGGAAGCGGTTCGCCCCCTGGCGGTGGACGTGGGAAGCGGGGTGGAGGCCCGGCCGGGGAAGAAGGATCCGGAGAAGATAAAGGAATTGATGGCCGCAGTGAAGAGCTTCGGGAATCCAAGGAAATCTTCTTCGGGGGAGAAAATATTCCCCAAAATCGAACCCCCTTAGCCCAAAATTTTATCCGTGTTTATCCGTGTTCCAATAAAAGCCGTAAAATGTGAGTTGTGAGATGTGAGTGGAATCTGTGTTTATCTGTGCTCTGGTAAAAATTCTCGGATATCGAGGAGGTTTGATGGGAAAAAAATCTTGCCCCGATAAAAGGGGGCATTTCGGACTTTTCGGGGGGCGCTACGTGGCCGAGACGATCATGCCGGCCCTCCTGGAGCTGGAAGAGGCCTACGGCGCTTGCCGCTCCGACCGGGCTTTCCAAAAAGACCTTGACCGGTATCTCCGGGATTATGCGGGGAGGGAAACACCCCTCTACCTGGCCGGGAACCTTTCGGAAAAACTCGGGGGGGCGCGCATCTATCTCAAGAGGGAAGACCTCAGCCACACCGGATCACACAAGATCAACAACACCCTGGGGCAGGCCATGCTTGCCCGGTGGATGGGGAAACAGAAGGTCATCGCAGAAACGGGTGCCGGCCAGCATGGGGTGGCCACGGCCACGGTCGCGGCTCTGTTCGGCATGGAATGCCGGGTCTTCATGGGAGTCGAGGACATACGGCGCCAGGCGCCCAATGTCTCCCGGATGAAGATGCTGGGGGCCGAGGTCGTTCCGGTGACCGCCGGAACCGGAACCCTCAAGGATGCCATGAACGAGGCCATGCGCCATTGGGTGACCCACGTACGGGATACTTTCTACATCATTGGTTCGACCGCAGGACCCCATCCCTATCCGGTGATGGTCCGTGACTTCCAGAGTGTCATCGGGCGGGAGACGAGGCGTCAGATCTTGAAGGCGGAGGGACGTCTGCCCGATTATCTCATTGCCTGCGTGGGCGGCGGGAGCAATGCCATGGGGCTCTTCCACCCCTTCCGGAAGGACTTGCAGGTGCGGATGGTCGGGGTGGAAGCTGCGGGCCGGGGAACGGGGACGAAGGAGCATGCGGCCACCCTTTGCACCGGGACCATCGGAGTCCTCCACGGGAACAAGACCTACCTCCTGCAGGATGAAGAAGGGCAGGTTTACGACGCCTACTCCATCGCCGCGGGTCTTGACTATCCCGGTGTGGGTCCGGAGCACAGCTACTTCAAAGAGACCGGAAGGGCAACGTATGTTTCGGTGGAAGACCGGGAGGCGGTGCAGGCCTTCTTATTCCTGGCGACCCGGGAGGGAATCATCCCCGCCCTGGAGAGCGCCCATGCGGTCGCCTACGCGATGAAAATCGCCCCCACCCTGGAGCGGGACCGGATCCTGGTGATTAACCTCTCGGGGCGGGGCGACAAGGACGCAGGCATTGTCGCCGAATGGAATGGGGGTGACCCTCATGCAGCGCATAGCTAAGAAATTTGCCGAATTGAAGGAGAAGGGGAGCAAGGCTCTGGTAGCCTACCTGACCGCGGGCTACCCGGACCTGGAAACAACCCGGAATCTGGTCCTGGCCCTCGACGGGGCGGGAGTGGATGTTCTGGAGATGGGGATTCCTTTTTCGGACCCCACCGCCGATGGCCCGGCCATCCAAAAAGCCTCCCAGGAGGCTCTTCGGGGCGGGACGACCCTCTCCCGGGTCCTCCACCTTCTCAGGGACCTGCGGAAATCGACGGAGATACCCACGATTCTTTTCAGCTACTACAACCCCGTCTTTGTCTACGGCAACCGGCGGTTTACCCGGGAAGCCGCGGCAGCAGGGGCTGACGGGGTGCTGGTGGTTGACCTCCCCCTGGAAGAAGCGGCGGAGCTGAAGAATTTCACCGATGAAGCCGGCCTGGCATTGATTCCCCTGGTGGCCCCGACCACCGGCGCCGAGCGGATTGGGAGAATTGCCCGGGAAGCATCCGGCTTCATCTACTATGTTTCCCTGACCGGGGTCACCGGTACGGGCATTCCTGTCCTGGAGGAACTCCGCGAGAATGTGGGCCGGATCAAGAGCAAGACCGAACTTCCCGTGGTGGCGGGTTTCGGAATCTCCACCCCGGCACAAGCCCGGGAAATCGCTGCTGCGGCCGATGGCGTGGTCGTGGGAAGCGCTTTCATCCGGCTCATCGCCGAAAAGGGAAACGGGGGGGGAGTTGCCGAGGCTGTTGGCGCCATGGCCAAAAGCCTCAAAGATGCCTTGACTTAGAAGATAACCGTAAGTCGCAAGTCGCGAGAGCGCAAAGGGTAGGGGCGATTCATGAATCGCCCCTACAACGCCCTTCCGCCTTGCGACTTTTATCCTTTGATCTCATGGCTGGCCAGCTTCTCCAGGGCCAGCACCATGGCCGAGTGGTCCAGGTCGATCCCGCCCTGGGCGGACACGGCGTTGAAAAGCTCCTGGGCGGTGGCGGTGTTGGGCAGGCTCAAACCCATGCTTCTTGCGGACTGCAGAGCCAGGTTCAGGTCTTTCTGGTGCAGGCGGATGCGGAAGCCGGGGTTGAACGTCCTTTTGAGCATCCTCTCTCCGTGCAGCTCCAGGATCCGGCTCTGGGCGAATCCGCCCATGAGGGCCGCCCTCACCTTCACCGGGTCGGCTCCGGCCTTGGAGGCAAAAAGGAGAGCTTCGGCGACGGCCTCGATGTTCAGGGCCACCACGATCTGGTTGGCCACCTTGCAGGTCTGACCGTCCCCATTTCCGCCCACATGAACGATGTTCTTGCCCATCAACTGGAAATAGGGCTTTATTTTTTCGAAAACCTCAGCATCGCCGCCCACCATGATGGAGAGGGTGGCATTTTCCGCCCCGACTTGTCCGCCCGATACAGGCGCGTCCAGCATCTTCACCTTCATACCGGCCAGTTTTTTGGCGAATTCCTTGGTGGCGATCGGGGAGATGGAGCTCATATCCACCACGATGGAACCCGGCTTCACTCCTTCAGCCAGTCCTTCCTTGCCGAACAGAACCGCTTCCACGTCGGGCGTGTCCTGCACCATGATGAAGATGATTTCCGATTTTTGGGCCACTTCCTTGCTGCTCTTGCAGGCCGACGCCCCCTTCGACGCCAGCTCCTGAACCGGGGCCGGATTCAGGTCGTAAACCGAGACTTCATTCCCCGCTTTCACCAAATGCGCAGACATGGGCTTGCCCATGATCCCCAACCCGATAAAACCTAATTTTGCCATTTTCCCCTCCCCTTTCAAGGCGAAGAATTCCCCGCCCCTCTTTTTTCGAAATTCCGCAAAGGTTCATTCTTCGGCAGATGGAATCCTGGCTGTTTACAGGAAACCGAATTGCAGCCCATGAATAGGTTATTCGGGGGCAGTGGGGCTGTCAAGAACCTTATTTAGCTTGCTATGGCTTTTGGTGTTCTTTGGGGTTCCGTCGCGGTTAAGAAAGGGAAACGGCGGCCTCGAGATGATTTCTTTTTTCTGGAGGATTGCAGGTATCTCTAATGATTTTCCAGGCCACCCCGCCAACGACCCAGGACCCAGGGCAAGAGGGCCATGATGAAGGCCAGAATCCAGCCGACCGTCCATCCCAAAAAAAGAGGGGCAAAGAGGAGAAAGGCGCCGAAAATGAAGAATATAGTCCTGATGACTGCTCCGCTTTTCCCCGGATAGCCCTCACTGCCGAACATTCCCACACTTAAGCCCCAAAGGGCGATCAGTAAAAAGATGGCGATTTTTAAGGTCTGCAGGTTTACGGCTAGGATGTCGGGATAGATGATAAAAACGACTGGCAGAATAAAAAGCGCCAATCCGATCTTTATCGATTCGATACAAAGGGGAAAGAAAGGGGCGCCGGAGATTCTGGAGGCCACAACGGCGGCGATGGCCACCGGCGGGGTTATGGCCGATAGAATGGAAAAGTAAAAAACGAAGAAGTGGGCATTCACCGGCTCAACGCCCACGGCTATGAATGCCGGAGCGGCTATGATGATGGTCAAGAGGTAGGCGGCCGTTGCCGATACGCCGAATCCAAAAACGATACAGACAATCGCGGAATACAGGCATAGCAAGCCGAGGCTGCCGCCGGCAAGATAGACCAGCCCCATGGACAGTTTGACCCCCAAACCCGATACATTCAGGACCGAGACGATCATCATGATGGTTGCCAGCATGGCTGCGGTTGTTGCCGCGATTTCCCCCCCCTTCACGATGCCGTCGATAAAACCCTTGGCATATTCCGCCAGGATCAGCCGCAACCCGCCACTCCTGTAGAATTTGAAGAAGAACAGGATCAAAGTGGCGGCCATCAGGGTTATAACGGCGCGGGAGGCGGCAATCAAGGGGTCGTAGAGTTGGGATAGATAAATGAGCAATACCACGATTGCAGCCAGGAGGGGAGAGAGGTCCCTGAAAATGGCCGACAGGGGGTCCCGCTCGAGCTTGATGACCATTCCTTTCAGATATTGTCGGCTCAAATAATAAACGGACAGGGCGGTGGTAGCATAAAAGATGACCGCTGGAGTGATGGCTACCAAAACGATATACCAGTAACTTTTCCCAAGGTAGGCGGCAATCAGGAAGGCTGCCGCCCCCATGACCGGGGGCATGATCAATCCTCCCGAAGAGGCTACGGACTCAATGGCTCCGGCAAACTTTGGCGGAACGCCGATGCTCTTGTTTAAAGGGATGGTAAACGAGCCTGTGCCGGCCACATTCGCCGGAGCGCTTCCGGAGCACATGCCGAAAAACATGCTGGCCATAACCCCCGTTTGGGGGATGCCATATACCCACCGGGCAGCGATGTATTTGGAAAACCTAATGATGGCCTCCAAGGCTCCGAATCCGATGGCGAACCCGGCCAATACGACGAAGGCGGCAATCCAGGTTGCCGCGATTCCAGTGAGCATTCCATAGATACCGATCCCCAACTCCACGCTGCATATTTCGATAAGCCTGTCCCAATTGAGGCCTATATGCCGCAATATGCCGGGTAAGTCCCTTCCGAGATATCCATAGAGCAGGAAAAAAATGGCCAGAAGCGGTATCCAGAACCCGGTGTCCTTCCTTGCGGTTTCAATCACCAGAAGCATGGCGATACCGCCAAGAATGATGTCCACCGTGTTCGGAGCCCCGGCCCTCCAGTAAGTCAACTGGTGATACTCGCTCACAAAATAATACATGACAACGAGAGACAAAATTGAAAAAATGATACATAGAATTTTATTGATGATCCCCTTTGTTTTGAAAATGCCGAAAGATTTTATATACCATGAGCGCACGGCGAGCGCGATGATACAGAGATGCAGAAAAACGATACTCATTAATTGGGTCTCGATAATAGGTTGGAATGAATACCAGAATACCCAGCCCACCAGTACGAGGCAGACGATGAAATAGAGAGTTTCCGCTTTGGTTCTGGGATAAAAGGCGGCAGAAGTGGGAATCGAACCGGATGATGGAACATCAGTGGTCATAAGCCCTCCACCCTTTCTTTGAAAGCCCCGGAGCCATGCCAACGGTCAACATTCTCCGAATATGTCGGAGCGGAAGGCGCTCAGCACAGAAGCATAGGAATGTTCACTGATCTGGCAGCCTTCCCCCAAAAAAGCAAGCTTTTCCGGCTTCCATGAATGGAAGCCGGAAAAGCGCGAGCACAAAACTACCTCTTTCCGACCAGGATTCCCAGCTTTTTCGCGTCGTACCCTTTTTCCTTCAGGTAGAGAGCCACCCCGGGGTGGATGGGAGCGGATATGGGCGGCTTGGACTGCATTTTAAAGACTTCCACATTCCATTCAAGCCCACTCTTGGCGAAGTCCGTAAAAGTGGCCATAATCTTTTTCAGCTCCGCCTGCTTTTCAAAGGCAGCCTTTGCGAAGTAGTACGCATGTTCGTCGGACACATCCTTGCCCGCAGCGATGCCGAAAGGCATGGCCACCGTCTTGAAAGGTTTGGCGGCCTTGGCCTTGGGACTTTCAAAGAGCGGCCCTGGGTTCACCTCATAGGGAAGAAGCCACGGGCCCGCGGCCAATCCCTTCTTCAGTTCCTCCGGAGTGGGGGGAACGACAGCAACCCCAACTCGCACATCCGCATCCTTGCCCCACTTGACCAAAGCTCCGGGGTCGCAGTAACACCACATGATATCCATTACGCCCAGTTTCAGGTTGTCGGCAGCCCCGGAAACACTCATGGTTTTTAATTCCATCGTTTTCCGGATATCCATTCCTTTGGGGCCGAAAAAGGCCAGGAATACCTCGTGGCTCCCGTAGCCGGGCGGCGTCGGGAAAATTCGTTTCCCCGCGAAATCGCTAAAATTCTTTATTTTTCCGGCATCATCCGCCCGGATCATCCCGAAGTATATCAGCGGGTACATCCACAGGACCTGCCAGAGTTCATCGGGCCTCTTAAACTTATACTTTTTGGGGTCGAAGGGTCCTGCCCCAACCGCGACCTGCCACAGGTGCTGTAAGGTGTCGTAGCAACTATTGCCCTGACCCCTGTCCCAAACCTTGACTGTGGTTGTGGCCCCTCCAACCGAGGTGGGAAGAACCTCAAGGTACTTTGGATAGGTTCGGGTCACCAGATCGGCTATGGCACTCAAGGCTCCATAGCCGACTGTCCCAGGCTCCGATACATTCATATACCAGGTAAACTTTTTGACCTCTCCCGGTGTTTTTTGGGCAAAAGAAGCAGAGCCAGCAAGGATTAAGCTTACCGCAACAACCCCCCCTAAAATTGCCGATAGCCGTCGTCCTTTCATTCTTTCCTCCTTATCCGGTTATCTGGACGAACCGGAGCAACAAAGGACCATAAAAAATCTATGAACATTTTGGCGTCTTTTAAATTGAAAAGAACCGCCCATTCGCCAGCAACGGAGCTCATTCCTTATCAATATCAATATCAATGTCGGCTTGCCCATCACCTCCTTCCCCAGGATTTCATGCAGTTCCCCCTCCTCTTTGTTGGAGCGTGCCTCTCGGACCACATCAATCGCCTTTGAAAATAAGTAGTTGATAAACGCTCGAAGCCGATAAGCGTGAAAATCTCAATACGCCCTGGAAGCAAAGGTTTAGAGGGTAGGTCTTCAGCTCTACCGAGTTATGGTTATCGGGAAAACCGGTGCCCAAAATAGCCTTTTGCTGAACTTTAGTCAAGAAGAAAATGTGCTTGTTAAGCGGCGGATGAGGGGATTCATCGGCGTTTCCGCCTTCTTCTCCTTCCCCGGGCGCGCGACGGCGCCCATCAGACCTTCAAATTCGGAATGAAAAGACGGGATTCTCCGGCAGCGCTTCACCTGTCAGCGGGGTTCTCTTCCGGCCATTTGAGAATCGAATTTTTGACTTCTCATCGGGCATGAAAAAAGGTAGACTCTCACATGCATCGGTTAACACATAAGGGAGGGAATTTCATTGATCGAGGTCAGATGGCACGCAAGAGGCGGGCAGGGGGGATTTACCGGGGCGAAACTGCTGGGGCTAGCGG
>LJUR01000105.1 GCA_001304105.1 Deltaproteobacteria bacterium SM23_61
TCGATATTCTTATCATGGATGCAACGGAGGGCCTCACTCCCGTCCCCTGCGGTAAAGACCTCATAGATGGGTTTCAAAATCATTCTTAGAGACTCACGGGGACCCACTTCATCATCCACAATCAGAATCGTTCCCTTATTCGCCATTTTTAACTCCTTGGGAAAGAGGTCCTTTCGAATCAACCTGGAATAAGGCTAAACTAAACAAGTCCAACTATCTCTTCGTCAAAGGAGGGAAAAACTTAAGCTCTTTTTGTTGATTAAAATAGTTTCTAATTTTTTTTAACCTTTTGAATTCATTGAGATAAAATTTTATAGGGGATCGCTGTCGGGTTTTCCTTTGATTCTTTAGCGGAAAATGGGAAAAAGGGAAGCCAATTTTTTGAACAGGGCAGTCTTCCGGCTATAGGAGGTTTCCATTGCTTGGAAAAGGGCGGCCGGAAAAAGGGCACCATATGTTGAAATTATTAAAAAATCAAAAATTAAGGAAAATTTACTCAAATAGGATCTTTGGCAGAAAAATTGCATCAAATGTAATAAAATTTTATAGAGAGGAACTCGATGACCGCTATGGCGACCACGAAAGAGAGAAAGATTGTGATGAACTGCCGGAGATGCGGCGGCAGGATGATCTTCGAAAAATTCTATGATATAAACAGCGTGTTCTTTGGATGGCATTGCGTGATCTGCGGCGATATCCTTGACGCGGTGATTCTGTTGCACCGTCTCAGCAAGGATGCTGATCTGCGCATTCCTGAAAAAGAACAAGATGTTATGCTTCTTCTGAAGAAATACCTCCATGCCCAGACAAAGGATTTGAAGGGAGGGAGAAAGAGCCGACGGGAGGCATTGGAACCAGCCCCAAAGGGCAGGGAGAGCGTCGTTTAAGGCGACGACCACCCCAGGCCCCGAAAATTTTATTGAGTCCCGGCTTAAACTGCCTGGAAACATGATTGGGTTTCCAGGCAGTTTTTTTTTTGACATGCTTATAAATTTGTGTGGTAAAAAATGTACAGATAATAATTCCCTATTGTATTTATTCAACGCATATTCCCTGTGAGAACAACCTGGAAAGAGGCGAAAAGGTTTGGGTTGAAAAGAAAAAATCGTGCTGGTATATTCAAACAGGGATTCATGGTTTTCGTGTAAGGCCGACCATTTCTCCGGATGGTTTCCCGATCGCTATTTTGATCATGGGGGGGGATTTGCCAAGAATCATCCTCAAACCCATCGGGAGAGTACATAACACGATTGGGAAGAAAAAGAGGGAAGGTTGGGAATCGGTCGTTTCCGAGATCGTTCTCTCTCCCAGGTACGAGGAAGCCCTGGAAGGGATCGAAGAGTATTCTCACCTGTTGATGGGGGCGGATCCTGAAAATCCACCCTAGATCCCGTCCGGATCTTCCCCTGGTGGGAATTTTTGCCACCCGGACTCAGTATCGTCCCAATCCCATCGGCCTCACTCAGGTGCAGTTGCTGAAACGGAGAAAGAACGTCCTCCGGGTAAAAGGACTGGATGCCCTGAATGGAACGCCGGTTCTGGATATCAAACCCATCTCCCCCCGGATCGAAATGCCCGCGGAAACGAAGGTGCCCGAATGGTATCGCTGCATGTGGAAGAAACCTTCCCGCTGAAAGCTCCTGAGCTCTTGGCCGGTGTGCCCGGGTCGGGCTGATTCAGATCATGGGAAAGACGGGAAGCGTGGATAAGGATGGGGTTGAAAGGCGGAATGGCCCAGGTCAATCAGCTCCTGGGGATTGGGGAAGAGCCGGGAAATAGGTTGATTTTCGGCGAATTCAGGAGTAATTACAGTGTCGGGGAGGGATGAACCATCCTATGGTGAGTAAAACCAAGAAGAAAGGGCGAGGGTTAACGGGGCTGGAAGTGCTGGGCGTTGCCATCCGGGCCGAGGTGGATGCTCACCGTTTTTACACCCAGGCCATGAAGGGGGTGCAAAATCCGCTGCTGCGGGAAAAGCTTTCCCGCCTGGCCGCAGAGGAGAAGAGGCACCGGCAGATTCTGGAAGAGCGATACAGGAGAAGCTCGGGAGAGGAGTTCCCGGCAATCCCCCGAAAGGGGGGAGCGGAGGGGAAGGGGAAGATGCCCAAGGACCTGAGCCCGAAAGAGATATTGAAGGTGGCCATCCACAAGGAACGGGAGGCGGCCCAGTTCTACCAGCAGCAGGCGCTCAGGTCCGCGGATATGAGCGGGCGCTTCATGCTGGAGTACCTTGCCGATTTTGAGCGAAGCCATGAACAGAGCCTCCAGGCGGAGCTGAAGGCTCTGAACCGTTTCCCCGACTGGTTTTCCCTGAAGGACCCCATGGTCATGCTGGTGGGGCCCTGAAAGGGGACTACTTTGACTCGAAAGAGGGCGGCGATGAAAATTTGGGAGTATCAGATTACCCGGTACAATCTGAAAGATTTTGCCCACGAAGAGAAAAGGGACCCAACGGCTTTCTATTGCGACCAGCGGGGACAGTGTTTCCTCCATGACACCTCCCGGGAGGCGGCCGACATGGTCCTCGATGTGCTCAACGAAGAGGGGAAGAAGGGGTGGGAGTTGGTTCAGTTTGGATACCACCAGAATGATATGATGTGCCTCTGGAAGCGGGCGGCGGAATAAAGGGGAGTGTCGATCCGCGGGAGGAGGGTTCCGAAACCTCCTTGAAAAAAACCTACATCGTCATCTTCATCCTCGGCCTTGTGGCGGCGGTCGTGGCGGGGCTGGTTTACCTGCTGGGCCAGCGGCCCGGCATCGCGGTGGAAATCCTGAAGGGGATCGAGATCCAGGGGAATATCCACCGCCTGAAAACCCTGGTCCTTTCCTTCGGCCTTTGGGCTCCCTTCATTTCCGCTTTCCTGATGGTGGCCCAGTCGGTGATCCTGTTTCTTCCTGCCTTTCCCATCTTTGTGGTCAATGGGCTGGCCTTCG
This sequence comes from Deltaproteobacteria bacterium SM23_61, assembly GCA_001304105.1. Lineage (GTDB taxonomy): Bacteria > Desulfobacterota > SM23-61 > SM23-61 > SM23-61 > SM23-61. The sequence goes on from LJUR01000105.1 coordinate 2,935, forward strand.
GGCCCTTTTACGGGCTCCTCCTCTCCTGGAGCAGCGCGATCATGGGTTCCCTGGTTTGTTTTTCCATCGCCAAAACCCTCGGGCGACCGATCGTCGAACGGCTGTTGAACAGAGAGAATCTGGAGACGGCGGACCGGGCCCTGAAAAAATATGAAAAGTATGTCATCCTTCTTTTCGGCTTCGTCCCGATCGTATCCTTCGACGTAATCAGCTATGCCGCCGGCCTGACTCTGCTGGCCTACTGGGAATTCCTTTTCCTGGTCTGCATCGCCCAAATCCCCAGCGCCCTCTTCTACACCCTCCTGGTGCACCGAGTCGACCGGGGAACCCTGGATGTTTACTGGATCGTGGCCGCGGTCCTTTTCTTCCTCGTGGGAATCGGGAGCATGGGGATACGCGCCTTCCTGAATCGGCGGCGCCGGAAAGAGCTCTCCCAGGTCACTCCCTGACCCCCCCTTTTTTTAGGTCTCTTTCGCCCTCAGGGAGAGGGTAAGATCCGGAGAGGGGGAAGATATGCCGAAGGGATCAGAAGGGAAGGGAAAAGGAGAAAAATGCCAGAGCTTCCGGAAGTGGAAACAGTGGTGCGCAGCCTGCGGAAAAGTCTCGTCCACCGGGCGTTTTCCGGGGTGGAAGTCCGCCTGGAAAGATGCCTACGGGGCTCAAAGCGTACGCTGGGCGATTGGCTGCGGGGAAAGGAAATCGTGAGTGTCGAGCGGCGGGGAAAGAATGTCATCCTTTCTTTGAGCGGCGGGGGGGCACTGTTTGTTCACCTGGGGATGAGCGGGAAACTTCGCGTCCTGCCGCGGAATGCCCCCCGGGAAAGTCACACCCATCTGGTCTTCTCCTTCCTGAATCATGGGGATCAGCTCCGGTTCATTGATTCCCGCCGGTTTGGGCGGGTCTTCTGGGAACGGGGAAAAAAGGGAGAATGGATTTCCCTCTCCCGCCTTGGCCCCGAGCCCCTGGAAATCTCCCCCTCCGAATTCGCGGCCCGGCTCCGGTCTCGGCGCCGGGAGATCAAACCCCTCCTCCTGGACCAGCATTTCCTGGCCGGGGTGGGCAACATCTACGCAGATGAGTCGCTGTTCCGGGCCAAGATCCATCCCCGGAGAAAGTCCCACTCTTTGGCCCGAAGGACGATATCGAGGCTCTACGAGGCCCTGCAGGAAGTCCTGAACGAGGCGATCCGGGCAGGGGGTAGCTCGGTGCGGTCCTATGTTGATTCCAGCGGGGCGGCGGGCGAATATCAGCATTCTCTCCGGGTTTATGGCCGGGAGGGGGAATCCTGTCCGGCCTGCGGGGGGAAAATCGTACGGGAGATCGTGGGGGGGAGGAGCAGCTTTTCCTGTCCCCGCTGCCAGCGCAGACCCCGCTGAAAAGGAAAATCATGTTGCATAATCCCAGACCGCGTTTTAAAATGAACCGATAATCATTTTCCGCTCAACACCGGCAGGGACGAATGGACCGGCTGCAGACCCTGAAAAAATCCCTATTCTTTTCCTCTCTTTCAGAACCCATTTTGAAGGAAATCGGCCCCCACTTCATCGAAGAAAAATACCGGCGGGACGATTACATCTTCTTCGAGGGTGATTTTCCCGAATGGCTTCATATCGTCATGGAAGGGAGGGTCAAGCTCATCAAGCACTCGGATACGGGCAAGGATATCATCCTGCAGATCTTCACTCCTGGAGACATGTTCGGCGAAGCTTCCCTCTTTGACCGCAAGCCCTATGCCTCCTCAGCCCAGGCCATGGAACCCTCCACCATCCTGAAGATGTCCCGGAAGGATTTTTTCCTCTTCTTCGGGCGCCACCCCTTCATCGCCACGGAATTGATCACCGAACTCGGCCGGCAGCTGCGGGAAGCCCACGCCACCATCAAGAGCCTGGCGGTGGACCGGGTGGAGCAGCGGATCGCCCATATTCTCCTGAAGCTGGCCGATAAGGTGGGGGTTTCCCAAAAAGGGGGCATCATGATCAATCTCCCCCTGACCCGGCAGGACCTGGCCGATATGGCGGGGACCACGGTGGAAACCGCGATCCGGGTGATGAGCCGGTTCACCAAGTCGAAATTCATCAAGCCGGCCAACGGGAAGATCTTCCTCCTCCATCCCCAGGCTCTGCAGCGGGTCCTGGAGGGGAAGGACGATTCCGAACCCGCGGCGGCCGGGAGAAAGAGTTGAATTTTATCTCCCAGGTTGCTAACGAGATCCATGCGGGTACTTCGCTCAAGGCCGGCGGGAGCGGCAAACAGCCCAATTGTTGCAGCCTGTGCGGTGGGCTATAGACGACCGGAGGGACACACGGGTTATCTGGTTGTGGACCGGATGATAGGGGAGTACCCAAGGTAAAGAAAAGGCCTTTTTGCTGGGAAGGCGGGGAGACCCGACGGCCTGGGCTGCCCGCCTTTCTTCTGTCGATGAATCGGAGGGGCAGCCTGGTAGAGAGCGAGTTTGAAATGGGGGATGGGCAGAAGAAGGTGAAAAGCGGAATCGGTAAACAAAAAATAGGGAGAATCATCCTCTTGGTTGGGGTGATCCTCCTGTTGGTTTATGGCTTGGGAAAATTTGAACTCTCCGCGCGAAAGTCGGCGAAGGTGGAATACCTGGGAAAAGGGGAGCTTTCAGCTCCCGTCTTCTCCCTGCCGGATATGAACGGGCGGAAGGTCGACCTGGGTTCCTTCAAGGGACAGGTCATCGTCCTTGAATTCTGGGCCACCTGGTGCGCCCCCTGCCGGGAAGAAATCCCGGTGGTGAACCAGATCTATAAGGCGTACAGAGAAAAGGGGTTGGTGGTCATCGGGATCTCTCTCGACCGCAAGCCACCCCAGGAAGTCAAAAAATTCCTGGATCAACTACAGGTCGAGTATCTCAATGTCATGGGGGATGAGGAGACTTTCGAGAAGTACAGCCAAAGGGCCAATCTGGGCCCGATCCGGGGAATCCCCGCCACCTTCATCATCGACCGCCAAGGCCGGATCTGCCAGAGGTATATGGGGTTGACGGAGAAAAAAGTCCTGGAAGAAGCCATCCGGGGGGTTCTTTAAGCGGATTATGATTTAGATCATTTTTTCGGCCGGTCCAAATGATAGATTAGCGACGACGCGAAGCGGAGAAAAGAGCGGAGGCTAGAGGAGGAATTCATGCGGGAAATCAAGCCCAGGATCCATAAAGATATGAACATCGGAGAGGTCCTCAAAAAATATCCCGAAACGCGCAAGGTATTTCAGAAGCATTTTGGGGAAGCCTGCTTCAACTGCCCGGGTTCAAGACTGGAGACCATCCAGTTCGGCGCCCTGATGCACCAAAAAGACCTCAATGCCATTCTGGAAGACCTGAATTCCAAGCTCAAATAACAAGGAGGAGAGATGAGCTACAAGATCACCGACGACTGCATCATGTGCGGGACCTGCAAGGAAGAGTGTCCGGCGGAAGCGATTAGCGAAGGGGATCCCAAGTACGTGATCGATGCGGATAAATGCACCGACTGCGGGACCTGTGCCGAAGTCTGCCCGGTCGAAGCCTGCGTCTCCGAATAAGCGCCCTTTCTACCCAGATGTTGAAGGAGGTTCTAGTGAAGGAAAGAGTCCAGAAGATCATCGACGAAATTCGTCCCGCCCTGCAGGCTGACGGCGGGAATATCGAACTGATTGAGGTGGGCGAAGACGGGGTAGTGAAGGTCAGGCTTATGGGAGCCTGCGGTTCCTGCCCCATGTCCCAGCTCACGCTGAAACGAGGCGTCGAGGCCCGCCTCAAAGCCAAGATTCCCGAGGTCAAAGAAGTGGTTTCGGTCTAACCGCGCATGGCGCAGAGTTCATGGCGCATGGCGAAAAAAAGGCTGGCCCATTACGCTATGCGCTATGCCCTTTGCCCTATGCTAGATCGTCCTTCCCACGGCAAGCCCTTCCGCCACCGCTTCCAGAGCCTTGCGGGGACTTTTCGCATCCCCGATGACGTGGATTTCCTTGACTCGGTCTTTGGTCTTTTCGTAAAGGGAAAGGACCGGCCTGGCTCCGGTGGCCAAAACCACGGTGTCCCCGGGGATCCGTTCTTCCCGCCCCTCCCGTTCGATCGTAACTCCCCGGTCCGTAATTTCCGTGGCCCGAGCCTTGGTGAGGGTCCTCACCCCCAGCCGGGAAAGGTCCTGCAGAATGGTCCATCGGGTGCTGCGCCCGATGTCCTGCCCGACCCTTGTTAACATTTCCAGCACGGTGATCTTTTTCACCCCGCGGTAGAGGAGGCTCTGGAGGGTTTCGAAGGGCTCAGCCTGGTAGAACATGAGGAAATAAAGGGTGTCGGCGTCGATCGTTCCCTTGCGGGCAAGGAGCAATGCGGTCTCCAGTCCCACGGCTCCCCCGCCGATGACGACCACTTCTTTCCCGGTATCGGCCTTGCCGGATAAAACGTCCCAGGCCAGGACCACATTGGGCCGGTGGACCCCCTTGATGTCAGGCACCGAGGGCTCGGCCCCTGTGGCCAGGATGAGCGCATCTGGCTTTTCCATTTCTACGTGCCGAAGGCTCGCCTCCGTGCGGAGGTGAACGGCGACGTTCCGTTTTTTCATTTGACCCTCCAGGTAACGGACGAAGGCAGTAAACTCCGCCCGTCCGGGAGGAGCGGCAGCCAGGGGAAGCTGGCCTCCCAGGGTTTCGCTTTTTTCGTAGAGGCTGACCTGATGGCCCCGGAGGGCGGCAACCCTTGCGGCTTCCATTCCTGCGGGCCCACCGCCGATGACCATGACCCTTTTCTTGGGGGATGCCGGCTCCAGGGTCAGTCTTCCTTCGGCCCCCGCCCGGGCGTTGACCAGGCAAGTCTGGGGCTTGCCCTCGAAGATTGGGTCGAAGCATCCCTGATTACAGGCAATACAGTAATTGATTTCGTCGAAGCGCCCCTCCCGGGCCTTTTGAGGAAGCTCCGGGTCAGCGATGAGCCCGCGGGCAAACCCGATCAGGTCTGCCTGCCCATCCCGGAGAATTTGATCGGCGAGAACCGGGTCATTGATTCGGTTGCAGGCCATGACGGGAATGCGGACCGCCTGCTTGATCCCCCGGGCGAGGTAGGCGAAACCGCCCCGGGGCACCCCCATGGTGATCTGGGGAACTCGGGTTTCATGCCATCCCCCGGTGACGTTGATCATGTCCACCCCTGCTTTTTCCAAGGCCTGGGAGAACAGACGGGCTTCCTCGTTGGCCAGCCCCCCCTCCATAAACTCGTTGCCCGCCACCCGGACGATGATGGGGAAATGGGGGCCCACCTCCCGGCGGATCTCCGCGACCACTTCCAGGCCGAAACGCATCCGATGTTCGAAATCTCCCCCGTATTCATCTTTTCGACGGTTCACGATGGGGGACAAGAATTGGCTGATCAGGTAGCCGGCCGAGGCAATCACCTCGACGGCATCGAAACCGGCCCGCTGGACCCTCGCTGCGGCCAGGGCATAATTCCTCTGGACCTGCTGGATTTCGGGAGTGGAAAGTTCCCGTGGGGTCTCGCCCGTAAAACGAGAGCGGAGGGGGGAAGAGGAGACCGATTGCCGTCCGCCCATGAGCAGGGCGTGCGAGTAGCGTCCCGCGTGGTAAAGCTGGGCGGCGATCTTGGCCCCGTGAGCCTGAACCGCCCGGGCCAGTCCAGCAAGGCCGGGGATGAACTTGTCGTCCCTGACGCTGAGCATGTTGATGGCCCCGCTGGTCTCATCGACGGTACAACCCCCGATGATGATCAGGGCCGCTCCCCCCTTGGCCCGCTCCACGAAATAATCCCCATGGTGCGGAAGCACCATCCCTTCCCAGGAGGACAAATAATGCATGGCCGGCATGACGATCCGGTTCTTGAGCTCCATCCGGTTAATCTTGATCGGGGTGAAAAGAATCTTTAGCACAGGGTCCTCCCGGAGGGATCTTGGAAATCCCCATGGATTGCGGATTGCAGAAAATTGTTGCTCGTTACTCGTTACTCGTTTCTCTTCGATGAAGTCTGCCAAGCAACCGGATCAGTCTAAAAGGAGCAACCAGCAACGAGTAATCAGCAACTTTTTTTTTGCCCTAAAATTTAGCAAGATGCGGAAAAACCACAATTTTCCGTCACTCCCGCGAAAGCGGGAGTCCAGACGTTGTCCCCGCGAAAGCGGGGAACCAGTAAAGAAAATCTGGGTTCCCGTTTTCACGGGAAACCCTGGATTCCTGCTTTCGCAGGAATGACGACCTGGGACTTCAGAGGACTTTCTCAGCAGCCTGCTAGGCATTCCGGAGGGCTTTCTTCCCCGCCTGGATTATTTTGGCCAGCTCCACGGCCCGTTGGACGGCGTCCCTGGCGGTTAAAACCCCAAGCCCGTCTTCCAGGGCCATATGCCGGATTCCCTTATTCACCTTTCCTTTTCCCTCCAGGCTGGTCAACACCATTCCCCCGCGGCCCACGGGGATCATCCCGAAGAGCGCGAAGGTGTTGTTGAGGATGGTGAGGGTCATTTCCAGCCCTCCATGGCGGAGAAACCCCACCACCAGGGCGGCTCCCACTTTGTCGTTCAGTCTTCCCCGGTGGGCGTTCCCGTACACGAAGACCCGCATCCGGTCGATCATGTTGGCCATGAGGCCGGACATCCGTCCGATGTGCACCGGTGTGGCCAGGATGATTGCATCGGCTTGCTCTGCGGCAGGATATATTTCGTCCATCCCGTCAGAGATGGCGCAGTATTTCTCCGGCGTCTGGTTTTTTATGCACCAGTTGCAGTGCCGGCAGCCCTCGATCTGCAAACTCGAAAGGTTATAGACCTCGGATCGAACTTCAGCGTCAGAAACAGCTCCAAGTGCCTCCCTGAGCAGGACCTCGGTATTCCCTTCCTTCACCGGACTTCCAGCGATTCCCAAAATTCGAATCATCATGCAGCCTCCAGCTTTCAGCGATCCGCATTCAGCGGTCAGCAATCACCACACAGCTATCAGCAGTCAGCGTTCAGCTTTCAGCCGAAATTCGTTTTTTTCATCTGTACTGACAGCCGAAAGCTGATAGCTGATGGCTGAACGCTGATAGCTATTTTCCCTACCACAAAGCGGAAAAGTTATCAAGGTTCGTTGACAGAAGCGGTGAAAGGTGAGGAGTGAGGGGAGAGAGGTGAGAGGTGAGAGTTGAGAGTTGGGAGTTGGGAGTTGAGAGGTGAGGGATCTTCGTGTATATTCGTGCCTAAAAAGGTTCGGAGTTTGTAGGGGCGCGCTGCCGCGCGCCGGTAGGGAGTCCGGAGTCAAAGGCGACAGAGTTCTGTTCTTAATTTTAAATCCTATCTGATCCGTGTTGATCCGTGTTCATCCGCGTCCCCCCCACCCTAACCCTCCCCCTCGAGGGGGGAGGGGAGGGAGGGGGTGATTCCTTTTGGTTGGGGCGTAGCCGCTGCGTTCATCTGCGTCCCGTGAAAAACCAAATGAAATTCTTGACTTCCCCGGGAGAAAAAAATATATTGAATGCGACTGCTTCTTTTCTCCCGAGATCTCCCCGCGAGGTGATGAACGATGGCCCTGAATTTTGACCTCACCGAAGAGCAGAACCTGCTGCGCCAGGCCGTCCGGGACTTCGCCGAAAATGAAATCGCCCCCTTGGCCGAGCAACTGGATGAACGAGAAGAGTTTTCCGTGGAGCTGACCCTCAAGATGGGAGACCTGGGTCTGCTGGGGTGCTTTGTGCCGGAGAGGTACGGGGGCTCCAACATGGGCTACATTTCTTACATCATAGCCGTGGAAGAACTGGCGCGGGTCGACGGGTCGCAGGCTGCGACCATTGCCGCCGGGAATTCTCTGGGAATCGGGCCCATCTATTATTACGGCAGCGAAGAGCAGAAGAAGAAATGGCTTCCCAAACTCTGCACCGGGAAAATGCTGGCCGCCTTCGGGCTCACGGAACCCGAAGCCGGGTCGGATGCGGGGGGCTCGAAGACCAAGGCGGAGCTCCGGGGGGATCATTGGGTCATCAACGGGTCCAAGATCTTTATCACCAACTCGGCGAATCCGCTGACCGGCGTAGTTGTGGTCCAGGCCATCACCGGGCAGAAAGAGGATGGAAAGAGAGAGCTGAGCTGTCTGCTGGTCTCCCGGGATGCCCCCGGCTTCACCGCCCGGGAGATGAAGAAGAAGATGATGTGGCGGTCTTCCAACACGGGAGAACTCTTCTTCGACGAATGCGCCGTCCCGCGGGAGGACCTTCTGGGGAAAAGAGGGGACGGGTTCCACCAGATGCTGGCCATCCTGGACGGGGGGCGGCTCTCCATCGGCGCCATGGGGCTGGGGGGAGCGCAGGGTGCCTTTGAGATGGCCCTGCATTACGCCAACACCCGGGTGCAGTTCGGACGACCGATCTCTTCCTTCCAGATCAATGCCTTTAAGCTCGCCGACATGGCCACGGAGGTTGAACTGGCCCGGAACCTCCTGTACAAAGCCTGCTGGCTGCGGGAGAATAACCGTCCCTTCGGCAAGGAAGCGGCCATGGCCAAGTTGTACTGCTCCGAAGTCATGGGCCGGTGTGTCAACCACGCGGTTCAGCTTCACGGCGGGTACGGGCTCATGAAAGAGTATAAGATCGAGCGGTTTTACCGCGATCATAAACTTTTGGAGATCGGCGAAGGGACATCTGAGATTCAAAGAATCGTCATCGCCCGGAACATCGGAGTAACCGGAAGGGCAATTTAAAAAAGAAGAGTCTAAATTTTTGGATCATCTCCAAATTCGTTGAAAGCCAAGGAGCTGGTCTTTTCAGAATGCCCTGTGATTTCATGGGCCCGGAAGAAAAGCCATCTTGCTTGCAATCATGAGGCGCATATCTTTCCCAACCGGTGGCGGGGGTATCGGTTATTTCTTCGAAGCTTACTAATTCCGCCCCCGCTGCGCTTTGCGGATGACCGACAGGGGGTTCATGGAAAGCGGATCTCCCGCCGATGCTTGCTGCGCAATCTGGCTTTCCTTCCGGGCCCTTGGCAGGCTTACATGAAACATTCGACCAACGAATTTGGAGATGAAGAAAATATTTTATCCTGTATATTCTGACTCTGCGATCTCTGTGAGCTCTGCGGTGAATGATTTTTGTCTTTTCAGTTTCTCCGCGGTTGCTTCCGGAAGGAGGAGGAGATGAAGAAAATAAGAGGGAAGAAAACACCCAAAGGCGAAAAAAAAGAAAAGGAACTCCATCGCCGGCAGGAAGATCATGGGGACCTCCTCACCGACCCCACTCATTTCAAAGTCCATGAACCCGCCCCCCGCGTGACTCCCAAGGAAAGTCTGGGGTCCCGGATCCATAGCGCCCGGGAGATGCGCGGCCTGACCCTCCAGGATTTGAGCAGCCGCACCGGGATCAGCCTGGAAACCCTGGAAAAAGTCGAGGCGAACAAAATGATCCCCCCTTTGGGCGAGTTGATCAAGCTGGGGAAAGCCCTGGAGATGAAGATGGGGTATTTCATCTCCCCGGGGGTGGAAAAACCGATGACCGTGGTTCACGCTGACAAACGTCTGGTGGTCTCCCGTCATGGGAAAAAGAAGAGCGAG
>LJUR01000106.1 GCA_001304105.1 Deltaproteobacteria bacterium SM23_61
TTCCCGTCGTTGAGCGGCATCAGCCCCAAATCCGATTTCTGGATGGCCTTTTCGATCTCCCCCGCCACTTTGGGATCCCAGGGCTGGATGGCAATGGTCCGGGCATCGGGAACGGAAAGGGAGGCGACCTGCGCCAGGGGAGTCGGGGCCCCGTAGTAGTTCACCCGGACGCCGTCCAGCAGCGCCAGGGAGGCCCGTCCGGTCCGCACGCGGCCCAGCTCCTTGCGAAGGGACTCCAGTGACTTTTCGGTCTTCGCTTTCAGCTCGCCCGTAAACAAATCCTTTTTAAACATTCATGTCCCCCCAATAATGGTTCCAATCTTTTGGCCCAGCAACACTCGCTGGATGTTTCCCCGCCGGGTCAGGTTGAAGACGATGATGGGAAGGTGGTTTTCCATGCACAAGGAAATGGCCGTGGCGTCCATGATCTTGAGACCGAGGTTCAAGACTTCGATGTAGGAAAGCTTGGCGAACTTCTTGGCCTTCCGGTGGATCATCGGGTCGTGGTCATAGACCCCGTCCACCTTGGTGGCCTTGAGGATAACCTGGGACTTCACTTCCATGGCCCGCAGGGCGGCCGCGGTGTCGGTGGTGAAAAAGGGGTTACCCGTGCCCCCGGCAAAAATCACCACCCGGCCCTTCTCCAGGTGGCGGACGGCCCGGCGGCGGATATAGGGCTCCGCGACCCGGTGCATCTCGATCGCCGACATGACCCGGGTGAAGATGCCCATCTTTTCCAGGGCATCCTGGAGGGCCAGGCTGTTGATCACCGTGGCCAGCATCCCCATGTGGTCGGCTGAGGTCCGGTCCATTCCCTCGGCGCTGGCCGCGACGCCCCGGTAGATGTTACCGCCGCCGATGACGATGGCCACTTCCACGCCCAGGGCCCTGACCTCTTTGATTTCCTGAGCCACGATCTGGACCACGACCGGATCGATGCCGTACTCCTGGTTACCCATCATGGCTTCGCCGCTGAGCTTCAGGAGGATCCGTTTGTAAACCGGCTGGGCAGCAGCTTTCAACTCCTGGCGATCCCTTCTCCCACCTGGTAACGAGTGAAGCGGCGGATTTCGATCTTCTCCCCCAGTTTTCCGATCAGCCCGTTCAACAAATCCTGGATGGTAATGTCCGGGTCCTTCACGAAGGCCTGCTCCACAAGGCAGACCTCGCCGTAGAACTTCTCCAGCTTTCCCTCTACGATTTTTTCCATGACTTTTTCAGGCTTTTTGGCGTCGCGGGCCTGAGCCCGGTAAATTTCTTTTTCCCGCTCGAGAACGTCCGCCGTGACTTCCTCCCTCCGGATGTAGGAAGGATTGCTGGCGGCGATATGCATGGCAATATCTTTGGCAAAAGCTTGAAAATCGTCCGTCTTGGCCACGAAGTCCGTCTCGCAGTTGACTTCCACCATCACCCCGATTTTGCCGCCGGCATGGATGTAGGATCCTACCCTTCCTTCCGAGGCCACTCGGCCAGCCCGCTTGGCGGCCGTGGCCAATCCCTTCTGCCGCAGATAATCCAAAGCCCTCTGAAAGTCCCCGCCCGTCTCGGCCAGGGCCTTCTTGCAGTCCATCATTCCGGCTCCGGTCTTTTCCCGGAGTTCTTTCACCATGTTTGCTGATACTTCCACAAAATGCCCCCTTCCTTATCCTTCATCTTCTTCGCTTTGGCCTTCTTCTTTTTCCGCTTCCGGCTCGGGCGCCTCAACCTTCGGGGGGATTCCTTCTGCCATCTCGGCTCCTTCGGCCGAGAGCTGGGCCTCGCGGAGCTGCTTGCCCTCCAGGCAGGCGTCGGCAATCTTGGAGGAGATCAGGCGGATGGCCCTGATGGCGTCGTCATTGCCGGGGATGATGTAGTCGATCTCATCAGGGTCGCAGTTGGTATCCACGATGGCCACGATGGGAATTGCCAGCTTCCTGGCCTCATGAACGGCAATTCTCTCTTTTCTCGGGTCCACGATGAAAATCCCGTCGGGCAACCTGCCGATTTCCTTGATCCCCCCCAGGGTCTTCTCCATCTTGGCCCGCAGTTTGTCCATCTGGAGGACTTCCTTTTTGGGAAGGGCTTCGAGGGTTCCGTCCTCCTTCATGGCCCCGAGTTTTTTCAGGTGGTCGATGTTTTTTCTGATGGTCCGGAAATTGGTCAGCGTTCCGCCGAGCCACCTCTGGTTCACGTAGAACATCCCGGCCCGGGTGGCTTCCTCCATAATGGAGTCCTGGGCCTGTTTCTTCGTTCCCACAAAGAGCATCGTACCCCCCCGGGAGCATGTGTCGACCACGAATTTGTAAGCTTCCTTGAAGAGCCGGACGGTCTTCTGGAGGTCGATGATGTAGATCCCGTTCCGGGAGCCAAAGATGTACTCCTTCATCTTGGGGTTCCACCGCTTGGTTTGATGGCCAAAGTGAACCCCGGCTTCCAGCAACTGCTTCATGGTGACCGTAGACATAGATTTTTCCTCCTGGGTTTTTTCCTCCACTTCCCTTTACGCCGACCGTCGATCCGGACCGACCGGACACCCGAGGCGGCAAGGAAGTGTGCGTTTTTTAATATCTCTTCATTTTACCAATCTTTTTTGCAATGGCAAGCTGAAAAATAGCGGGGAATCGAGAACGGTAAAAAGGGGCTCAAGGTTCAAGGCTCAAGGCAAAAACCTTGTGCCCTGTGCCCTGCACCTTGGGCCCTTTTAAACTCTCAGCTCCTGTAGGAAGCATTGATCTTTACGTAATCGAAAGAAAAATCGGTGGTATAGAGAAAAGCCTTTTGGGCCCCCCGGTGGAGGTCGAGACGAACCGTGTACTCTCCCTTTTTCATGATCGCGGTTGCCGGTTCCTCTTTCTCCGGCCCTGCTCCCTGGCCCCTGCGGACCACTTGGACGTCATCGAAGAAAATATCCACCTTCTCCGGGTCGATGGGCGCGCCCGAATACCCGGCGGCGCAAAGGATCCGACCCCAGTTGGCGTCCTCCCCGAAGAAGGCCGTCTTCACCAGAGGCGAGTTGGCAACGGCCCTGGCCACTTTTTCCGCCTCCGAAGCCGTGCGGGCCCTTTCTACCAGAACCCGGACCACCTTGGTCACCCCTTCCCCGTCGGCCACCGTCTTCTTGGCCAGTGCAGAAAGGAGGTCTCGAAGAAGGATAGAAAATTTCTTGAAGCCGGGCGTTCCCGGAAGAACCCGGCCGTTTCCTGCTTTCCCGTTGGCCAGGATCAGAAGGGTATCATTGGTGCTCATATCCCCGTCCACGGTGATCCGGTTGAAGGACTCTTGGACTCCATCCTTCAGGGCTTTCCTCAGGGCCGCGGAAGAGACGGCGGTGTCCGTCAGGACAAAGACCAGAAGGGTCGCCATTTTGGGGGAGATCATCCCGGCCCCCTTAGCGATGCCCGCCAGGGTGACCTCCTTCCCGTTTACCCGGCCCCGCACCACCGCCCCCTTGGGCTTGGTGTCCGTGGTCATAATGGCCAGAGCGGCATCCGCCAGTCCCCCGGAAGAAAGGGAAGCCACCAGCAAGGGAATACGCTTCTCCATCGTTTCCAGGGGCAGAGGCTTTCCGATGACTCCGGTGGAGGCCAGAAAGACTTCCCGTGGGTCGATTTTCAGGGCAGAAGCAATCTGACGTGAGAGGCGCTGGCCGTCGCGGATCCCCTTTTGGCCGGTACAAGCGTTGGCGCAGCCGGAATTGACCAGAATGGCCCGCCCCTTTCCGGATTTCACCCGCTCCCGGGAAAGGAGCACAGGGGCGGCCTTCACCCGGTTCATGGTAAAGACCCCAGTGGCAGCCGCCGGGACCTGGGAATAGAGAAGGGCGAAATCCTTGACCCCGGTTTTCTTGATACCCGCGGCCAGGCCCGCGGCGAGAAATCCGGGGACGCGAAAATCCGGGGGAATATGCTCGTTCATCCGTACTCCAATAGAAATTCTGAGAGTTGGGAGTTGGGAGTTGTAAATACCCGCTCTTTTGCACCTCCCGACTCCCGACTCTCAACTCCCAATTCAGCTCGCAAATCTGCCATGGCACTTCTTGTATTTTTTCCCGCTGCCGCAGGGACAGGGGTCGTTGCGACCGATCTTTTTACCTTCTCTCTTCACGGGCTGGGCCTTCTCGGCCACTTCTTCCGCTCCGTGACTCATGACCATGGGTTTCTTTTGAACTTTTTCGAAACGGGTCACCTCTTCAGGGCGGGCGATCTGGACCCGGAAGAGTTTCTGGATCGTCTCCTCCTTGATGCTGGAGACGAGCTCGGAGAACATCTCGTATCCTTCCTTCTGGTATTCCTGGAGGGGATTGCGCTGCCCGTACCCCCGCAGGCCGATTCCCTCCTTAAGATGATCCATGCCCAGCAGGTGCTCTTTCCACAGGGAGTCGATCGTCTGGAGATAGATCACCTGTTCTAAATATCGCATCGTCTCGGCACCGAACTCGCCCTCCTTTTTGCGGTACACCTCCTTGGCCCGGGTGGTGACCTTTTCCAGCAGCTTTTCCCGGGTCATTTCCGCGGTCTCCTCCGAACGGATCTCGGGAACGAAGGCGAAAAGACGCATGACCGACTCACTCAGCCTGCGGTAGTCCCATTCTTCCGCGTAGGTCTTGGTATCGGCGATGGAATCCACCAGGCTCTCGGCCAGCTCTTCGATGGTCTCCTGCATCTCCTCGGGAACCCCTTCCCGGGACAGGACCTGTTTCCTCAACCCGTAGATCACCTCCCGCTGTTTGTTCATCACGTCGTCGTACTCCAGGAGGTGCTTGCGGATCTCGAAGTTGTGGCCCTCGACTCTTTTCTGGGCGTTTTCGATGGCCCGGGTGATCAGGGAATGCTCGATGGGCTGTCCCTCTTCCATCCCCAGACGGCTCATAACGCCGGAGATCCGCTGGGAACCGAAGATCCGGAGGAGGTCATCCTCCAGGGAAAGGTAGAAGCGCGAGGTGCCCGGGTCCCCCTGTCGCCCGGAACGGCCGCGGAGCTGATTGTCGATCCGCCGGGATTCATGCCGCTCCGTGCCCAGAACGTGAAGGCCTCCGGCTTCGATGACCTTCTGGTACTCTTTGGAGGTTAGGCCCTGCATCTCTTCCAGAATCTTCTGCCATCCCGCGGGATCGGCGGCCGGGTCGATTTTGCGCTTCCGCGCCTCTTCCCGGGCCAATCCTTCGGGGTTTCCGCCCAGCATGATGTCCGTTCCCCGCCCGGCCATGTTGGTGGAAATGGTGACCGCCTTATACCGGCCCGCCTGGGCGATGATGTTGGCCTCCATCTCGTGGTATTTGGCGTTGAGGACCTGGTGGGGGACCTTCTCCGCCCGGAGCATCTGGGAGAGCTTCTCCGAGTTTTCGATGGTGATGGTTCCCATCAGGACCGGCTGGCCCTGGCGGTAACAGTCCTTGATCTCCTCCACCACAGCCTGATACTTCTCCCGCTGGGTCCGGTAGATAACGTCGGCGAAGTCTTCCCGGATCATGGGTTTGTTGGTGGGGATGACCATTACCTCCAGCTTGTAGATCTTCTGGAACTCGGCGGCTTCCGTGTCGGCCGTACCGGTCATCCCGGCCAGCTTCTTGAACATGCGGAAGTAGTTCTGGAAGGTGATGGTGGCCAGGGTCTGGTTCTCTTCGGCAACCTTCACCCCTTCCTTGGACTCGATGGCCTGGTGGAGGCCGTCGCTCCAGCGGCGGCCGGGCATCATCCGGCCGGTAAATTCGTCGACGATGATCACCTGGCCGTCTTTGATGACGTAGTTCACGTCTTTCTGGAAGAGCCAGTAGGCTTTCACCAGCTGATGGACGGTGTGAATCCGCTCGGAGGCCTGCCGGTACCGGGTCTCCAGGGTCTCCTTGGCCTGGATCTTTTCCGCAGCCGAAAGAGCGGGGTTGGAATCGATCTCCATGTACCCCTCATCCAAGGAAGGAACGATGAAGGCGTCGGGCTGTCCCTTGGAGAGGAGCTCCATCCCTTTTTCGGTCATCTCGACGGCATTGGAGCGTTCGTCGATCGAACAGTAGAGTTTTCCCAGGAAATGGGAGAGGGTCTTCTGGCCGGAGAGAAAGGATTCCAGTCGATCGATCCTGGTCTTGAGAGCGGGCTCCTGGGCGATGAGGTCCAGGAAGGCGGGATGCTTGGGGTCTCCCCGCTTCACCAGGAGGAGTTTCTCAATGGCCTCTTCACTCTCCGGTTCTTCCTTCAGGAGTTTCTGAGCCTCGTGGAAAATCCCGTCCATCAACCGGCTCTGGCTCTGCCGCAGGCGGATGACCAGGGGCTTCAGTTCTTCGTAATACCCGTCTTCCATTACCCTCTCTACGGGTCCGGAGATGATCAGGGGAGTCCGGGCCTCATCGATGAGGATGGAGTCCACCTCGTCCACGATGGCGTAGTTCAGCTCCCGCTGGACCATGTCCTCCAGCCGGAACTTCATGTTGTCCCGCAGGTAGTCGAAGCCGAATTCGTTGTTGGTGCCGTAAGTAATGTCGCAGCGGTAAGCCTGCTGGCGCTGGTCATCGTCCAGTTCATGGACGATGACCCCCACGGACATGCCCAGGAAGCTGTAGATGGCGCCCATCCAGGCAGCGTCACGCTTGGCCAGGTAGTCGTTTACGGTGACCACATGGACGCCCTTTCCTTCGAGGGCGTTGAGATAAACGGGGAGGGTGGCGGCCAGGGTTTTTCCTTCGCCGGTCTTCATCTCGGCGATCTTTCCCTGGTGGAGAACCATACCCCCGATGAGCTGTACGTCGAAATGGCGCTGACCCAGGGTCCGCCGGGAGGCTTCCCGGACGACGGCAAAGGCCTCCACCAGAAGGTCATCCAGGGTCTCTCCCCGGGCGAGGCGCTCGCGGAACTCCGCAGTCTTGGCCTTCAGCTGGGCGTCGGTCAGTTTCAGGATCTCCGGCTCCAGCTGGTTGATGGCCTGCACCAGGGGCTTCAGGCGGCTGATCTCCCGCTCGTTCTTGCTGCCGAAAATTTTCTGTAAGGAATCAAAAAACATTTTTTTAAATCTTCTTACCCCAGAGGGTACAGAGTTCACAGAGATGATGAAAAAGACAATACTTTTCTTTAGTTAAAGAATATTTCCTCTGTGTCCTCGGGGATCTCTGTGGTTAGAATAAAATAAATAAAAACCCCGATAAAGCCGGAAACCCTTATCGGGGTCGCAAATCAACCCAAGCTTAAAATATCATATTTTCAGGGTCAGGAAAAGGAAAATTTACAGGGTTTGGGTAAGGTAGGGAAAGGGGTTAACCGGCCGGCCATGAATTCTCACTTCGTAATGAAGATGGGGGCCGGTGGTGTTTCCCGAAGTGCCCACGGTTCCCAGGATCTGACCGGCATGCACTCGATCCCCTGGTTTGACCCGAATATCCTTGAGGTGGCCATACCTCGTGGTGTAACCGTGGCCATGGTCGATGGAAACCAGGTGGCCGTATTGGGCTTCCCTGCCGGCAATGATGACCACTCCGTCCGCGGGCGCTACAATCGGAGTTCCCGTGGGGGCGGCAATATCGATTCCCTGGTGGGGCCTTGTTCCCCCGGAGGACGGGCTGAAGCGGGTTTCCCCGAAAGCCGAGGTGATCCGCCCGATGACCGGCCAGAGGGAGGGAATCGAGAGGAGAACGGATTTCTGGGCATGCAGAGACTCTTTCAGCTCTTTCAGGTTCTGTTCCCTCTGGAAGACTTCTTTGGAGAGTTCCAGGAGATCCAGGTGAAGCCGGCTGACCGACTCGGGCCGCTCTTTTTCCAGGATCGATACTTCCTTTCCCCGGAGGGGAGAGGAGTAATGCTTGGGTTTGGAAGATTCCGATCTCTTGGGGGTCTTTCCCGGCAGGCGGGGTGGCGGGGGAACCTTCTTTACCTTTTTTTCTTTTTTCAACTCCTGTACTTCCTTCAGGCCATTCTTGACCTGCTCTTCAACTAGCTTGAGCCGGGTCAGCTGCTCCTCGAGGAGAGTGATCTTTTCCAGGAAGGATTGAATTTCGGCTTGCTGGAAGCTCAGTTCGTTTCGAATTTCTTTGAGGTCAAATGTTTTTTTCTGGTGGGAAATATAATCGTAAAAAAGGTAACCGGAGAATATAAAAAGAAGGATTAGGGCCGCGGCCCCCACTTTGAGGGTCAGGGGTGAGAATATAAATTTCTTGACCCTGGCGGCCTGCTGGGAAAAAACTAGAACGGTGTAATGTTTTCTGCCCAAACTTCAGCTCCGATGGATCGACGGGATTTCTCCGCGGGGCTTCCATGGGGGCAGATTTTCGATTCCACCCCGAAAACTGAGCACCGTTTGCGCTTCGCCCCATTGAGGCACTCAGTTATCATAGAGAAACAATTCTTGTCAAGAACTTTTTTCAAAAAAATTTATAACTATCTGGAATTATTAAATTCCCAAAATTTTTTTCCAAGTTGCGGGCGGGAAAATGGCCCTCCCGGGCAGCCCTTTCCCCATATCCCTCTCCCAATTTTTACACTTTTTACACCTCGAGCAGCACGGCGATCTCGTCACAATCCGGGAATTTGACACATTTGATGCAATCGGCCCAGATTTTATGGGGGAGGATGGCCTTGTCGACCACTTTGAAACCATGCTTCTGGAAGAACCCCGGCCGGTAGGTGAGGGCAAAAATCCGGTAAAGCCCCAGACCAATGGCCTCAGAAAGGCAGGCTTCAATGAGCTTGCTTCCGATTCCCCCATGCTGTCGGGCTTCCTCCACTGCCAGGGATCGGACCTCGGCCAGATCCTCCCAGCAGATGTGCATCGCACAGGTGCCGATGATCCCTTCCCCACTCTCTTCCCAGTACACATAGTAATCCCGAAGGTTATCATAGAGTTCACTCAGCGAGCGGGGCAGCATCTCCCCCCTCTTGGCGGCCCGTTCGATGAGCTTATGGATGTTCTTAACGTCGCTGATTCTGGCTTTGCGTACGGGCATAGTCGTTACTCGTTACTCGTTATACGTTATAGGTTATTCGTTATTCGCTCCTGGATACCACTTCCTGTTCCTTCTATCCATATGGAACCTTATATGCAGGATTTGTAAGCCATATTCCTTTGCCAGTAAACAATAACGTATAACGAATAACTTGTAACCATGCACGTTATTGCTTGGCATTGCGGAGCATCTCCCGTGCATGGTCGATGGTTTTCCCGGTGATCTTGAGACCCCCGAGCATCCGGGCGACCTCTTCCAGGCGTTCCTCTTCGGAAAGCCGCTGGACCTCCACGTATGTCCTCCCCCCGGCTTCCTTCTTGGTGACTTTATAATGGGTGTCGGCAAAACAGGCGATCTGGGGAAGATGGGTGATGCAGAAGACCTGATGGTGCCTCGCGATTTCTTTGAGCTTCCGGCCCACGATTTCAGCAATCCCCCCCCCGATTCCGGCATCCACCTCGTCAAAAATGAGGGTCCTAACCATGGTTTCCTCGGCAAAGATCCGCTTCATGGCCAGCATGATCCGGGAGAGCTCCCCGCCCGAGGCGATCCTGGAAAGGGGCTTCAAGTCCTCTCCGGGGTTGGGGGAGAGGAGGAACTCCACCTGATCCATTCCTTTCTCATGCAGGCGGGGACCTGGCCCTCCTTCGCCCTCTTTTCCTTCCAGAGGGGCAACCCGGATCTGAAAGCGGACCTTTTTCATCCCCAGGGTGGAAAGCTCCTTTTCCAGTTTGGAGGCCAGCTCCAGGGCCGCCTCTTTTCTCCGCCGGGAGAGCTGCCGGGCCATGGCCAGGGCTTGGGTGTGTTCTTCCGAGGACGCTTTTTCCAGCTGGGAGATTTTCTCTTCCAGGCTTCCGAGGTTTTTGCTCTCTTCGTCGATCTTTTCTTTATGGGCTAAGACCTCCGCCAAGGTGGGACCGTACTTCTTTTTGAGTCTGCTCAGCTCGTCCAACCGGGACTCGATGGTTTCCAGGCGCTTGGGATCGAAGAAGATCTTTTCACCGTATGAACGCAGCGAAGAGGCCACGTCTTCAGACTGGAAAAGAATGGATTCCACCGAGGCCACCAGAGGGGACAGGGCCGGGTCGACCCTGGCCCCTTCCTTAAGCCGCTGGAGGGTGGCCTTCAGACGCTCCACCACCGAACCGCTTTCCCCGTACAGGACCTCGGCCCCAAAGTGGGCAAGGGATTGAAGCTTTTCCGCATGGGTCAGACGGGACCGCTCGGCGCCCAGCTCCTCATCCTCCCCGATTTTCAGGCGGGCCCGGCCGATCTCCCCCGATTGGAAGGCAAGAAATTCCATCCGCTCCGATCTCTGCTTTTGCCGGGAGATCAAGTCTTCGAGTTCCAATGTGGCTTTCGTCCAGCGGGCAAAAACCTCCTGGAATTGATTCCTCAGGTCCAGGAGTCCCCCCGATCCGTCCAGGATGTCAATATGCCGGACTGGGTCCAGGAAATGCTGGTGCTCGTGCTGCCCGTAAATGTGGATCATTTCCTCGCCCAGCTCTTCGAGCATGTGCAGGGTAATGGCCGTTCCATTGAGAAAGGCCCGGGATTTACCGGAGGGATGAAGAACCCGCCGGATCTGGAGGCCTTCCGATTTTTCCAGCCCCAGGTTCTTCAGAAGAGAGGATCCTTTGTCTTTTTCCAGTTCAATGAAGGCCTCGACCGAGGCTTCTTCCTGGCCGGTCCGAATCATCTCCGCGGAAGCCCGGCTTCCCAGGAGGAGGTTGATGGCGTCGACCAGGATGGATTTGCCGGCACCCGTCTCCCCGGTGAGGGCATTCAGCCCGGGGCCGAACTGGGTGTGAACCTGGTTGATGATGGCGAAATTCTTGATGGTCAGGTCGGTGAGCATGGGAAAGCTTTTTCAACTCCCTCAGCGCTCCCCCCATTTGAGCTTGGTCCGGAGAATCTGGAAATAGTCCTTGAAGGGAGACTTGATGAAAGAAACGGATTGGCCCGATTTATGGATGACCACCCGGTCGAAGGGGAGGAGGTCGCAGCCCACCTGCCCGTCGAGAGTGAGTCGGACGTCGCTCTCCTCCGTCTCCAGGGTGAATTCCACGGTGGCTTCGTCGGGGATGAGAAGAGGTGGTCACATAAGCTCCGTTCACGCTGCTGCGAAGATGGATGACCCGAGCCAGAACGCTTTTGCTGATGACTGCGTCGTTCAGCACCGTATATTCCCCGACCTTTTCCCCTTGGCGGAAGACGGTGGCGTGGAGCTTCATCCGCTTTTCGATTTCCACCTTTCCCTCCAGGATCCTTTCCAGGACCGGGTAGAGTTCTTCCAGGGTAATCTCGGTCAGGAAGCCGAGTCCCCCCAGGTTGACACCCAGGATGGGAATATCCTCTTTTTCCATGTGCCTCGCCGCACTCAGGAGAGTTCCGTCGCCACCCAGAACGACGAGAAGATCCACGCACTTGCTCATTTCTTCCGGGCGGCAAGAGGGAGCATAATGGATGGGGGAAGCGACCGAGGTGTCCAGGTAGACCTGGGTGTTTTTCTGTTTTAGCCACCCGATCATCTCCCGGGCCAGGGCCAGGGCCTCCGGCTTGTTGGGTTTCATGACAATCCCGATGCGGCTGAACACCGATTCCTCCTCATCACAGGGGACACGGGACCCCCGGGCTAAACCGTTAATTCTTTCCCGTTTTTTGGGGATTTTATTATAAAAATGAAAGGCTGTCTATAAGGAATTCCAGCCCAGGCTGAGTTTTTAAATACCCTTGGCCGCCTTCATTTTGGTGATTCCTTTTTCTACCCCCAGACAATCTTGTGGCCACTCCTGAAATTCAACCGTTCTGACGACAATCTGGGGAAAAGGGAAGGCGGGCAAAGCAAGGATCGGGATTGAAAGGTGGGGGATATCTGTGATAGGCTGATTTCATTTCGGAGGCCACGGACCCATGGAACTTTTTGAGGCCGCCAGGCCCCGGGCAGAAGAAAAGCCAGACCTGATCCCCCTGGCGGACCGGATTCGCCCGGAGCGCATGGAAGATTTCGCCGGGCAGGAGCACCTCCTCGGTACGGGGCATTTTCTCCGCTCTTTGATCGAGAAGGATCAGCTCCAGTCCCTGATCTTTTGGGGTCCGCCGGGCACGGGTAAAACCACTTTGGCTTCCATCATTGCCCGCTCCACCCGTTCCCATTTCATCGCTTTCTCGGCCGTCCTTTCGGGGGTGAAGGAGATCCGCCAGGTGGTCCAGGAAGCGGAGGAACAGAAAAGGCGGGGCCGGCGGACGATCCTGTTCGTGGATGAAATTCACCGCTTCAACAAGGCCCAGCAGGATGCCTTTCTTCCCCACGTGGAACGGGGCACGATCATCCTGATCGGGGCGACGACGGAGAATCCTTCCTTCGAGGTCAATTCGGCCCTCCTCTCCCGCTGCAAGGTTTTGACCCTGCGGAGCCTGACGGCGGAGGAGATCGACCGCATCCTCATCCGGGCCCTGAAGGAAGAAGAGAAAGGCTTGGGAAAATGGAGGGCAGAACTGACGGCCGAGGCCAGGAAATTCTTGCAGGAGATGGCCCATGGGGATGCCCGGGTGGCCTTGAACACCCTGGAAGCGGCGGTGGTAACCACCCCCCCGGATGATCGGGGGGTTCGGGTCCTCAGCCTTCCCATCGTCGAGGAAGCGATGCAGCGCAAGTCGCTGCTCTACGACAAAGATGGGGAGGAGCACTACAATATCATCTCTGCCTTTCACAAGAGCCTCCGGGGGAGTGACCCGGATGCAGCGCTCTACTGGCTGGCCAGGATGATCGAAGCCGGAGAGGATCCTCTCTACGTAGCCCGGCGGATGGTTCGTTTTGCCAGCGAAGATATCGGCATGGCCGACCCTCAGGCCCTGACCGTGGCTCTAGGGGCCATGGAGGCTTTTCACTTCGTAGGACTGCCGGAAGGGGAACTGGCTCTGGCTCAGGCCGCCGTCTACCTGGCCACGGCTCCCAAGAGCAACACCCTTTACACGGCCTACGATCTTGCCAAGAAGGATGTGGCCGAAAAGGGAGCCCTTCCGGTCCCCCTCCACATCCGGAATGCCCCCACCCGCCTGATGAAGGACCTGGGATATGGCCGGGGATATAAATATGCCCATGATTACGCAGAGGGAATCGTGCCCCAGGATTACTTCCCGAAGGAGCTGGGCACCCGGACTTATTACCATCCGACGGAGAGGGGCCTGGAAAAGATCATAAGCCAGCGCCTGGAGGCCTGGCGAAAAAAGATGGGGCGAAAATCCTGAAGGGAATGGAAGCGGTATATTTTATAAGAGCAATGGATGAGAGGAGTCAGACAATGGGCAGTGTAGTGAAGAAGAGAAGGAAGAAAATCTCCAAACACAAACACCGTAAGCTTCTCAAGAGAACAAGAGTCCAGCGGAGAAAACGCAAGTAAGAGAACTCTTCTCGAGAAGGAAGTAAAAGAGAAGAAGGGTTACTCTGTCGTCGGGGCGGGAGCGGTTGTATCCACCCGCTCCTTGAGCTCTTTTCCCACCTTGAAGAAAGGCAGTCTTTTGGGGGACACCTCCACCTTGGTCCCGGTGCGGGGGTTTCTCCCCAGATAGGACTGGTAGGTCCGCACGGTGAAGTTCCCGAATCCGCGGATCTCGATCCTTTCCCCTTTCACCAGGGCGTCGGACATGGAGGAAAAGATGGTGTTCACAATGGTCTTGGCGTCCTGTTGGGCCAGATTGTTGGACTTTTCCATGAGTTTTTGAATGAGCTGGAACTTGGTCATTTCTTCCTTCTCCTTAGAAAAAATGAGTTCTCATGTATTTTCCAAGATTTATACCATGAAATGTTTCCCCGTGTAAACCCCAAAAATGAAAAAGAAACCTGGCTCCCCCATCCCCCGGAGAAAGCAGCCCTCATCCAAGGTCGATTCAGCTGATTAAGGAGGTTGACCCCCTTCTTTTTTGAAAG
>LJUR01000107.1 GCA_001304105.1 Deltaproteobacteria bacterium SM23_61
TACCGCCATTACTGGGTTGAGACGGGGGAAAAAGTCATGCTCCGGGTCTCTCCCGTGGACCCCAGGGATCTGTTTCGGGGGGACTATGTCCGCCTCTCCTACGAGATCTCGTCCCTGGACCTGGATCGTCTGTCAGTGAAAGGGAGTTTCCGGCCCAGGGAGAAGGTTTATGTCATCCTAGAGGCGGAGACTGACGGGACCTGGAAAGCGGCAGGGGTAACCAAGAGTCTGCCTTCCGGGAAAAAATTCATCCAGGGCATGGTGGGGTTGGAGAGGAAAGACTCTTCGCGGTGGGAGATTATCGTGAAGGATGATGACGGGGTTCTCCATCATCTCTCCCCTCGCTGGTGGTCTGAAATGCAACCCGGAGCACGGCTGACCTTCTGCCTGGACCGACGGGGGCGAGTGACGAGCTTTGCCGAGGAAGAGCCTTCGCGGAAAGATCCCTGTCGGGGAGGTTCGTCTCTCACGGGGGTCATCGCGGGCATCAAGAAGACCCCCTTCCGGTTGCTGCAGGTGGAATACGGGATTGAAAGCTTCTTCGTCCAGGAAAGGAAGGGGCGGGAAATCGAATCCGGCCGGATCGGCCAGGATCTGAGAGTGGAGGCCGTCCTGCGCAAAGACGGCAAAGCCTTGCTCAAGGCCCTGTGGGTGGATGGAAAAGTCTTTCATTAGTCTTTTGCGAATGTAAGGTCGGTGTTCATCCATGACCCATTCGGTTTTTTTATTCCGCGTCCCAATGTCGTGTTCCCAAAATAATAGGCATACAATTTCACGTGGAGCCGAGGGTCGGACTGATGCGCGCCGCCAAAATCCGGCGGGGGGAAAGTTTTCTTCCACCGCATCTCCGGGTTTCCGCAAAGGAACACGGGCAACG
This sequence comes from Deltaproteobacteria bacterium SM23_61, assembly GCA_001304105.1. Taxonomy (GTDB): domain Bacteria; phylum Desulfobacterota; class SM23-61; order SM23-61; family SM23-61; genus SM23-61. The sequence goes on from LJUR01000107.1 coordinate 878, forward strand.
GGCTACCCCCTTCGTAAGTACTTCGAAATCGGACCCTTTGGCAGCATCCGCTGTAAAATCCCCATGGGCTCCGGAGGGACCAATGCCTATTTTGGCAAGCGCAGCGGTCTGACTCTCGGCTCCTGGCCAAGCGCTCGACTTAGCCAGCTTATTTCTGAGACACGACACTAGGACTCCTGCCTCACATCCACAGTATTGCTGTACAAAGGAGGGTAAAATGAAGAAACATCTGGCCTGTTTGACCTTCGATTTTGATGCCATGTCCGGTTTCATCGCCCGGGGCATGACTTCCGCTACCCCTGTGTCGCGCGGGGAATTCGGTGCCGATGTGGGCACCCCACGGATTCTCGCACTCCTGAAGAAACACCGGATCCTCAGCTCGTGGTATATTCCCGGGCACACCCTGGAGACCTATCCCGACCGATGCAAGGAAGTGTACGATGGGGGCCACGAAATCGCCCACCATGGCTGGACTCACGTGCCGCCGGCCCTGCTTACCCGCCAGGAAGAAGAGGACGGGCTCGTGCGGGCCAACGAGGAAATTAAAAAGCTTACCGGCCGATATGCGCGCGGCTACCGCTCGCCGGCATGGGACCTTTCTCCGCATTCGGTGGAACTGTTACTCAAGCATGGTTTCCTCTATGACAGCAGTATGATGGGCAACGATTTCACGCCCTATCGTGTGCGTAAGGGTGACTTAATCACCCTCGACAAGCCAGCGTTATTCGGCCAAACCAGCAAATTAATTGAGATGCCAGTCAGCTGGACCCTCGACGACCATCCCCATTTTGAATTCATCCGCACGAAGGAATGGATCCTGCCCGGGCTGATGAACCCAAACCTGGTTCTCGAAGATTGGATCAATGATTTCAACTACATGAAAAAAATGATGGATTGGGGAGTGATCATCTACACCTTCCATCCCTATGTGATCGGACGAGGCGGGCGCATGACGATCCTGGAAAAACTGATCAGGAAGCTAAAAGATGGCGGGGCTGTGTTCACGACTATGGAGGCCGCTGCTTCCGAATACGAAAAGAGAATCCCCTTCAAAGAATGATGCGGAGGCCAACCGGATACCTCGCCAGAAATAGTTTTAGAACTCCCCGGCTTTTCTCCGAACATTAGCCGCGGTTGAACCCTGAGAGGAAAGGAGATTCCACCGAGGTTCTCTCGAAGAGGTTCAGAAGGATTATGTGCTTTTTTCTGGTGCCCGAATATAAAAATTAGGAGAAAAGGCTATCGAGGGGCACCATGCAAACCGTTCCTGCTAGGGGAAGGGGAGACCACATGGAAGGACAACGGGAAATCTCCGGGGGCTGGCGGGTCACACTATACAGAATCATCTTCGAGGCCGATACGCCCGCGGGAAAGGCCTTTGACGTGGGCCTGATCGCGGTTATCCTGTCGAGCGTCGTCATTGTTCTGCTCGACAGCGTCGGCGAGGTTCATGATCGCGTCGGCGGGATCCTATACCTTTTCGAATGGCTGTTCACCCTGCTCTTCACGCTCGAATACATCCTCCGGTTGGCCTGTGTGAGGAAAACGCTGGAGTATGCCACCAGCTTCTTCGGGGTCATCGATCTCCTTGCCGTCCTGCCCACCTACCTCAGTCTTCTTTTGCCCGGAAGCCAGTATCTCCTCGTGATCCGGATCCTGCGAGTCCTGCGGGTCTTCCGGGTCCTCAAACTCGCCCGCTACATCCAAGAGGCCCGGATCCTGGGCGAAGCCCTCATCGCCAGCCGGCGCAAGATCGTGGTTTTCCTGTCTACCGTGGTCACCCTCGTGGTGATCTTCGGCTCCATTGTCTACCTCGTCGAGGGAGAGGAAAACGGCTTCACGAGCATTCCCGTGAGCATCTACTGGGCGATCGTCACGCTGACCACTGTGGGATACGGAGACATCTCGCCGAAGACGCCGTTCGGCCAGGCCCTTGCCTCCTTCATCATGATTTTGGGGTACAGTATCATTGCGGTCCCTACAGGGATTGTTACCGTCGAGCTCGCCAATGCCCAGAGGGGTAAAGAAGAGCAACTACGGGTCTGCCCCGAGTGCCTCACCGAGGATCATGATCTTGATGCCCGGTTCTGCAAGCACTGCGGGGAGAAATTTCGGCAGAAGGACCGGGAGGAAGCCTCAGGCTGATGGCCAGAGACTTCCTCCGGAAGCCAGGCTTATCTCTTAAACCGCTTCTTGTACCCGCCGAAGACGGCGATAAGGGCAAAACCTAACAAGAAGAAGGTTGCTGGTTCGGGTATAGGGTTGGTATCAAATTCAACCATAAACTGGGAAATCCCCCAGGCATCGATGGGAACATCGTTCCAGGCTTGGTTGGTGCCATATCCCCCTGGCTCATTTCTCCACTCGACATAATCCTCACCGCCACCTGCATCATTGGGTTCTCCCGGCAACCAATGGTTGTAGGTCAAAGGCTGGATGCCTTCCGGACCTGTTACCCATTTAAAAGATCCTTCCTCTTGTACGTCTGTCAAGCCAATCCAGGCCCGCAAACCGATAAGGGTTATCGCGCCGGCAAAGGCATCCAGGACAAATCGATCCTCCTCCGCCGTTAAAAGTGTGGCGAGGTAGCCCCCTTGATCCTCGGCGGCCGTTTTTGCAGAATCCCATCCTATGAATATTTCCGGGTTGCCGGTGCTATAGATCGCATAATAATGGTTATTGGCCGGGTTGAACTCCGGTCCGAATTCCATCGTTACTCCATGGGTCAGGCCTGCGGAAGTGAGAATAACGAATATCGCAGCGATGAACGTCCCCGCGTTCTTTCCCCCTTTTCTCCAATTCCTGTTCATTGATTCGCCCCCCTTTTTTACAGAATGTCGCGGCGGAGTTAGGAGTATCAAGTGCAGAAACCCCTGGTTTTTGGTTCATTCTGGATGGGCCGGATTAGACAAAAGCTTTTTGGGGGATTTTAAATCAAAACCGCTTTTCGATTCAAGGAAAAAATAGCCTTCATAAAGTGAGGCAAATTTTGGTAGGCTGGAATGGAGGTCAAAAAATGAGGGTCTTCTCCCGATCCAAAGGGTAATTTCGGTCGATTCTCCATCGGCCGGCATTCTCGTTGCCAAGGCAAGGGGGATTCGGGAGAAGTGCCAAAAGTGAAAACCCTGTCTGTGTCCAAGGGTAGGATGAAAATAAGTGGGTTGATTGATCCGGTCAACGCCACTGACGAGGGGGCATGATCACCCCGAGGGGCCTCCCGGCAGGTTCGCCCAGAACGTGCCGGAGAAAAAAGCTTCTGCTTTGGATCAAAGGGGAAGGTTTGTTGAAGGGGACCCGGGGAAATGCTAAGATAGCCTGAAAATCCCCAGGAAAGGAGAGGGTAGGGTGAAGACCATTTCCATCGAATACTGCAATGAGTGAAGCTACTATCCCGAGGCTGCCAGTCTGGCAGGAGCGATCCGGGAGAAATCGGGGGTGGAGGCGAAACTGATCAAATCCGGCGGCGGTGTCTTTGAAGTCGTGGCCGACGGGAAATTGATATTTTCGAAGAAAGAGGAACACCGCTTCCCGGATCACGCGGAGATAATGGAGAAGATAAAATAGCAGAACTCGAGACGGAAAATTTCTCTGAGGGAGGGGAAAAATGAAGATTACCAGCGTGGAAAGCTTCATCGTCGATGCAGGCTGGCGGCCCTGGGTTTTCGTCAAGGTCGGGACGGACGAGGGGATCGTGGGGTACGGGGAATGCAGTGTCTCCCGTGGACCCTTCGCCGTGGCCGGGGCCGTAGAGGACCTGAAGCCCCTGCTCCTGGGCAAGGATCCGAGAGCTTACGAGATGAGATTCTGGGAGATGTCCCGCCATGCCATTGCCGAGCCCCTGGGAATCCGCGCCAAGGCCATTGCCGGCGTGGAACTGGCGCTCCTGGACATCAAGGCCCGGGCCCTGGGTATATCGGTGGTGGAAATGTTCGGGGGGCCTACGCGGGACAGGGTGAGGTTATACTGGTCTCACTGCGGGACGACGAGGGCGCTGTACCCCGAGATGGGCACCCCTCCCATAAAGACCATGGGCGATATTTCCGAGCTGGGGAAGGAAGTTGTCCGCCGGGGCTTTACCGCTCTCAAGACCAACATCGTCTTCCCCGGAGACCCCGCCCGGGTGCATTTCGACGGCTTTGGAGCAGCGCAGGGCCGGCCGGTTTCCACGGATCAAGTGGCCTCCAACAGCATGCTGAAGCATATTGAAACCCTGATCGGCACCTTCCGGGAGGCGGTGGGGCCGGAGTTGGACATCTGCCTCGACCTGAACTTCAATTTCAAGCCCGAGAGCTGCATGCGGATCGCCAAGATCCTGGAGCCCTATAACTTGCTCTGGCTGGAAATCGACATGTATAACCCGGAAGCCCTCCGGCAGATCAAGGACTCGACGAGCACCAAGATCTGCACCGGCGAGAACCAGATCTACATGCAGGACTTTCTTCCCTACTTCCAGGCCCGCTGCGCCGATGTTTTCATGGTGGATGTGGCCTGGATGGGTTTCAGCCAGGCGAAGAAAGTGGGCGACCTTGCCCAGGTCTTCGAGTACAACGTGGCGCCCCATAACTATTACAGCCACCTCTCCACGTTCATCAGCGCGAGCCTCTGTTCCGTGCTGCCCAACGTCCGGATCCTGGAGATTGACGTGGACGACGTTCCGCTGCGGGAGGAGCTCGTTACCCGCATTCCCGAGATCAAGGAGGGGTACGTGAAAATTCCCACGGGGCCGGGTTGGGGGACTGAGCTTCGGGAAGATGTGGCACAACTGAGAATCTGATCGAGGAGGTTGGAACGAGGTAATGAGAAGGGCTGTCTCCTGTATTCCCGCTGACCTGTTCGATGCGGGCAAGGATCAATATGCAAGGAAGGATTGCTAAAATGCCAAAATGGTCTATGAAAATTTCTTTGATTTTGTCCAAAGGCGAACCAAGTTAGGAGGTAACATATATCCCGATACCGGGATGATTATGGGTTATATTTCGGTAGGAAACAAGGCAGTCTTAGAACCTGATCTTGACTTCTGGCGGCCCTTGGCCAAGGCAATTGTCAGATTGACTAACGAGGGTCTTTTATCGCCAAAATCTGGCGATCCCACAATTTCTAGTCGGGGATTTGGGAATTGGTCTTAAGAGAAGGATCATGCATGGGAATAATGATATCAGCAATGTCTTTTACTCTTTTGGCGCTGGCATAGGCTTCCCGCATGTCCAAATGGATGCCGGGAGGGATAACTTCGGGGACTTTCTCCGACACCCAGGCAGAGCCGCTTTCTGGATGAAAATTATCCATGACACAGCAGAAACCGGTTATCACCGCCAATCCGGCATACGTTTTTATGGCCACCGACTGACAGCCTGGGCTGTGCCCCGGTGAGAGGAGGAGGTCAATCCCCTCCATGAGCGGATAGTCGCCTTCAATCACCTGGAAATTCAAACCTTCAAACAAGCGCGGCGGATACGCACCGGCAAAAAGAGGGTGGGGGTTCCGGGCATATTCCAGCTCTTTTTTCTGGACCACAAACCGGGCATGGGGGAGCAGCTTGGCATTCGCGCAATGGTCGTACATCAGGTGGGTTAAAACCACCAGGGAAATATCTTCGGCCTTCAGACCCACGCTTGCCAGCGCCTCTTGAAAAGACAGGATGTCTCTAACCGGTTCCACTCTCATCTTGGACATGACTTCCCCAGACCCGCTGGTGTCTACCATGAAGGTGACTCGCTCCCCTTTGACGATGAAAAAGGGGCAGGGCAACCACAGAGCCTTGCCATGTCCGCGCAAGTAAGTCATACGGCCCATATCGATGACCATTTCAGAGGGGATCAAGGGAATGATTTTCCATAGCATAGATGCTTCTCCCATAATTTGGAAAAAGGGTATTTTCGGGCCTATTTATAGGCCATGGAAGGGAGCCAGGTCACCAGTTCCGGCCATATTATCACCGCCGCCGCTCCCATCAGCTGTAAAATGACAAAAGGCATGATTCCCTTGTAAATATCCCACAAGAGGACGTCTTTGGGAACAATCCCCTGCAAGAAGAAGATGGTAAACCCCACCGGCGGGGTGAGGAAGGATGTTTGCAGGATTACCGCATTCAGGACCGTAAACCACACGAGCGACGGGTTCTCCACTACCCCATAGCCATTGATGTTAAGCCCCATCTTGGTGATTGCAGGGGCCACAAGAGGCAGGATAATGAGGGAGATCTCGATCCAATCGAGAAAAAATCCTAATAAAAAAATAACTCCCAAAATCACCATGATGATGCCGTAAGGACCGAGGGGTATTTGGGCCAATAAATTCTCTATCAGCATGTCGCCACCCAGCAGCCGCATCACTAGGGCAAAAAAAGTAGCACCCACGAAGATCCCAAAGACGAAGGCGGTTGTTTTGAAGGTTTCTATGGCCGCCCCCTGGATCATCTTCAGGTTCAGCCTGCCCCGGGCCCCAACCAACAAAATAGCCCCTGCTGCGCCGACTCCTGAAGCTTCCGTAGGGGTGGCCAGGCCGGCAAAGATCGATCCCAGAACGATCACGATCAGTCCCACAGCGGGCAAGACCGATAATAGAACCTCTCCCAATATTTTCCAGGAGATCGGACGCGCATCCGGCGGGAGCGGCGCTCCTTTGGGGTAGAGGAGGCCATACATGAGAATAAAGACGATGTAGAGTCCCCCCAGAACCAACCCGGGGAAAACGGCTCCCATGAAAAGGTCGCCGACCGAGATGGCCAACTGGTCGGCCATCACGACCAGCATGATGGAAGGCGGAATCAGGATTCCCAGGGTTCCCGAGGCACCCACAATGCCAACTGCTAAGCATTTATTATAACCCTGACCGAGCATGATGGGCAGAGAGAGGATGCCCAATAGAGTCACCGAAGCGCCCATGATTCCTGTGGACGCCGCCAAGATGATACCGATGACGGCCACGGTAACGGCCAGGCCCCCGCGAACCCTTCCGAAAAGAGCCTGCATGCTCTTGTGTTCGGCCAACCCGGCATGCTCAAGCACCAGCCCCATGAAGATGAACATGGGGACCGCCACGAGCACCCAATTACTCATCAGGCTGTAGATCCGGCTGACGATCATTCCAATGGGATTAAAACCGATTCCGGTGGCCGAACCCAGGTAGAGGTCGGAAAGGTAGCCAACCAGGGAAAACACGCAGGCCGTGCCCCCCAGGACGAAGGCGATGGGGAAGCCGGTGAACAATAGCCCAATGAAAGTCCCGAACATGAGAAGAACGAGGAAATATTCAGTGGGCATTGCCCTTCTCCGCTTTCCGGCCGGCAACAAGGAAGGCCGCTGCCCGAATCAGTCGGGAGAGCGCTGAGGCGCCCAATAAAAACATACTCAGGGGAATGACCGCTTTAAACAACCATCGGTAGGGAAGCCCCAGAGGGGAATCGGAAGCTTCGTTCACCCGGTAGGAACTGGCCGTAAAATCAAGTCCGTGGATAAAAACAATCACCGCCATGGGCAACAGCAAAAAAAGAATACCCAAAGCCTCGACCATTTCTTTCCTCCGGCCGGAAAAGTTCCTGTGCAGCAAATCCAGCCGGATATGTCTGTCCGTGGTCACCCCGAAGGACAAGCCGAGCATGATGAGCACCCCATACAGATACCATTGGAACTCCTCCAGGGCTACAAAATTTATCCTGAAAACATATCTCAGGGTCACCTGCACAATTATCACGGCCGCCAAAACCACATTGAGCCAGCATACCGCTTTCCCCATGCCGGTAATAAAAGCCTCGATTCTCCTGCAGATGGAAGGGGATTCATCCTTCTTCGGGTCCATGGTCCTTTAAGTCCTTGCAATCGATTTGGTTAGGGCTCAAGATCGTGCCTGGATATTCAGCGGGCGCCCGTGCTATGGTGGGCGCCCGTAGCTCCTCTGTGCAACCCTATTTTTGGGGAGGTTTCGCCCCAGACTCCCGGGGCAAAAAGGCATAACCAGCCCAGTAGGCATATTCTTTGCGGAAATTCTGCAGATCCTCGTAGACTTTCTTGAAAAAGGGGTCTTTCGCAGCCTGCTCGGCAACAACCTCCTCCCAGGCTTTGTGGAAGGTGCTGATAAGTTGGGGAGAGAAATACATGTTCTTCACTCCGTGTTTTTCGGCATTTTCCTTCATGACCTTGGCCTGGGAGGCTTCGCCCAGGGCCAACATGTTGACCACGGTGGCCATCGCACACGTCTCAATGATCGCCCGCTGTGACTTGGTGAGCTTCTTTTCCCAGACCTCCTTGTTTATGATAATCTCATTCGCTGTGGCTTGCTGGTGCCATCCGGGAAAATAGTTGTATTTGCAAATTTTGGAAAAGCCCAGCCGCGTGTCCACCAGGGGCATGGAAAACTCGGTGGCATCCAGGGCACCCTTCTCTAAAGCAGGAAAGATCTCGCCTGCGGACGTCAGGGCAACGGCCGCGCCAAGCTTCTGCATTACCTGTCCGCCTAAACCGAAGAAACGAATTTTAAGCCCCTTCAGGTCGTCGATCGACTTGATCTCGTTGGCGAACCAGCCGGCGGTCTCGGGGGGAACCATGTTTACGATGAACACCTTGACTTTGTAACCGGCACGATCATACATTTCCTGGTAGAGCTTCATCCCGTTGCCGTGGTACATCCAGGCAAGAAACTCCGGGGCCTCAGGGCCGAAGGGTATGCTGGAAAATAAAGGTCCGGCTGGGAGCTTCCCTGCGGAGAAGCCGGGGTTGGAATAGCCCGCCTGAATCCGCCCCTTGGAGACCGCCTCCAGGATCTCCATGGCAGGCACCAGTTTTCCTGGTTCGAACAGTTTGAAGATTAGCTGACCGTCGCTGACCTCTTTCACTTTGCTGGAAAAATAAGTGATCGTTTCTCCAAGAATAGGCAAGGATGATGGATAGGTTAGAGCCGTGTTCAACACTAAGCTCTTGGCCATGGCCGAGGGGGCGATCAAGAGAAGGATCGACAGCCCCACCACAAAAGTAGCGACCGTTATTTTCCTCTTCATCTTCTGACCCTCCTTTCATTGTTTTGGTACGAAGGTTTATGGCCATAAACGTGCATCCCTGGGGAATCACCCGCTAGGATCTGTCCCCCAAGCCAGCGGCTTGGGCGAATTGGGCTGTTGGGAAAAGAGAAAATCACGGGTAATCAAATGACCCCTCTCTTCCGAAGTGCAGAAAACGTCTCCTGGGTCATCCCCAGCTCTTTCAGGACTTCCTCGGTGTGTTCGCCCAATCGGGGGGCCGGCAGGCGAACTTGGCAGGGTGTGGAACTAAGCTTAACGGGGAATCCGGTCATTCTAACCCTTCCATATTCGGGATGATCAATTTCCAGTACCATTTGTTGATGCCGGACCTGTGGGTCGTTAAATACCTCACTTAGGTTCATGATGATCCCGCAAGGAATGCCGCTGCGATTCAGGTACTCAATCCAGTATTCTCGTGACTGGGCTCCAATTTTTTCTTGAATAATGGCATTGGTTTTTTCACGATTGGCCATTCGACGCTCGTTTGTGCTGAAATCGGCATCCTGGTTCAGACGAATCAACCCCAGAGATTCGATGAACTTCTGGTAGATTTGTTCGCTACTTGGGGCGATGGCGATATCCCCGTCTTTGGCTCTAAAAACCCCATACGGGGCAATGATGGGGTGGTCATTACCCGTGCGCCGGGGCAGCTGTCCTGTAGCGAAGTAATTGGCGCTCATATAGGCGAAGAAACTCAATATTCCATCCAGAAGAGACGTCTCGATCTCCTGCCCTTGTCCGGTCTTTGATCGGTTCCAGAGGGCAACGGTGATACCAAAAGCGGCATAAAGACCCCCAATCAAATCACTGATGGGAATTCCCACCCGAATAGGTTCCTCTCCCTCTTTGCCGTTCAAACTCATGAGGCCGCTCATGGCTTGGATGATGAAGTCGAATGCCGGCCGATCCTTGTATGGCCCACCTTTCCCGAATCCGCTAAGGCCGCAATATACAATGTCGGACTTCATATCTTTCAAGCGAGTGTAGCCAAAACCCATTTTTTCCATCACCCCGGGCCGAAAGTTATCCACTACCACATCGCTCTTCTTGATTAAAGATTCCAAAATTTCTTTGCCCTCAGGGGAATAGAGATCTAGGGTAACGGACTTCTTATTGCGATTGAATGAGGCGTAGTACCAGCTAAGCCCGTCTCTCATCGCCCCCTGAGTCCTCAAAGGATCTCCTTCCCTCGGGGGCTCGATCTTAATCACTTCAGCCCCCATATCCGCCAAGAGCATCGTGCAGAAGGGGCCGGAAAGAATACGGGTCAAATCGATGACTTTTATTCCCGTCAAAGGCATAGTCCTTTCCTTTCCAATCTCAACCGATTGCGAAACTGTGCAGATCCAACCGTGCCCCGGCTTTCATGACTTGCCCGGGGAGAGGCCGACCGATTACCTGTTCTACTTTCCGCGCGACTTTGATCAATTCGCTCAAATCTATACCCGTTTGAATTCCCAGTTCATGGAACAGATACACCATATCTTCCGTGCAAACATTTCCGGTCGCTCCCGGTGCAAAAGGACAACCTCCCAATCCAGCCACGGATGATTCAAAATTTGTTAAACCCAGACTCAAAGCCTCATAAACGTTTACCAGTCCGATTCCGCGAGTGTTATGGAGGTGGATTCCCAGGGCCAAACCAGGATAAGCCTTTAGCAACGACTCACAGGTTTTTCTTACAATGAGAGGTGTGGCCATACCCGTCGTATCTCCCAAAGTGATCCCCCTGACTCCCAGCTCCAGCATGCGATCTGCTATCCGATGAAGCCTATCTAAGGAAATATCCCCCTCAAATGGACAACCGAAAGCTACGGCAATATCGGCGGCAACAGGAATTCCTGCTTTTTCAGCGATGCGCATAATTTCTTTGAACCCCGACAGGGATTCTTCAATCGTCCGGTTCACGTTCTTCCGATTATGACTCTCAGAAGCGGAAAGAAAGATTCTCATCCCATCCACCCGGGCCTGAGCGGCATCTTCTCCCCCTTTAGGATTTGGGACCAGGGCCTCTATGAAAACATCTTTCGGGCGAAGGATTTTGTTGACAACTTCGGAAGCATCGCGCATTTGGGGGATCGCCCTCGGGGAAATAAAAGAAGTCGCTTCGATGCGTTTTATACCCGACTTGATTAAGGCATTGATGATTTCAATTTTGGTATCCGTTTCTATGAATCTCTTTTCCATTTGGAACCCATCTCTGGGTCCAACCTCAACCACCGTAGCGGATTTAGGGGAATTCATCATTTATCCTTTATAGAAATCATTCGTTGGGGATAACCCAAAAGCTGGGACCCCTGTTCCAGCTTATTTCTGTTATGGACTGTTGGGCCTTTTGAAGCCGATCACACTAGATATTTGATGGGCCGCCTCAATGGCCAAGACCTTGAATTCTTTTACCTTTTCTGCGGTGAAGCGAACTGTTGGCCCGTCGATGCAGATCGCTGCTATCACCTTTCCGCTGTGGTCCCGAATCGGGACTGAAACGGAGGAGAGGAAATTCATCCTTTCCTGGTGACTGATCGCATAGCCTCGCTTTCGGATCAGGAGGAGCTCCTTTTCTAAAGCTTTCGCCCCAGTAATCGTAGATGAGGTGAAACGTGGCAATCCGGTTCTGGCCAGAATTTTTTTCCTTTCATCTTCCGGCAGAAAAGCCAGAAGCAGCTTCCCGGCGGACCCGGCATGGAGGGGATAACGACCCCCGATATTCAGCATCGGTCGGAGTTCATGAGACCCCTCGAATTTTTCCAGGCAGACACGGTGATCTCCATCCATTACAAAGACCATCACGGTCTCATCCGTTTTATTTCGGAGTTCCTTTAGATAAGGGGTTGCATGGGTTCTCCATTCGATCCCCGAAAGAAAAATGTTGGCCAGTTCTAAGACCTTTGAACCCAAGCAATACTTTTGGTTGTCGGGAATTTTGGCAACCAACCGGCCTTGCTCGAGGGTGGACAAAATTCGAGATACCGTGCTCTTCGAGAGGCCAAGCTTTTTGGAGACTTCGGTTACTCCGAGAAGGGGGGTATCCTTGGAAAAAGAGTTCAAAATCGCCAAACTAGTTTTGATTGATTTGATGATTTTCATGTGTTCGCCATTATGCAACCCTGTTGCATGAAATATTATATAAATGGAGAAAATTTGTCAAGGCAGAATTATGACCGGGGCTTTTCGTGAAGAAGCTATCTTCAGAGCAAGGGACATTGGTTTTTGAGAATACAACCCCCAAGACTTCTTTAAACCTGAATTGGAGCGACCCGGCTGGTGTTTTTCCAAATCGATGATAAGGTCATTATGACGGCAAAGGGAATGCCATGAGAGTAAAAGGGGGGGAAATTCAACCCCGCTCTATTTTTCTTTCACCATATTGACTTTCATCCATAACCTCCAGGTATAATTGACTGCCTTTTCAGCTGGGTCAAAGAGGAAATAAGTTCTTTTCCCGCAAGGAGGAGGACGGCATGGACGGTTCAAAGGATGATAGGGATCAAGGATGGCTGCCGGAGGTGGAAGAACTTCGCCTTCGCGAGTCCCTGGCCTCGCAGATGGGGGGCCAGGAGAACCTGGCCCGCCACCGCGCCGCCGGCCGGCTGAATGTGCGGGAGCGGATCGAGAGGCTGCTGGACAGGGGAAGCTTCCATGAAACCGGGGCCATCACCGGAATTCCCGCTTTTGAGGGAGACCGCCTGGTCAAGCTGTTTCCTTCGAACTTCATCATGGGGACGGGAAAGATCGATAACCGGAAAGTGGTGGTGGGAGCGGACGATTTCACCATCCGCGGGGGGGCGGCCGACGCGGCCATCGGAAGGAAAGCGCCCTATGCCGAGCGGATGGCCCTGGACCTCCGCCTGCCCATGATCCGCCTGGTGGATGGAACCGGCGGGGGAGGGAGCGTGAAATACCTGGAGAAGATGGATCGCACCTACATCCCCGCCAACCCGGCCATGGAGGTCATGGAACCGCTCCTTTCCACCGTTCCGGTCATTAGCGCGGCCCTGGGGTCGGTGGCCGGGCTGGGAGCGGCCCGGGTGGTCTTTTCCCATTTCTCGGTCATGCCGCGGAAGACAGCCCAGCTCTTCGTGGCCGGGCCCCCCGTAGTGGAAGCGGCCTTCGGAAAAAAAGTGGGGAAGGAAGAACTCGGCGGCTCCCAGATCCATACCACCGGATTCGGTGCGGTGGACAACGAGGTGGCTTCGGAGGAGGAGGCCTTCGAGCAGATCCGCCGTTTTCTCTCCTACCTTCCGGGTTCGGTCTATGAACTTCCCCCGGTAAAGGAGGCCACGGACCCGCCCGACCGCCGCGAGGAAGAGTTAATCAGGATCATTCCCAAGAACAAGCGCCTTCCCTACCCGGTGCGAAGCATCCTGGGGATGGTCCTCGACAAGGGGTTCTTTTTCGAGATCGGCCCGAAGCATGGCCGGGCAGTCGTCACGGGCCTGGCCCGGCTGTCTGGGCGTCCCGTGGGAGTGATGGCCCACGACCCGAGGTTCTCCAGCGGGGCGGTTACCGCCCATGCCGCGGACAAGATGGTGCGCTTCATCGACCTCTGCGATACCTTCCACCTGCCGGTGGTCTATTTCGTGGACAACCCCGGCTTTATGATCGGTGTGGAAGCGGAAAAGGAAGCGACCGTCCGCTTCGGGGCCCGTTACATATTTGCCGTGTACCAGGCCACGGTCCCCTGGTGCTCCATCATCCTGAGGCGGGTCTTCGGCGTGGCCGGTGCGGCCCATGGAAACCACTCCCGCCTCAATTTACGATATGCCTGGCCCTCGGGTGATTGGGGTTCCCTTCCCATTGAAGGGGGAGTGCAGGCCGCCTACCGGCGCCAGATTGAAGCGGCGGAGGATCCAAAGGCCCTGCGGGAGGAGATCGAACAAAAGTTGTCCAAGGTAACCTCCCCCTTCCGCACAGCAGAGATGTTCGGGGTGGAAGAAGTCATCGACCCGCGAGACACCCGGCCGCTGCTCTGCGAATGGATCGAAACCGCCTACCGGCTGCTGCCCAGCGGGCTGGGGCCGAAAAAAAGGGGGATGAGGCCGTAAGAAACAGGGTGCAGGGGGCAGGGTGCAAGGCGCAAGAAAATCGGGGAAGAGGATAGCCTCTTACGAGCTCGCGCCTTGCGCTCTCGCGGTATTAAATCGAGTGGATTTCCTCCATCACCGTGATCTCGGGCCTGCCGGCCATGACCGCGGCGCTCTTGGGCAGGAAGGCTTTAAAGTGGGGTGAGGAAGAGTGGGCATCCAGGGCGGCTTTGTCCTTGTACCGCTCCATGACCACCAGGGTGTTGGGGATGGATTTTCCCTGGTTGATGGTGTAACTGAGGGTGCCTTCTTCCTTTGCCACCTGGACCATGAGCTCCTTGAAGATCGAAATGGCTTCCTCCATTTTTCCCTCTTTCACCGGTATCTTGGCAACCACCGAAATCATTTCCCTACCTCCCTTTGCTTTTTGATCCCGCCACCCCATGCCTATCCCTCGAGACGGGGGAGCGGGGAGGGTGAGAGTTTTTATCTCGTCTTGGCGGGTCCGTTTTCTCGGGCTACAACATGGAGACCCAATACCACAAGCATCTTTTTTCGTCAAGGGTAAGGAAGCCGACAGATACGAAGTTTCACCGCTTATTTGATATTTCTCTGGCGGAGAAATTCCTGAGCCTTCTGCTTCAGGGCGGGGGCCACATCTTTGTCACGGGATAATGATTTGAGGTCTCTGTCCTGGAGGTGGGGCAACAGATTGATGGACAGGGAAAGAGGGGTTTTGGGATTGGTGACCAGAGCCAACTTCATGGGATAGCTCTTTTTCCATTTCTGGTCTTTGGCGATGGCGGTGACCACGTCTTCAGAGAGATCTCTTCTCTGGGCGTAGGCCAGGATTTCTTTTTCATTGACCCTTTGGTTCTTCAACACCGCCAGGGAGATCATCCTTTTCGGATCGTGGATGAGCAGGTTCCTTACTTCCCGGTTGGCAAAGATGGCCAGGCGGAATTTATCCGCAGTGCTCATGGTGATGATTTTTTGGTACAGATTCTGGCGGTGTTCCTCGGTGCAGTTTTCCTCGAAATCCTGGATCATCTCGGAAGGAAATTTAGCGGCATCTTCTTCCCGCACCTCGATCCCGTTTACAAGCGTCTCCCCTCCTTCGTGAAGGGGCTCCCATCCGTCCTCTTGAATCAATTCGTCGGTCATCCGAGCTTCCTGAGAGGGGTATAGATTTCCTGCGGGGAAGGCAATTCGATTGCTCCCCGGTCCCCTAGATATCCCGCCTTTTCTTTCTTGACGCCCGCAGCAGGAGAACATACCATCCCACCGCAACCGGAACGCAGTAAATATGGCCCAGCTGTTTGGCGGCGGCGAAGGCCACGATCAATAATCCAAGGATGAAGGCCAACCAGCCAACCATTGCTTTTCCTTTCCGCTTCCAGGGGAATGCAAACCTTTGACCACCGTATCGGCAAGTTTGATGGATTCATTGAATCCCTTCTATCCTTTCGATTTCTTTCAAGTTTCATTGCTCTTGCGGGTAGAAGTTTTTTATTCTATTGTTGGATCAGGAGAAAAGAGCAAAGGGACAACCGCGAGTAGAATGGAGGAGGCCTGATGGAAAGCAACGCCGGCTTGTTTGATTGCATCTTCAACCCCAGGTCCGTGGCGATCATCGGCGCATCGCCCATGGACCTGGCCACCCTCGCCCAGATGAGCACGAAAATTAGAGACCGCCTGTTTTTGGTGAACCCGAAATACACGGAGGTCCGGGGCCGGAAATGTTATCCCAGCCTTTCGGCCGTGGAATCCGGGATTGAATACGCCATGCTCATCGTATCGGCCACGGTTGTCCCTCAGGTTTTGGAGGAGTGCATCCAGAAGGGGGTCAAGGTGGCGCAGATATACACTGCCGGCTTCAGCGAGACGGGAATCCCCGAGAGGATCGAACTGGAAAAGAAGCTGAAACAGGCCGCGGACGGCAGGATCCGGCTCATCGGACCCAATTGTTTCGGGGTTTACTGCCCCCGGTCGGGGCTGGCCATCGTCCCGGAGGCGCCGGAAGAAGGGGGCCATATCGGAGTTGTGGCCCAGAGCGGAAGCGTGGCCGAATCCTTTTCTTATTTTGCCAAGACCAAAGACCTGCGTTTCAGCAAGGTGGTGAGTTATGGAAATGGCCTGGACCTGGACGGTCCTGACTTCCTGGAATACCTGGCCGACGATCCAGAAACAAAAATAATCGCCTTTTACGTTGAAGGAACCCGGAATGCGGAGCGCCTGAAAAAGGCTTTGACCCTGGCTGCCGGGCGAAAGCCGGTGGTCGCCATCAAGGGAGGAATGACCGAACAGGGGATCCGGGCGGCCGCATCCCATACCGCTTCCCTGACCGGGGCCCCTGAAATCTGGAGGTCTCTCTTCAGGCAGACCGGAGCGGTTCAAGTGGAAAGCTTCGAGGAGATGATGAACACGGTCATGGCCCTGGAGCGCTCTCCAATTCCTTCAGGCCGGTCCCTTTCCATCATCACCAACTCCGGCGGCTTCAGTGTGATCCAGACGGATCTGTCCCTGAAGGCCGGAATGGAAATCCCCCGTTTTTCCCGGGAGACCCTGGAGGCGCTTGGCAGGCTGATCCCCCTTGCGGGAACCAGCATCGGGAATCCTCTCGACGCCTGGCCCATCTACTACAATGTATCCACCTCGGGGAATATCGCCGATATCATCCGGATCGTGGCTTCAGACCGAAAGATTCACTCCCTGGTTTTTCAGTTCGATCAGTTTCGGTATCTGCGGCGGGCGCTGGGGCAGGGGGTCGAGGCCCACATGAAGGCATTGATCGGCCTGATGGTGGAAGGGTGCGAACATGCCCGGGAGAAGGAAAAGAAGCCGGTGATGATCTGTGTTTCCCTGGATCCCTACCTGGAGGACGAGGAGGATCGGCACTACAACCTTTTGATTAAGAGGGCTTTTTCGGGGAAAAAGTTCCCGGTCTATGCGAACCTGGATGCAGCGGTAAAAGCTTTATCCCACCTATACCAATTCGGGCTGCGCCGCATCCCTTCCCCCTTTCTTTCTTGATTTGTACGCCGGGTAGTGATAACTTTATAGAATAATTCATGAATAAAAAACGAATGGGGCGCGGATGAAAGCGGATTCACTTCCTCTCTGCCCAATCCGCGGATAAACAGTTTCAAAAAAGGAAAAAAAATGGAACGAAAGGCAAAGATTGAAAGGAAGACAAAAGAGACCGAGGTCTGGCTGGAGCTCAACCTGGACGGATCGGGAAAACATGGGGTCAAAACTTCCATTCCCTTTCTGGATCACATGCTCAGCCTATTTTCGGCCCACGGGCTCTTCGATCTAAAGCTGAAAGCCCGGGGAGACCGGAAGGTGGATGACCACCACACGGCGGAGGATATCGGGATATGTCTGGGAAATGCTCTCCAAAAGGCCCTGGGGGGGAAAGAGGGCATTGCCCGGTACGGTTCGGCCTTCGTCCCCATGGACGAAAGCCTGGCCTCGGTCCACGTGGACCTTTCCGGAAGACCCGGCCTGGTTTTTGACCTTCCCTTCCGCCGCCGGAAAATCGGCGATTTTGACACCGAGCTCGTGCAGGAGTTCTTCCAGGCCCTGGCGAACAACGCAGCGGTAACCCTTCACGCGAAAGTCGTTTACGGGAAGAACGGACACCACATGGTGGAATCCCTTTTCAAGGCCCTGGGGCGGGCTCTGCGCCAGGCCGTCTCCCGGGATGAAAAGATAAAAGGAATTCCTTCCACGAAAGGGAAGCTGTGATCGTCATCGTCGATTACGGCATGGGAAATTTGCGGAGCGTCCACAAGGCGCTGGAACGGGTTGGATTCCCGGCAGTGGTAACCCAGGACCCTACCCTGATCGGCAGGGCCGACGCCATGGTTCTGCCCGGCGGCACCGGAAGGCCCTTCCTGGGAATCTGCCTGGGTCTCCAGCTCCTTTTTTCTGAGAGCGAGGAATTTTCTCTATCCAGAGGACTGGATGTTTTCAGGGGGAAAGTCGTCCGCTTCCCCTTTTCCCTGCCGGGCGTGCCCCAAGGCAAGGGTTCCCTAAAGGTTCCCCACATGGGATGGAATTCGGTCCGGATCAGAAAACAGACCCCGGCGCTGGAGGGAATCGAGGGGGG
>LJUR01000003.1 GCA_001304105.1 Deltaproteobacteria bacterium SM23_61
AACGGGGGCCAGCACCTGAAGTTTTTCATCATCGCCTCCTTTTTATGAAATTTTGGTGAACGCTGAAATCTCTTCCGCAAAAAAAAGCTTTACTGCAGAGAGTGCTGAGCACGCAGAGGTAAAAAAGGATCGAAAGGAAAAGAGGGGTCCATATTGATAAAACGATTTGGGTTTCTTATCTTTACCAGGGGAAAGCTCTGCGGTCTCTGCGTGCTCTGCGGTTGATTTTTTTCTTCATCCCCGGAGGGCACAGAGGTTTTTATCATTTCCTCGAGAATAAAAAACCCCATCACTCGGCATATGAGTCATGGGGTTGGATGAACCAAGGCATTCCTTTTCCTCCCGGGTCCAGGGGGAAGAAATCCTGTAAGCCTTGCACCGATTTTGGAGATTCGAACGGCCCCAATATAGCAAAGTCATGGGGGTGGGGCAAGGGATTTTTGGCGCTTGCCCCCTTTTTGCCAAATAGACGGAAGAGGTATTGAATGACCGGCGCTGCCAGGCCCAGAAGTAAGGCAAATGAAAACCGGAAGTCGTAAGGCGCAAGGCGTGAGGGCGAACATGTTTTTACCGGGTTGCGCTCTCGCGACTTACGACTTGCGATTGCCATTTCGCGGGGGCTAGCGGGAATTCGGTTTGGGTTTCGCCGGGCAGAAGCCGTGAATGTCTTTCCAGTCGTAATTTGGCAGGAGCGGTGGAGAGGAAGCCGCTGCTCCGGCGGTCAGGGTTTTGAGCTGCTGGATCCGAACTTCCAAGTCGGGATGGGTTGATAGGTAAGCGGGGAGTTTCAGCGATTTTTCATCGTCTTTCTGAAGGTTTTCAAAAAAAGTGAGGAGGCCTCTGGGGTCGATGCCGGAAGCGATGAGCATCCGGATCCCTTCCCGGTCTGCTTCCTCCTCGCTTTGCCGGCTATACCGCAGCATACCCAGGGCCTGAGCCCCTTCCAGGCCGTAGGACAACCCTTTCGCGTCCCCCACCGCGGCCGCCAGGAGGACTTTCATGGACATCTGCTGTATCAGGGCGCGCGTGGCGTGACGCCGGAGGATGTGCTGCATCTCGTGAGCCAGGACCCCGGCCAATTCTTCCGGGGTGCGGGTCTTTTCCAGAAGGCCCTGAAAGACGACGATCGTTCCCCCCGGGGCGGCCAAGGCGTTGACCGATGGATGGTTCACCACGATCACCCGGAAAGAATAAGGAGCCTGCGGAACGGTAGAGGCCAGCCGGGCCAGGATTTCTTCCACTCTTTTCCCCCTGGCGGAATCGAGGCATCTCTTTTCTGCGGGAGCAAGGGTACTCACCACCGACTGTCCGAGACTTTCTTCCCAGGAGACAGGAATGCGGGGGGCGATGAAAGATGCCAGCGCCGGGATTCCCCAGAGATAGAGGCCCGCCAGGACTCCTATGGCTCCCAGGGCAGATAGGAGAATCGCTGCAGCCCATTTCTTCCGGCGCGCGGGCGTATGGAATCGTTTTTTCCCGCCCGGCGAGATATCTTTCCATTTTCTTAAAAAGGAGGAAGCGGGGACCAGGAGAACTTCCGGGGTCTCCCCTCCCCTCTCCAGCCGGATCTGCTCATCTCCGTAGAAATTCTTGGGCTGCCGGACCTCCTTCAAAGGCCAGGAGACGGAGTGCCCGTCTTCCAGGATGACCTGCAATTCCTGGGGGGTAAGGCGGACCCTGGCGCGGTGGCGGATCGCCGTCCGGCCGTCCAGGTAATAGCCCTCAAGGTCGGTGTGCATAAATCAATTCTGGTTGCTGGTTGCTCGTTGCTGGTTCCTCGTTGATAAAGGCCGTCTGGGGAATAGACCCCGTAACCAGAAACCAGTAACGAATAACGAGTAACGAATCAAGCTCCCAGGTCAAACCCGGCATCCATGAGCCCGGCCAGCACATCCCCGGTAGCGGAGGCGGCCTGGGCCTCCTGTCGGATCAGGGTCGGATCGATCATCCCCTCCAGGGTCAGGTAGGTGAAGACGAACCGAATATTCCGAACCATCACCCACGACCAGGCCAGCCCCAGGGTAACCACCAGAAGAAGGAGGTTGGTCAGATGCAGGGCCAGCAGCTTTCCGCCGGTAACGGTGGAGTGGAAACGGATGGCGTCCAAATGGGTATGCCCCCAGAAATACCTCTGTTTCTTGGCCAGGAACCAGAACCAGGAAAGGCCCAGGGTCGGAAGGGTCAGCAGGAGAGCGAGGAGATAGGATTTGAACAGGTCCCGGCCTTTTCCGTCAAATTCAAACCGGCGGTTGCCGAAGTAGGAATTTTCCATCATGAATTCCTGCCGCCGCACGGCAAAAAAGGGATAGTAAAATCCCAGGGAAAGGACCGTTAAAAGGCCTCCCCCCAGGAAGATTTTCATGAAATCCCCGGTCTTTCCCCGAAAAGAAAAACGGATTCCCCGCCAGGAAGTCCGGCTGAGGCGGTAACGCCGGGCTCCCACCAGGGCTATGGGGATGAAGAGCATCACGATGATATAGGTCAAAACCTGGGAGCCGATCTCCAGCATCTCTTTGGGCTCCAGAAAATTGGGCAACATGTTTAAGACTGTGAGGGGAATCCCAAAGACCAGCATGGCCTTGGAGAACCCGGACATCAATTCCTTCCCGGTCCCATGGTAAACGAAACAGTCCCCCTCGAGCTCGACCTGGGACCATAGGTAACTTCGAACTTTGGTCTTTCCCCAGAAGGAATAAATTCCCAGGGTGAAAAGGGTTAGTAAAGTGTTGAGCAGGTAGATCCCGAAAAGGGTCCCCCCGGATCCATGAAAGGAGAGACGGCGGGGCTCTTCCCATCCATCGTTTTGATTCTCCCGCTGAATCTGCACGGCGACCGGTTCCAAGGGTACGGGTGATACCAAAGCGCCCGGGGCGAAGTTCGACTTTCCATATCCCCCACCCTTGGAACCATCAAGCGCCCTCCCGCAGGACTGGCATGTATCCCTGGGAAGCTGCATCAAACCGCATTTGGGGCACTTAACGCCATACATAGGACTTTTCCCCCTTGGTTCTGGGTGAACGTATCACCGTAATGATGGTCAGGATTCCGGGGTGAAAATTACCTCTACCCATGTGTCGGTCGTTTTGACCTTAAACTGAAGCGAAAACATTTGGTTTTCCAGGTTCCCAAAAGCATGAAAAACTCTTCCGCTGGAAATAGAATTTCAAAACCCCATATCGCGGATCTGTTGAGGGGTGGGGATCCCGCTTCTTCCGCCCATCTTTAGGCTCACCATGGCTGCCGCCCAGGCGGCAAAATCAAAACATTTTTCATATTTCCAGCCCTGGAGCAGGCCATAGATGAAGCCGGAATGAAAAACATCCCCGCAGCCGGTCGTGTCCACCGGGTCCACCCGGTAGGCCGGTTTTTCGATCAGGTCGCCTTCGGCCAAGGCGATGTATCCCCTGGCCCCCAGGGTCACACCTGCCACCCGGGGCCCGAGATCAGCGATGCGGCAACAGGCCTCCCGGGGGTTCTCTTTCCCCAGGAGGGCGGCGGCAAAGTTCTCGGAAGCGATGAAATAATCACTCTCCCGGGCCAGGTCGATCAGACCCTCATGGAAAGAATCGGCATCCACCACCACCGGGATCCCCGCCCTTCTGGCTGTCCTGCAGGCAGCCAGGCTGGCTTCGGCAAAACGTCCGTCGGTATGGAGAATCTTGGCTCTCTCGATCCTGCCGATGTCGATCTCCCCCGTCGCTAATGGAGGCCCGGTGGGCCTCCGCCAGAAGATCGTCCTTCTTCCGAGGCCCGATTCGGCGGCGATGAAAGCAAACTGGGAATCGGTCCCCCTCCGTACCCTGACTCCCTGGGTATCGATTCCCTCCGCCTCCAGGGACTCCTTGATCATCCGGCCAAACAGGTCGTCCCCCAGAACCCCGGCGAAGGCACAAGACACCCCCCAGCGGGCAAGCGCCACCAGGGCGGTGGCCACCGGCCCTCCCCCCTGGATCACCATGTCGGTAAATTCGCACTTGCGGTCCGGCGGGGGGTAGGCCTGAATCTTCCCGATATAATCCAGCGAGCACTGGCCGATTCCAAAGACCTCGATGGATTTCCTTTTCCTTTTCATTTTTTCCCGTCCTGAAGGTTTTGGATGCGGATCGATGGATCTTTTGGGAGATTACTCCAATTTCTAGCCGGGTTGCAATCCGAATTCTCTCGGCCGGAACCCCATGAGCTAGCCCCTAAATTTTCATAGCTTTTCTCAGATATGGATTCGTTCCTCAAAAACTGGGGGGCAAGCTCTTTATAAAGATTGACCCGCCCATCTTGGATGCTATAAACTTGATTTGAAGAGGAACGGATCACGCTTGTTCGGGAGACCTATCTTGGCGCGAAAAGGGTTTCGGCCCCCCCTGGGAAGAAGAACGGATCACTCCTTGTTCCGGAGACCGATCTTGGGGCGAGAAGGGTTTCGCCTCCCCCTGGGAAAAAAATGGATCTACCTGATTCTGGCCGGATTCCTCTGTCTGGTCCTTTTCCTGGTTTTTGGCCTTCCCCGTTTGCTCGGTCCCAGCCTCTCCAAATCCCAGCAGGAGTGGCAAGAATTCACCAAGGATGATCCCCACGGCTACCCTCTGGAAGTCGTCAGCCACGGGTTCCGGATGATTCAGGCCTATCGAAGGGAAGTCCCCCCCTCTTCCGCAGGTCAGTCGAGGAGCATTAACGTGCTGGAATGGGAATGGAAGATTGCGGTGAAGAACAAATCCTGGCGTGACCTGGAAGTTTATGTCCAATATGCCCTGGTGGACAAAGAACGGCTGATGGTGGACCTGGATTCCACGATCCTGCAGAAACCGGCGCCCTCCGGAGAGACCGTCGAGATCACCCATCAGACCGAAATGCTCTATCAAGACCTCCCGCGGGTCGCCACCGGGGTGTGGGAAATTTCCTGGAAGGAGGGCAAGACCGTGCGGCATAGCCGGAGGAAGGGGTTTTGATCCCCCTGAATTTCATATTGGACACGGATGGACACGGATGAACACAGAAGGAAATAAAATATGCGAATGATGGTTGATAGATTGGATCGCCTATTTTGCAAAGGGTGGCGTTCAATTTCCCAATATTCCACCGTTCCAAAATTCCGTTATTCCAGTCCGTGGATCCTCTGCGGTCTCCGCGATCTCTGCGGTGAAATTTCTTTGCGCTGAGAAAAGGGAACAACCCCCATGGAATCCTTCATCGCCCGCCAGCCGATCTTCGACGCCCGGAGAAATGTTTACGGGTATGAGCTCTTTTTCCGTTCCGGTCTGGAGAACGTATTCCGCCATTCGGACCCGGATCAGGCCACTTCCAAGGTGATGGTGGACAGCTTTTTCCTCTTCAACCTGAATGACCTCACCGGCGGCAAGCGGGCTTTTATCAATGTTCCGCGGGAAATTCTCCTGAAGGAATACATGTTTTTCCTTCCCCGGGAACAGGTGGTGGTGGAACTGCTGGAAACGGTGGAGCCTGACGCCGAAGTCCTCCAGGCCTGTCAAAAGCTGAAACACGCCGGCTACCTGATCGCCATGGACGACTTCGTGTATGAACCGCGCTATGAGCCCCTGCTGGAGTTCACGGATTTTGTGAAAGTGGATTTCCTGGCCACGCCGGAGGAAGCGCGGAAGTCTCTTCTACAGAAGATCTCTCCCCTTAGAGTCCGCCTGGTGGCCGAGAAAGTCGAGACCCTCGAGATGTTCCAGCACGGGATTGAGAGCGGATACTCTTTCTTCCAGGGCTATTTCTTCAGCAAACCCGCCATCCTCGTGGCCAAGGATATTCCCACCTTCAAGGCCAATTATTTCCAGCTCCTCAAGGAAATCCACACGGTGGGGACCGACCTGAACAAACTCGATGAAATCATCCGACGGGATGTCGCCCTTACCTACAAGCTTCTCCGTTACATTAATTCCGCCTTTTTTGGGCTCCCCCACAAGATCAAATCGGTGAAACAGGCGTTGGTCTTATTGGGGGAGAAAACGATCAAAAACTGGATCTCTTTCGTGGCCCTGGCCAGCATGGCGGTGGACAAGCCGGAGGAACTTCTTGTCCTGACCATTGTCCGGGCCAGGTTCTGCGAGATGCTGGCCCCTTATTTCAACCTTGCCGACCGGAAAGACGATTCTTTCCTCATGGGCCTTTTTTCTTTGATCGATGCTTTCCTGGACCGGCCTCTCTCCCAGATTCTGGCGGAGATCCCCATCGACGACCCCATCAAGCTGGCCCTCCTGGGGGAGCCCAGCCGGCTGGGAGAAATTTATAAATACACCCTATCCTACGAAAAGGCCGCCTGGGGGGATCTGCAAAAGCCTATCGTCACCCCGGATGAGGATATCACCCCCCTTTCTCTCTATCTGGAGGCTTTGAAGTGGGGACAGGCTTTTTATACGGAAACCAAGGGAATGCCCTGAGGAAAAATCTTTTTCTTTGCATACCCTTTACCCAGGCGTTACAAGAACCTAAGAGCATATGGTAGGGGTCCCGCCATGGCGGAATGGGTGGCCGCAAGAGGCGTGGCGGTAAAGACGACAGAGGACCATATCAAATGAATAGAAACCGATCCGGCTTGCCGGTCATCCTCCGTTCCTTCGCTTCGCGGGAAATCTGCCCGGGAGACACATGGAAGGTCTATATTCACGCCTCCGACCCGGGAGGAGACATGAAAACCATCATTTGCGCGATCAGCCAGCCCGGTCGGGGTTCCTATCCGGTCAGTTACGTGAGCGTTCCGAAAGGTCAGGGCGGGGAGTTTTCCGGTTTTATCTATTTAAATACCGGCGCAGGGCAGAGTTTACCCTTCATCCATCTAACCCTGCAGGTGGAGATTCAGGACCGGGCGGGAAACCTGAGCCGCCCGGTTTCCTTTTTACTGGCCTTTAATCCCCGGGCGGAACAGGAGCCCCCTCCTCCCGGCCTCTTTCAAGAGCAAGAACTCGGTCCCATCATGACTTCTATCGATTTCGGCGTAATCCATCCTTGAAGCCGGCGGGGACGAAACTTTTCTCCATTTTTTTCATCTTAGTCGACTTTTTATTTTGGGAAAGTCCGAATGGCGGACAGAAAATTCCATACCAAGGGGTTCATATCCCTTTTGACCTTCGGCAGTTTTATCATCATGAGCATCACCGGTATCGTACTTTACGCCGCGCCTCGGGGGATGATCGCCTACTGGGTCAACTGGAAATTTGGGGGGTTGGAAAAACCCCAGTGGGAAGCGATTCACATCATTTCCTGCCTCTTTTTCGTGGTGGTAGGGATCTACCATTTCATCAACAACTGGACTCTCCTGAAGAATTACCTCGCCGGGAAAATCGCCGGCGGGCGGAAGATGAAAAAAGAGCTGGTCATATCCGCTCTGGTTATCCTGGTGCTCGTGATAGGGCCTCTGTACCGCGTGGCGCCCTTCATCTATCTTCTGGATTTGAGCGATGTTCTGAAAAAATCATGGATTGTCAGCAAAGAATTTGAGCCTCCCTTCGGCCATGCGGAAGAGGTTTCGCTGAAGGAAAGCCGATCCGGGGGATTCCCTTCAAAAGATCGCTATAGCCAACCAGACCTCTCCCCTGAATATCTACCAGGCCATCAAGAAATTTGAGATCGCCCCCGCCCCGGACCAGGCCAAAACAGCGAGGTTTACACCCGATCTGATCGACGAGAAATTCGCCGGGACCGGAGTGGGCCGCAAGACTCTGGCCGAGATGATTCGGGAAACGGGAGTGGACCCAGCACAGGTCAAAGAAAGATTGGCCAAAAACAGAATCGAGATGAAAGACGGTGAAACTTTCCGTGACGCCGCCGGCAAGCGGAAAGTGACCCCCATGGAAATCCTGAAGGTCATCCTGGTTGAAAATTACGAATTGAAATAACCCCGCCCGGGGGTGATTCACGAATTGCCCCTGCCCCTCAAAACGCACCCTTTGGTGGTGTCCATCTCTGCCTGCTCTGCCGGGTCGGATCAAGAAGAACCGATCGCTATTTCAGGCGAATTGAAATCAAGGACGTGGTTTCCGATAATTCCCGCTTTTTCCTTTCCTCAAATATCTTTCCGGATTCCAGGTCATTTGGTATATTTGGATGGACGGTGGAACGGCTCCAAAGGAGGCTGCCTGGATGGATACCAATTTTTCTTCCCTCTTTCAACCCTTGACCATCGGCCGGGGGGCGAAAAAATTGACTTTGAAGAACCGAATGGTGATGGCTCCGATGGTAACCTGTCTGGCCAACAGCAGCGGAGAGGTGACCCCCCGGCGGCTGGGTGTTTTTCATGATCGATTCATCAACCAGCTTGAGATTCTGGCCGTGGCGATCCGGGAAAAGGGAGCCGCAGCGATCGCCCAAATCAACCAGACGGGCATCCGCGGGAATACGCCCGGCCCCGATGATCTGACCATCGGCCAGATCGGCGAATTGGTCGAGTGGTTCGGACGGGCGGCGTAGCGGGTCAAGAAGGCGGATTTCAACGGGGTCATGATCCACGGGGCCCACGGGTACTTGATCAGCTCTTTCCTTTCCCCCCTGACCAACCATCGGGAGGATTCCTTCGGCGGGGGGCGGGAGGACAGAGCCCGCTTCGCCGTGGAGGTGGTGAAATCCGTCCGGAGCGCGGTGGGAGAAGATTTCCCCGTATTTTTCCGGCTGAACGGAGAGGATTTTCTTCCCGGGGGGATCACCGTGGAAGACGCTTCGGTCACCGCCCGCCTTCTCCAGGGCGCGGGGGCCGATGTGATCTCCGTCGGGGGCGGAGTGGGAATCGTGGCCCACGACCTTTCTCTGGGGGACAATAAATCGTACGGCCAGATGATCATGCCCATGTACATCCCCCGGGGTTGCCGGGTCGGAATTGCGGAGAAGATAAGAAAAGGGCTGAAGATCCCCGTAAGCGTCGCGGGGAGGATCAATGACCCTTTCCTGGCGCGGGACGTCATCGCCCAAGGGAAAGCCGACCTGGTGGATCTGGGCCGGCAGATGATCGCCGACCCTTTTTTCCCGCAAAAAATGGCCGACGGTCGAATCGAAGACATCTGCCGGTGCATCGCCTGCAACTATTGCCACGGGAAACGCATCCGGGCGATCAAACAAATCCGTTGCACGGTGAACCCCCTGGCCGGACGGGAAGCGGAGTCGAGGGAAGTCAAGCCGGCCCAAATCCCCAAAAAAGTGATGATCATCGGCGGGGGCATCGCCGGCCTGCAGGCGGCCAGGTGGCTGGCGAAGCGAGGACACCGGGTCTCCCTTTGGGAAAAAGAGAATCAGGTGGGCGGGCAGATCCTGCTGGCCAGCCTTCCCCCCCAGAAAGAAGAGATCCGGAGCCTCCTCGAGTTTCTGAACCGGCAGATCGAGAAACTGCCCGTCAAGGTCGATCTGGGCTGTGCAGTGTCCCCCGAGACCGTCGAACGGGAACGCCCCGATGTGGTCATTATCGCCACCGGAGGAAGGCCGGTTCGTCCGGGCAATATCCCGATGAATAAAAAAATGAAATGCCCTTCCGCCTGGGAGGTGTTATCCGGAAAAGAAAAATTTTTGGGTGACAAAACTGTTATTCTGGGGGGAGGCTATGTGGGAGCGGAAGCGGCGGATTTCATATGCACCCAGGCCCTCTCGGAAAAGGTCACCATCCTGGAAATGAGAGAGGCGGTGGCGCTCGATCTGGAGCCCGCTTCCAGGCAGATGTTGCTGGAAAGGCTAAAGGAGTTTGGGGTCCAGATGATGGTTCATTTCCGGGTCCGGGAAGTGACCGCCGGAGAGGTTTGGGGAGAAGATACGCGAACCGGGGAAAGGGAAAAAATCGACGCCGATTCCGTGGTGGTAGCCCTGGGGACGGAATCCGTGGGGTTTCCCATGGACGCGGTCCGGGAAAAGGGAATGAAAGTCCTCTGGATCGGCGATGCCCGTGAGCCCTGGGGAATCGCCGAATCCATGAGAGAAGGATTTTTGGCCGGGGTCTCGATCTAGGTTTTATGCCCCGCGCAACCATGCGCAGTGATGTTTATCGTTCCAAGAAGGCGCGAGGTTGTAGCGTATGCTCTAAACTCCCTGCTTCCTTTTCTTTTCTCTATGCTCTCTGCTCTCTGCTCTATGCTTCTTTTAGTATGGCTTCTTCTCCGGATAATAATGCGGACCGTCGTAGATCTCCAGGACCAGGGAATCTTCCAGGGCTACGGAGGGGCCGTGGACGTTGTCCTTGGGGTTGATGTAGAGCATCCCCTCTTTCACCTCGATTCCGGGGTAGCTGAACCTCCCCTTCAGGACATACATGAACTGGTTGGAGGCATGAAGGTGGGATTCGGGAATCCCGGTTCCTTTTTCGAACCGGCATAGGGCGATGGATGCGCCGGTTTGTTCATCCTTGTAAAGATATTTGATTTGGATCCCCGGCAGGGCGATCTTTTCCCATTCCATTCTTTCCGGGTCGACCAGGATCTCTCTCCTTTCCATTTCTGCCCTCCTTGGGATGCTGTACAGAATTCGGTGCCCGGCAGCGGTTAGAAGGTAGGGAAGAGAAGCCCTGAGGCTTCAATCCTTTCCCCCGCCCAGTCGATTCCCCTTCTTGAGATTTCTCCCGAGGGGCTTGCCGGCATAGAGGCCGCCGTTGCGGGTCTTGAGGAACTCCGATAAGGGAATTTCCTCCTGTTTCAGGAATCCCTTGCCGGGCAAGGACCCGCTGCTGACCATTTCCACCACGGCGCAGACCGAGGCGGCGGTCGTCCAGGAAATCGCACGCCTCCTCCGGCCGGCAATCTCCACCGGGTAGTAGGCCCTGACAAATTCATCGCGGGAGAGAGATCCCCCTTTCCACCCCTCCACGGAAGCGTGAATATAGACCACGTCTTCCGACACCGGCGGTTTGGCGCAGGTCAGGATCTCTCCGGCCAACTTCCGATCTTTGCGCATCAAAAGCTCATGGAAGAAGAAATTCATCAGCTTCGCGTGACCGGGGTAGCGGATGGTCTTGTAATCCAGGTTTTCGACCCGCCCCTTGTAGGTCTCGCACATGGTGCCCAGGCCGCCCGAGGTGGTGAAGGCTTCCAGCTGCACGCCCTCAATCACGATGGTTTCCAGCCACTCCAAAGGCGACACCCACTTGAGTTCCCCGTCTTCGATCACCTGGCAGTCATTCAGGTATTCGTTGACCACCCCCTCGGGAGACCAGTTGAAGGCATAGCCGAGCAGGCCCGTGGGATTTTGGGGCAGAGCCCCGACGCGCAGCCTGATATTGCGGATGGCATCGAAGTTCTCCGCCAGCGACGCGCCCACGATGGCAATGAAGCCCGGCGCGAGTCCGCATTGAGTGGCCAGGACCGCTTTGGCCGTAGGACTCATCTGGAGGATCGCTTTGGTTGTGCGCACGTCCTCGGTCAGGTCGAAATAATGAATGCCCAGCTCATGGGCGGCGGAGGCTATGCCGGTGTTGAAGTTATACGGAAGACAGGATACGACGGCATCATATTCTCTCATCCTTTCCTTCAACTCCCCGGGCTCCTTCAAATCCAGCCTGACCGTGGAAAAAGGCAGACCGACCGCTTCCCGGAGATCGGCCCCGGTCACCCGAAAGCCGGTTTCATGAAGCAGGGTGGCAACCAGAAAGCCAACCTTCCCGAGGCCCAAGACAAAGACAGACTTGATTCTTGCGCTCATGGAAAATCCCTCTCCTTCTCGATGAAGATCGAGATTGCCTTTCCCCCTATGGCCTACTTTATGAGCAAATATTACCGGAATTTGCGCGGTTGGCAAGCAAATAAAAAGGCTTTTCCTGCGACCCCATCCTTTCAAATTTCAATCAGCTTTCCCCCGGCCGGCAAATCGCTCTCCCGGTAGCCGAATTCGGTCAGCATCCGGCGGGTGGCTTCCTCATTGATGTCCCAGCCCATCTTCTCCTTGCGGAAACGGGTGGCCAGCATGTAATCCACCACCGGCGAAAGAACTCCCATGGCCAGGCAATTGGGCTGGGTCCGGGGAAAGCCTCCGGGCCCCCCCTCGCTGGCCCAGAGGGCGTCGACGATGCAGAGCTGCTGGAG
Source organism: Deltaproteobacteria bacterium SM23_61 (assembly GCA_001304105.1). Taxonomy (GTDB): domain Bacteria; phylum Desulfobacterota; class SM23-61; order SM23-61; family SM23-61; genus SM23-61. The sequence continues at coordinate 12,000 of LJUR01000003.1, forward strand.
GGGAAAGAGGACCCGCCCGGTCTTGGGGTCCATGGGACCCAGGACCTGGGGGGTCTGGTTGACAGCCAGAAGGTACTCGAGGGCTTCGTCCTGGTGGATGTACATGGGGTAAAAAGTCCCCATGTGGTTCTTCATGGTCATGGTGAACCCGCCCAGGGTGTCGCTGTGGCCCTTGCACAGGGCGATGTTGACGAGAATATCCACCTTCCCTTCGGCCAAATACCGCAGACATTTGGTCGTCCTTCTGCCGTCTCCCCAGGGCGGCGGTACGGGTACCGGAGTGTCGATTCCGCCCCACTTATCTTCGATTCGGACCCCTTCCGGCAGGCCGGCGAAGGGCGTGCTCTTGCCCATGGACCCGCCGTGGACCCCGTCAAAGATATGGATGTTCGTCCCCTTCACCCCCAAGAGATCGGTAAACGCATGGCAGACCTTGGACATGACCGCGCTGCGGGTGTGCTGGAGGGAGATGTTGTTGGTCTTGATCGCCACCACCGTTTGGGACCATGACTTTTTGGGCGGTTTGATAAAAATGGCCCGCCAGGCATCTTCCGGGTTCCGCGTCTCCACCAGGCCGCAGGCCAGTTTATCCATGTTCCCCCAGACCGCGTCTCTGACCACCATCTTTTCCTGGAGCGACCAGGAGCTGACGGGCCGGACCCCATTGATCATATTGGGGTCCGTGATTCCCACGACCCGGAGGTTGTTCACGTTCGGGTGGACGATCGATTTTCTTTCCCATGCCGCTTTCGCCTTGGGAACGAAGATCATCGGGGAAACGGCCAGGGTAGAGCCTGCGAGCACGGCCTTCTTCATGAATTGTCTTCGGGAAATGGCCATTCCTTTCTCCTCTTCCTTTTTATTTCATGTAATTTTATCCGTTTTTATCCGTGTTCATCCGCGTCCCGATAAAAGCCGTGAAATGTGAGGTGTGAGTTGTGAGTAGAATCTGTGTTTATCTGTGTTTATCTGTGTCCAATATCAGATTCTTCATTCTCTGCGGAATCTGCGGATAAACATCTTTATTATTCTACCCTTTCCGGGTTATCGCTCTATGATCTACTTCATCCTCCCCCCTCGCCTCGATGGATTCCCGCTGGATCGTCCCGTAGGATTTGGGATATACTAAATTGCCTTTTCCAAGGCCCCCAACCCTTCCCGCAAGGAGAGAGTATGAAGAAGGCATCTCTTGCCCTCCTTTCCTTTTCCCTTTTCTTCCTCAACCTTAACCTTGACCTCAACCTCGGCCTTCCTCTTTGGGCCCAGGAATCCCCCCGGGTGGAAAAGTTCACTCCCCAGGGAACGGTGAAGAACATCCGCCAGGTCCGGGTACGGTTTTCAGAGCCCATGGTCCCCTTCGGCGAGGCCCGGGATCTCGCCGAACCTTTCGCCATCTCCTGCCCCCGGGAGGGCACCCCCCGCTGGGCCGATCCCAGGAACTGGGTCTACGACTTTGAAAAGGACCTGCCCGCCGGGATCCGCTGTGAGTTCACCCTGAAGCCAGGCTTGAAAACTCTCTCCGGGAAGGAAATCACCGAAGCAAAGACCTTCGCCTTTTCCACCGGCGGGCCCGCAGTGAGGGACTCCATTCCCCATCAGGGCCACAAAAGCATCGATGAAGAGCAGGTCTTCATCCTCCGCCTCGATGCCGAGCCCGACTTGGAATCGGTCCTGAAGAACGTCTCTTTCTCCGTAGAAGGGCTGCCGGAGCGGGTGGGGATCTCAGTGGTCGAGGGAAAGGAGAGAAAAAAAATCCTGGAATCCGGGAGGGCCCGGTGGATTTCCCGTAATCTCAAAGAGTCCGGAGATTTCCTCCTCCTCATCCGGAGCAGGCAGCGTTTCCCCAATAAAGCCAAGGTCAACCTGGTCTGGGGGAAAGGGGTTCAGACCAGGACCGGGGTGGCCACCGAACGAGACCAGGTGCTGCCCTTCAGGGCCAGGGATGCTTTTTCCGCGGCTTTCCGCTGCCAGCGGGAAAATCCGAGGTCGGCGTGCCTTCCCATCACTCCCATGCGCCTTGCCTTTTCCGCGCCCGTTCCCGCGAAATGGGCCCCCCGGATCATCCTGAAGGGGCCCGGAGAAAAGATCTGGAAGCCCCGGTTGCCGGTGGAAGAAAGGGATTATTTTAACGGAATCACCTTCCCGGGCCCCTTCCCGGAAAACGCCGCCTTCCGCCTCGAGCTGCCCGCCGGTCTCCAGGATGAAGTCGGCCGACCCCTGGTCAACGCCGATAAATTCCCCCTTGAGGTGCGAACCGACCGCTATCCTCCCCTGGCGAAGTTCTCTTCTCGCTTCGGCATCCTCGAGCTGAACGCCGACCCCGCAATACCCGTGACCCTCAGGAACCTGGAACCCCGCGTCAAGGGCCGGATGGTGAAGGTCGATGGAGAACCGGGCATTTTCGGCAGAGTGCTGGGCAAAATCCTCAGCCTTCCTCCTGATAGGAATGTCGAGGTTCAGGCCTGGCTCAGAAAAGTGGCCGCCGCTTCCCGGGAAAAATCCCTTCTCAGCGATGAACCCGCGGCCAATCCTTTCCAGATCCCCAAGCCCCAGGGAGGCCGGGCCTTCGAGGTGGTGGGCATTCCCTTGAAGAAGCCCGGACTCTACATCGTGGAGCTGGAAAGCACGATCCTGGGAGAGGCCCTGCTCGACCCGCCCCGGCCCATGTACGTCCCCGCGGCGGCCCTGGTGACGAACCTCTCCGTCCACTTCAAATGGGGCCGGGAATCGTCCCTGGTGTGGGTGACCACCCTGGATAATGGCGAACCGGTAAGAGACGCCCTGGTCACGGTGCGGGACTGCCAGGAAAAGATCCTCTGGGAAGGGAAGACCGATGCCGAAGGGCTGGCCCGAATTCAGGAGCCCTTGCCTTCCGGGCAGGACCTTACCCGTTGCGAGCACTCCGTCGATTCCCACGATTACTCCCAGGCCAGGGCCCTCCACCTCCAAGGGGGCCTCCTGGTCATGGCCCAGACCCGGGGGGACATGGCCTTTGTCCACTCCAGCTGGAACCAGGGGATCGAACCGTGGAGGTTTCAGCTTCCCTACGAGGATTACCGGGGACCGGTCATGGGCCATACGGTCTTCGACCGCACCCTTCTCCGCGCCGGGCAGACCGTGCATATGAAGCACATCCTGCGCCAGCGAACCACCCAGGGCTTTTCCCCGGTGGCCGAGGACAAGCGCCCGGACCTGGTCTCCATCCAGCACGGGGGAAGCGGGGAAAAGTACGAATTCGCCCTGAAGTGGGACGGCCAGGGAATCGCGGAAACCACCTGGACCATCCCCCGCGACGCCAAGCTGGGTAACTATTATGTCGTCCTGGTCAAGAAGGAGAGCGGCAAACGCCGGGGAGAATGGCGGAGAACATCGGGGAATTTCCGGGTGGAGGAGTTCCGGGTTCCCCTCCTTCGGGGAACCATCAAGCCCCCGGCTGAGCCCCTGGTCAATGCGGAAGAGGTTGCCCTGGACCTGAGCGTCCAGTACCTGGCCGGGGGAGGGGCCGGCCTGCTCCCGGTGAGACTGCGCAGCGAGGTCCGCCCCCGGTCGATCCCGCCTTTCGAGGGGTTTGACCGTTTTGTCTTCGCCAACGGCCCGGTCAGGGAGGGGCTGGTCCGCAGGGGGGCCGCCTTCGAAGAAGAAGAGGGAGAGGGGGAAGAAGCGGTCGACGGAAGGAAAGGAGCCAAAATTCCTTCCAGGGATCTGGTACTGGACCGGGCGGGGTCGGCGCGCACGTCCCTGCAAAAGATTCCTTCCTTTGAAATCCCCATGGAAATTCAAACGGAAATGGAATTCAAGGACCCCAACGGAGAAGTCCAGACCGTCTCCACCAGGATCCCCCTGTGGCCGTCCCGCTACCTGATCGGAATCAAACCGGACTCCTGGACCCTATCCAAAGAGGCTTTCAAGTTCAACGTGGCCGTACTGGACCTCGAGGGAAGGCCGGTGGCCGGCGCCCGGGTGGAAACCGAGATCTTCCAGCGGAGAATCTTCACCCACCGCAAGCGCATTGCCGGGGGGTTTTACGCTTACGACCACACCGAGGAGACCAAAAAGGTCGCCTCCCTCTGTTCCGGCAAAACGGATTCCAAGGGGCTCCTGATCTGTGAAACCCGCTCCCCCGTGTCCGGGAACCTGATCGTTCAGGCCCAGACCGATGATCCCTCGGGCCGGCGTTCCGCCGCTCACCAGGAAATCTGGGTCGCGGAGAAGAAAGACTGGTGGTTCGCCGCGGGAGACCACGACCGGATCGACCTCCTCCCCGAGAAGAAGCGTTACGAGCCCGGAGAGACAGCGGTTTTCCAGGTCCGCATGCCCTTCCGCGAGGCTACCGCCCTGGTTACGGTCGAGCGCGAAGGGGTCATGGAAACATGGGTGCGGAAGATTTCCGGGAAAAAACCGGTGATCGAAGTCCCGGTCAAAGGAAACTACGCCCCCAATGTATTCGTCTCCGTCCTTCCCGTCCGGGGGCGGGCAGCGGACGTGAAGCCCACGGCCCTGGTGGACCTGGGGAGGCCCGCCTACAGGCTGGGCATTGCTGAAATCAACGTGGGCTGGAGGGATCACGAGCTGAAAGTGGATGTATCCGCGGACCGGAAGGTCTACCGCGTGCGGCAGAAAGCCAGGGTCAAGGTGGGGGTCAAAACCTGGGACGGAAAAATCCCGCCCGCCGGGAGCGAAGTGGCGGTGGCGGCCGTGGACGAGGGCCTGCTGGAACTCATGCCCAACCGGAGCTGGAAGATCCTTCCAGCCATGATGGGACGGAGAGGCTACGGCGTACGAACGGCTACGGCCCAGGGCCAGGTCGTCGGCCGGCGGCATTTCGGGCTGAAAGCCCTGCCCCAGGGCGGGGGGGGAGGGAAGCAGATTACCCGCGAGCTCTTCGACACCCTTCTCCTGTGGAAAGGCCGGCTGCCGCTGGACGCCAACGGCGAAGCCTCCCTGGAAGTCCCCCTCAACGACTCCATCACCAGCTTCCATATTGTGGCCGTAGCCACGGGAGGCACGGGCCTCTTCGGCACCGGCTCCGCATCCATCCAATCCACCCAGGACTTGATGGTCTTTTCCGGCCTTCCTCCCCTGGTCAGGGAAGGAGACCGCTTCCAGGCCGAGTTCACCCTGCGCAACGCCGCCAACCGGATTATGGCGGTTGATCTTTCCGCCCGGGTCCAGGCAATCCCGACGCCCTTTAAACCCCTGTCCGTATCCCTCAAGCCCGGAGAAGCAAAGGAAGTCGGGTGGGAAGCGACCGTTCCCCGGGGAGCGGAAACGCTCCAGTGGGAGTTGGAGGCCCAGGAAAAGGGCTCCCCGGAAAAGGACCGGCTCAGAATCAGCCAGAAGGTCGTCCCTGCCGTCCCGGTCAGGACTTTTCAGGCCACCATCACCCAGGTGGAAAAGGATTTCCAGCTTGACCTGGAACGGCCGGCCGGTGCGCTCCCCGGCCGCGGGGGGGTGAAGGTGAATTTCCGCCCCCGCCTGGTCGAGAGCCTGAGCGGGGTGAGGGAATACATGGGGCGGTACCCTTACGGGTGCCTGGAGCAGAAGATCTCCGTCGCCGTTTCCTTGCGGGACGAAAAGAGGTGGAAAAAACTCATGGCTCAGATCCCCTCCTACCAGGACGCGGACGGCCTGGTAAAATATTTCCCCAGGATGAGGCTCGGCAATGAAACCCTCACCTCTTATATTCTGGCCATCGGGCACGAGGCCGGTTGGTCCATCCCGGAAGAACCCAGGCAGAGGATGGAGGCGGGCCTCCGGAAATTCATAGAAGGAAGGATTATACGCGGCTCCCCCCTGCCCACGGTGGACCTCGCCCTGAGAAAACTTGCGGCCATGGAAGCCCTCTCCAGGGGCGGAAAATTCGAAGCCAAGCTGCTGGGCTCCATATCCATCGAGCCCAATCTCTGGCCCACCTCCGCGGTCATCGACTGGCTGAACCTCCTCAGGAATTCGCGGGATATTCCCAACCAGGCCGAGCGGATGGAGGAAGGAGAAAATATCCTCTCTTCCCGGTTGAATTTCCAGGGAACCACGATGGGTTTCTCCACGGAAAAATCCGATTGTCTGTGGTGGCTCATGGTTTCCGGGGACGTGAACGCGGTGCGGTCGGTTCTAGCTCTGCTGCGTTCCGAGAGATGGAAGGAAGACATGCCCCGCCTGGTGCAGGGTGCCCTGGCCAGGCAGAGGAAGGGGAAATGGGATCTCACCCTGGCCAACGCCTGGGGAGTCCTGGCCATGGAGAAATTCTCCCGGGCCTTCGAGGCAGTTGCCGTTTCCGGGACGACCCGGGCAGAATTGTCGGACCAATCTCAATCCATCGACTGGAAGGCTTCGCCCGGGGGAAAGATTTCTTCCTTTCCCTGGCCCGAGCCAAAGGGGGACCTGACGATCAATCATCAGGGGTCCGGAAAGCCGTGGGTGACGGTGCAGAGCCTGGCCGCCATTCCCCTGAAAGAGCCTCTCTCCAGCGGCTATAGAATTCAAAAAACGGTGACTCCTGTCCAGCGGAAGGATGCGAATCACCGGAGCCGCGGCGACATCCTGCGGGTCCGCCTGGAGATGGAGGCCCAGGCGGACCAGACTTGGGTGGTGGTGAGCGACCCCATCCCCGCAGGGTCTTCGATCCTGGGAAGCGGCCTGGGAAGGGATTCCCGGCTCCTGACCCGGGAGGAGAAAAAGGAAGGCTGGGTCTGGCCGGCCTACGAAGAGAGGTCTTTCGAGGCCTTCCGGGCCTACTACCGCTACGTGCCCAAAGGGAAGTGGACCGTGGAATACACCCTTCGCCTGAATCAGGCCGGGCTTTTCCAGCTCCCCACTACGCGGGCGGAATCGCTCTACTTCCCCGAAATGTTCGGGGAAATTTCCAATCGGGCTTTCGAGGTCCAGCCGTGAAGATCCCCCTCACCCTACCCTCTCCCGCGAGGGGAGAGGGTAAACCATTGCCAAGGAAAAAATTCCCTCCCCCTTCGACGGGGGAGGGCCAGGGTGGGGGTGAATATAAGATGCCAATTGTTTTTGTATTTGCTCTCTGCTCCCTGCTCCCCGCTCTCTGCTTCTCTCCCGGAAGCGCTTTTGCTCTCCCCTCCTACCCGGAGGTCCGCAAGGCTTACGTGAAGTCCGATTCCCTTCTCCTCGACCGGCGGGGAGAAGTCATCCATGAGCTTCGGACGGATCTCAAGCGGCGCCGCCTGGAGTGGACGCCCCTGAAGGATATCTCCCCGGCCTTGAAGGAGGCCGTGGTTGCCGCTGAAGACCGTCGTTTCTACTCCCATTCCGGGATCGACTACCTGGCTCTTGGCTCGGCTCTACTCCAGCGTCTGACTTCTTCCGGTACGCGGGGGGCGAGCACCCTCTCCATGCAGTTGGCCGCCCTGCTGGACAAGGACCTGAAGCCGGCCAGGGGAAGGAGATCGATCCGGCAGAAAGGAAAACAGATCCTGGCCGCGTGGGAACTGGAGCGCTCCTGGTCGAAGGAAGAAATTCTCGAAGCCTACCTGAACCTGATCACCTTCCGGGGAGAGCTCCAGGGAATTTCCGCCGCTTCCCGCGGACTTTTCGCCAAAGCCCCCCACGGCCTGGACCGGTCGGAGTCTCTCCTCCTTGCCTCCCTGATCCGCTCTCCGGGAGCCTCCTATGAAGACTTGACCAAGAGGGCAAATCTTCTTGCCGGGTCTTTACAGTGGCCGGTGAATCCCGCGGAGATCTCCTCCCGGGGGAAGAAGATTTTCATGGGGGCTAACCTCGTTGGTCCGCAAACCGCTCTGGCTCCTCACGTGGCCAGGCACCTGCTGAAGGGTAAGCCTCCCGGCACATCACTGACCTGCCCCCTGGATGGAGGGGTCCAGCGTTTCGTCCTCGATCGGCTGGCTCACCACCTGATCCCCCTGCGTTCGCAAAACGTAGTCAATGGCGCCGTCCTGGTGGTGGAAAACAAAACCGGAGAAGTCCGGGCTTACGCGAGTTACAGCGGCGATCCGGCCCTTTTCCGCTTCGTGGACGGGGTCAAGGCCAAGAGACAGGCGGGGTCCACCCTGAAACCTTTCCTTTACGGCCTCGCCCTGGACCGACGATTGCTGACTCCTGCTTCCCTTCTGGAGGATTCTCCCCTGGATGTTCCGGTCTTCAGCGGGATCTATCATCCCCGGAACTACGAGAGTCAGTTTCAGGGCCTGGTCCCGGTTCGCATCGCCCTGGCTTCCTCTTTGAATATCCCCGCGGTGCGGGTCATATCACTGGTGGGGCTGGAAGATTTTTTGAATAAGCTGCGGGCCCTGGGAATCCGGGACCTCAATGAAGAGGGGGATTTCTACGGCCCGGCCCTGGCCCTGGGTTCCGCCGACGTGACCCTCCTGGAACTGGTCAACGCTTACCGGACCCTGGCCAATGGCGGGGAATGGAGTGAACTTCGCTTCGCGTCCCGCGGAGAAACGAAATCCCCGGGCAAGCGGGTCTTCTCATGCGAGGCTGCTTTCTTGATCTCCCACATTCTTTCCGACCGGGAGGCCCGTTCCCCGACCTTCGGCCTGGAAAACCCCCTGGCGACCCGCTTCTGGACAGCGGTGAAAACAGGGACCAGCAAGGATATGCGGGACAACTGGTGCGTCGGGTATTCCCAAAAATACACGGTGGGTGTGTGGGTGGGAAATTTTACCGGCGAACCCATGTGGAACGTGAGCGGGATCAGCGGGGCGGCCCCGGTCTGGGTCGAAGTGATGAACCACCTCCACCGGGGTGAAGTTCAGACGAAAAGAGAGCCGCCCTCGGATTTGGTCAAGGCCAGGGTCAATTTTCCGGAGGGGAGTCAGCCCCCCCGCGAAGAATGGTTTATCCGGGGGACGGAACCGGCTTTCCCGGAGTCCCCCGGCGTCTCTCCGCACCAAAAAATCCTTTACCCCACTGCGGGGGAAGTGATCGCCCTGGACCCGGACATCCCCCGGGAACTGCAGAAAATGTTCTTTGTCTTGCAGACCCCCCAGAAAGGAATGCATTGGGTTCTCAACTTTGAAAGACGCGGAAGGCCGAATGATCGACTCGGTTCTTTTCGAGGTCAAAGGATCAAACGTTGAAGAATACATTGAAGATCCACACAGCGCAACAGAGACGCAACCAAAAGGATAAGCTCCGCCCAAGACCACGCTGTCGCTTCTCCCTCAATCTGTATCGGTAGAAGGCATGCATGGTTCGAATTCCGCTGTCGATGTTGGAGTTCCGTCGTAATAAACAGCCGCGCCCTCACATACCGGAGGTCGATGGTTCAAATCCATTACCCCCTACCAGTGATAACAAAGGGTTGCAGGTTAATTCTTGCACCCCTTTTTTTTGATGTCAAAATGGGGGCTACTGGTTTTGGAGGTTGGGGTGGAGAAGGACCAGTGAGATGAGCAGTCGGATCAAGTACTTCCTGCAACTTTCGAGTACTAATTTTGAAAAGTGTTGTAGATTTCTATTGGCAATCGAGGTTTGGATATACTTTTCATTCTTTGAATTTTAGCCAGGTTTAGACATTGGCACTTAGGCTACACTTTCCCGATTGATCCAAAGGAGAGTTTTTGATACCTTGGCATTGCAATTGACCTACCCATAAACGAGCAGTACCTGCATCTGTACTTCTGAAGGCCTTGTGAAATGGGTTTTCCAGAAGTATCCAATATAAAGGCTACAAGGGGATTCAGAGTTTCCCTTTGAGGCCTCTTTCATTCATGAAATAATCCAATCCATTGGTTTTAGTTGGATGGTGTACGATGTGCCAGTGGCAAGAGAAGGCCGTGGGCAGATTAATTATCGAGACGGAAATTCTGGAACGAGGGCTAAGGAGTTTTGCCATTTTTTTGTGGGGCCATCCCCCTGGTATTTGATGATGGTAGCCTTGGCGTCGATCTTTGCAGCTTTTCTTCCCTTTATCAGGAGCAACATTCCGCGAAGCGATTAGATTGAGAAGGACAGAATCCAACGGAGGTTCGGGCGATCATGAAGGATCAGAGAGCCAAGGGATATTTTCCTAAGGTGCGAGCCGCCTCGATATAGGCCAAAAAGTTCTTCGGAGGAACACCGGAATGAATTGAATTGCTGGAGGCAATCATGTATCCCCCGTCGGCAGCCCCCTCCTTCAGGCATCGGCGAACGTCTTCGACCACGGCTTCCGTTGATTCAGAGGTGAGAGCTTCTTTGCAGTTTAAGTTCCCGATCAAACAGATCCGGCGCCCAAACCGTTTCTTGAATTCGGCGAGGCTCTGTCCGGGCAAAGGTTCAATTGGATGGAGGGCATCGATTCCGGTCTCAAGAAGGGGCTCCACCAATTGGGTAATCAGACCATCCGTATGCTTCACTACCTTGAGTCCAAGGTTGTGGGCCGTTTCCACGATTTTTTTGAGACCCGGTTGGAAAAAATTTTGCCACATTTGCGAAGACATCATGGGCCCGGTATTAAAGGCATAGTCATCAGTGGGGCGAATGATGTCCACCCCGATCTGGGCACCCGCACGAATCAACTCGCAGTTGTATTCCACAACCATATCAATTATTTTCTTGGCAAAAAGGGGATTCATAATAAGATCCATAAGAAAATCGCTCATCCCGCGCAGTTTCCAGGGAATGGCGAAGGAATCAGACATCCCGAGAACGACCGGTTTGACCCCTTTAAAGCGCCGGACTGCAGAAGTGAGATTAGCCAATCGATGGGGGGCACGTGGGTCGGGTGGACAAAACTTTCGCAGGTCTTCTTCGTTTTTCAAAGGTGAGTTTACCGGGGAAGGCATAATGTCGTCACCGAGCATCATTACGATTCCCCATTCGTCCCGGAAGTACTTCTTTTGTGGGTCGATGGGTTCATACTGATAGGTTTCGCGATAATAGATGGCATCGAGATTATATTTTTCCACCATGTCTTCAAGGGTTTCTCCCGGGAGGATCGATTCGATGACTTTGGGAGCCATGGCACATTCAAAAATGGGAACACGGTCCGGCACCCCTAAATTCAAGGCGGTCAATACACGCTCATAGGAATTCATGGCTGGGTTCTCCTTTTCCTTGTTGGCAGGACGGTTTGTCGAAAAGATTATTCGGAGGATCGAGCCCCAAAGCTTTGCCTCAAATGGTCGAATTTTATGCTATTATAACACAGGATCAAGGAAAGACTTTGTTTCTTGCTACCGCCGATCTCAAAGACTATGGAGCGCTGGCAGAAAGAAAAAAATATAAAAGGGCTCGCCCAGGAGGCGGCTATTCTGGCGGAGATCGGGCGAATCATAAGCTCGACCCTGAATATCGAGGAGGTCTATGAACGGTTTGCGCGGGAGGTCAAAAAGCTGATTCCATTCGATCGAATCGCGATTAACCTCATTGATTCAGAAAGGAAAACCATCAGGAGCCCTTATGAGAGCGGGTTAACCATACCCGGGCGCCGCATTGGTAGCGTCTTTCCTCTGGAGAATTCCTTTAATGAAAAAGTCATGCTGGCTCGCTCCGGGGTGGTTTTCAATCCCCGAAGCGAGAAGGCTTTCGATCGCCGCTTTTTCCATCTGAAACCGGTTTTCCAGGCTGGAATCCGGTCCTATATGGGAGCCCCGCTCATTTCGCGGGATCAGGTCATTGGCACCTTGCAGTTCCGGTCGAAGAAGCCGGGGGTCTACAAGCGGTGGGATATCAAGCGGGCTGAACGGATCGCTCACCAAATCGCCGGGGCCATTGCCAACGCCCAGCTTTTTCTCAATCTCAAGAAGATGCAAAAGGCGCTGCGGGGCTCCGAGCGCCAACTTCGCTTTCTATCTTCCCACCTGCTGAGTGCGCAGGAGTCTGAAAGGCGACGGATCTCCCGGGAGCTTCACGACGACCTGGGTCAGGCTTTGACCCTCCTCAAGTTTCAGTTCGGATTTGTGGAAAAACGACTGCCGGTTGAAATGACTGCCTTGCGGCAAGAATGCGAACAGGCCCAGAAAAACATCGAGGAGATCATCGAAAACGTTCGTCGTCTTTCCCGGGACTTACGCCCATCGATCCTTGAAGATTTCGGCCTTGAGGCCGCTTTGAAGCGTCTCGTACAGGATTTTTCCAAACTCTACCAGCTTCGGGCATCTTTGAGCCTCGAGGCCTTGCACCACTTGACTTCTCCCCAGAAAGAGGTGATGGTCTACCGGATCCTCCAGGAGGCTTTGACCAATGTCGGGAAGCACGCCCAGGCCACCCAGGTATCGATCCAGGTGAAAAAGAAGGGGGGCTCCCTCCGCTTTATTGTGGAAGATGATGGGAGAGGATTTTCCCCAAGGAGGAACGGGCAGGATTCGAGTTCGTCGGTGGGCTTAGGATTTGCCACGATAACCGAACGTACGAGGCTTCTGGGAGGCAAAATCAAGATTCAAAGTGAAGAGGGAAAGGGGACTCGTTTGATCCTGATGGTTCCCATCGAAAATGAAAGATGAAAAAGAACCCTCCCTATCGGATTCTTCTGGCGGATGATCATATTTTATTGCGGCAGGGTTTGAAACGAATCCTGGCTGAGACGCCCAATCTTCAAGTTGTTGGTGAAGCAGGTGACGGACTCGAGCTTCTCAAAATCCTCAAAAAAGAGACCCCTGACATGGTGATATTGGATATTTCCATGCCCAATCTGAGGGGGATCGAAGCAACCCGGGAAATAAAGACGTTTTGGCCTAAGGTGAAAATCCTGATCCTCACCATGCACCGGGACAAGGAATATTTTGAACAGGCCATGCGCGTTGGAGCCGATGGCTATCTATTAAAGGAGGCTGCGGATAAGGAGCTCTTTCTGGCCATTGAAAAGATCCGTGAGGGGAAAATTTTCATCTCCCCTTTCTTCTCCTCGGAGATGGCTGCCGACTGGATTCAAATTCAAAGGGGGCGAGGGACCCCTGAGCCAGACCCATTAACCCTTCGGGAAAAGGAAATTCTTAAATTGGTTGCAGAAGGGAAGACGAATCGAGAGATTGCCAACCTTCTGACAATCAGCGTCCGGACTGTGGAAAACCATCGAGCCAATCTAATGAAGAAGCTTTCCTTAAAAAAGACCCCCGACCTGGTAAAATACGCCCTCCGACACGGCTACGCCTGAATTCCCTGACAGGCAATCTTTTCTGCTGAATGAAGAGCGGAAACATATAATAGGTATTTTTACGCAGCTTTAATTAAGTAGAAACACGGATTGCGTCCTTCCTTCAAAATCGGTAAAGAGAGGGAGAACCATGTGGTTCAATCCTCTGATCTGTGATTTCCCCATTTTTTGCTGTATGAATAGAAGTCGGTGGAGATCCTTTTCCCCAATAACCATCCTTATGCGACCAACTTTTTCCCCCGGAGGAAGAAAATGAGCATCAAGAAGGAAACCATGACGGAACTTTTTGAGTTCCTGCTGAAATCGCGGCTTGTAGAGGAAAAATTGCTCGACTTGAACAGTCGAGGCGAATTCCTTGGTTTCGTTCATTCTTGTATCGGCCAGGAGGCGATACCGGTGGGGACGACCTATCATCTGAAAAAGGGGGACTATTGGAATTGCGCCCGCGGACACATCCAGAGCAACATTGTGCTGGGTATGGACCTGAAGAGAATGTTCGCCGAATTCCAGGGGAAAAAGCCCGGCTTTTGCGGCGGGAAAGGCGGGAAGGTTCATCTGTGTTGCCCTGAGATCGGCAACATGGGATTCCGGGGGATCCAGGGAGCCTATTTCGGTCTATGCCTTGGAGCCGCCCTCTCCCAGAAAATGCGTAAAACGGATAACGTGACCCTTTGCTTTTTTGGTGACGGAGCCTCCAGTCAGGGGCTTTTTGCCGAGGCGCTCAACCTTTCGGCCTTGCACAAACTCCCTCTGATTTTTGTCTGTTCCAACAATCAGTATTCCATGCATACCCATTTTCGCGAAGAAACCGTCACCGAAAACATCGCCGACCGGGGTATCCCCTACAAGATTCCTGGGGTGGTCGTGGACGGAAACGACCTTGAAGCCGTTTACCAGGCGGCTGGAGAGGCCATTACCAATGCCCGCGAGGGGAAAGGCCCCACGATCATCGAAGGCAAGACTTTACGCATGCGGGGGCATCTCGAAGGAGACCAGCAGGTCTACCGGGATTTCCGGGAACTTGAAGAATGGAAGAAAAAAGATCCCCTGGATCGTTTTACCCGCAGGGTAATCGAAATGCATGTTCTGAATGAAGGAGAGATAAAGGCGACGAGAGAACGGTTCCATAAGGAGATCGACGAGGCGGTGGCTTTCGCCAGAGAGGCTCCGGATCCGGCTCCCGAGGACATGCTTCAACACGTCTTCTGTGAAGAATGAAGCCATTCCATAAATTATGATCTTATTTTGCGAAAGCGAGGAAATATATGCGCAAGATCGGCATGGCGCAAGCGTTGAATGAGGCTCTTTTCCATTGCATGAAGGAAGATGAGCGAGTGTGTGTTTTGGGAGAGGGTGTGGTCACGGGGACTTTTGGGGTCACCAAGGGGCTGGTGGACACCTTTGGGAAGGAACGCGTGATCAATACTCCGTTAAGCGAGGCGAGTTTTACGGGGATGGGCGTTGGCGCAGCCGCGACCGGAATGCGCCCCGTTGTTGAAATCATGATGATGGATTTCATTACGGTGGCCATCGACATGGTAGCCAATCAAGCCGCCAAAATGTCTTACATCAGCGGGGGTCAAACCTGTTGCCCCGTTGTGATTCGCACCGCTGCGGGCGGAGGACGAGGAAAAGGCGCCGGGGCCCTTCATTCCCAAAATCTATCTGCCTGGTTCATGCATGTTCCAGGGATAAAAGTCGTCGCTCCTTCCACTCCATACGATGCAAAAGGATTGCTGATTTCTTCCATCCATGATCCAAATCCGGTGCTCTTTGTCGAATTTCGTCTGATGTATGCCGATAAAGGGCCTGTACCCGAGGAGCCCTACGAGATTTCTCTGGGAGAAGCCGATATTAAGCGCGAAGGAAATGACGTAAGCGTGATAACCTACGGGCGAATGGTTCATGTGGCCTTGGAAGCAGCGGGAAAGCTTGCTTCGAAAGGGGTTGATCTGGAGGTGATTGATCTTCGAACCCTTGCGCCTCTGGACGAGGAAACGATTGTAGAATCCGTCCGGAAAACAGGTCGTCTGGTTACGATCGATGAGTCCTACGAACGGGCCGGTGTCGGAAGCGAAATTACAGCGGTAGTGATGCGAAAACAATCATCCCTCAAAGCGCCGGTTTTAACGATCGCCTGCCCGAATACCCCCGTACCGGTGAGTCCTGTGCTCGAAAAACTCTACTACCCGAACGGAACGACCGTGGCGGAAAAAATTGAAAGAATGATGATAGATTGAGGAGACCGGCATGGTCCACGAAATCCATATCCCCCAGCTCGGCATGAATATGAAGGAGGCTACCATCGTAGAGTGGCGCGTCAGCGATGGAGCCGAGGTCGAGAAAGAGAGCATCTTGGTAGATATTGAAACCGATAAGGCGGTTCATGAAATTATGGCCTCCTCCAGGGGCTTTGTAAAGATCCTCCAGCCCAAAGGAACGATTGTCCCCGTTGGGGGAATCATAGCCGTCATCGGGGATACCCCGGAAGAATGTGAAGCGGCGGCCCTTCATGCCCGATCGAGCGGGAGCGCGGTCAGGGCTGCAGAGCCATCGCCTCCTAGCCCCTCCAGCATTCCCCAGCCGGGCTTGGCCAAGGGAAAAATTCGAATTTCCGGGATCGCCCGGAAGATCGCCGAAAAACACGGCGTCGACATCTCCCAGATCCGTCCGTCCGATCCCGGCGGGCAGATCAGCAAAGAGGACGTGGAGCGGTTCATTCGGGAGCGATCCGTGACACAATCAAAACTTCCCGTTGGAGGAATCGCTATCCCGGGGGTGATGATCCGGGAACGGATCCCCTTAACCGGAAAGAAACGGGCTATGGCTGAGCGGCTGACCGAAAGCCTCCAGGTGATGGCCCAGATGACCAACTGGGAGGACGTGGACATGAGCCGGATCCTGGAGATCAAGAACTCAGGGATCCTGGAGAAAAAAGGTTCTCCCTACCTTTTGACACTGAACGATTTTTTCGTGAAGTTAACGGCCCAGGCTATGAAGGAGTATCCCCTCATCAATGCATCCCTGGTGGGGGATGAGCTCTATGTTTGGGATAACATCAACATCGCCGTTGCTGTGGCCGTCGGGGACGATTTGGTGACTCCGGTGATTCGCAATGTGGACCAGAAACCTATCCAGCAGGTGAATCAGGAACTGGGGGCCATGGTTGCCAGGGCACGGGACAATCGGTTATCGATCGACGATATTAGCGGCAGCACGATTTCGATCACAAACATCGGTGCCTTGGGAGCCAATCCGGGCACCCCGATCATTCAGCTTCCCCACGGAGCCATTGTCGGTTTCGGGGCGGTGGCAAAGAAGCCGGTTGTGGTAGAAGACCAGATTGTTATTCGGCCCATGTTATTCATGGCTGTAACCGTAGATCATCGTTTCATTACAGGAGCGGTTTCGGCCAAGTTCCGCAAGCGCTTGAAATCGCTCATTGAGACGGCAGACCAGGAGATATTGGAAAAGACTTCATGAATAGCGGCAACGAATGAGGACCGTCGCAGGATTTCCAACGCGAGAAAGGCCCTCGTTGCACCATGGCTAAAACTGTTCTCTATTTCTGGAGTTGCAAATTTCTTCGTTTCGTGTCCTTGTATTTTTGCCCGTTTCATTTGCTTTATATCAAGAATTTTTTTATGAGGAGTTAATCGAACAATGAAGATTCTCGTCACTGGGGCTACAGGATTTATCGGTTCGTACATCGTTCAGCAATTGATCGAAGGCGGCGAAGAAATTTCCGTGTTCGACATTCAGCCAATCTCCAAGGTCATTGCGGATTTGGGGAAAAAGATCCCATGGCACCAGGGGGATGTGCGTAGCCCGGAGGAGGTCAAAAAGGTGGTGTCGCAGTTCAAACCACAGGCGATTATCAATATGGCTGGTCTGCTGATGTTTGGTTGCGCGCAGAATCCCCGGCTGGCCGTGGAGGTCAATGTGTACGGCCTGTCCAATGTTCTTGAGGCAGCCCGGGAGTGCGGGGTTCGGCGGGTGGTGACAGCTTCCAGTGCGGCCGCTTACGGGGGAGGCAAACGGGAGCCTAAGGAATCGACGATGATTTCCCCCAAGGTTACCTTGTATGGAGCCACGAAATTTCTAGGTGAGGTTCTATGCCGTCAATACAAGGAAAATTATGGCTTGGAGGTTGCCAACCTCCGATATTATGGGGTATATGGACCTGGAGAAGTACGCTCTCCAGGCATGGCAAAGGTGATCAAGGAGATCGAAAGTATCATAACGGGGAGAGATGTGGTGATTCCTAATTTACGGCCAACCGATCACACCCATCTTGTTTTCGTGGCTGATGCCGCCCAGGCGACCATCCTGGCGGCGACGGTCCCTGGCCCGGTAAGCTTAGTTTATAATGTCGCGGGCGTTCCTGAAGATTACGTGACCTTTGGACAGATCGTGGAGATGATCCAGACGCTGGAGCCAAAAAGCGGTAGGGTAGTTTTCAAGGGTGAAGGGAAGGAGGACCGTGGCATGGGATGTTTTGATATTTCATTGGCCCGTAAAGAATTGGGTTTTGAACCAAGGTATAGGATGGAAACAGGTCTGCGGGAAAATATACGTTTTTCCCGGCAGCAGAAATAGGACCCCATGGGACGAAATGAAAACGGATTCGGGGGCTTAACTATAGGCAATTTTCGGATTCTTTGTTTACAAGGTGAAGGAATTTTCCAAAAAATGCTTTCTTAGAAAGCATTTTAGCGATTTTCAATGGAAAGGGAGAAAAAGAGCCTCGGCAATGGACTATCGGGATATTAAAAAGGTCACCTTGATCGGCAGTGGGACCATGGGGGCGGGGATCATCGGCATGTCGGCCCTGCTCACGACCACGATGATGCAGATGAAGACGACGATAGAGACAGTCAAGGCGGATGCGGCGGGGGTGAGGACGCTGATCGGCGGAGCCCCCGTGACCGCGGAGTTCGCCAAGCAGATCGGCGCCGATGGTTACGCCCCGGACGCGGCTTCGGCCGTGGGGAAGCTCAAAGAAATTATTGGTATTTCCTGAACCTGCATGTGCTTGAAAAATTCGTTTATTTTTTTAAATGGTTACAAAATGTTAAGATAACAAAGGTTGGGCAGCGTTTAACGCATCGTCAAATTCATTATTCGCTTAAAATTCCCTCTTCCCCTTTTGGAAAAGAGCGGGGATTTCAAGACTTTTCGTTGTCCGCATGAGGCGGGCCACTTTTCCCGCGAATAGTCGCGGGAAAAGCCTAGAAAACTGAAAGGAGGAGGTTGCCATGAAAAGGAAAAAGAAAGGTGTTCTTTTAGGTAATCTAATGGGGGCTATCTGCCTTGCAGTGCTAGTTGCAGTACCGATGGTGCTAGATTGTAAGGCACAAGCACAAAAGGCAACACCAATGCCGGGGATCCCTAAAACGATGTTCATAATTTCGGGAGCTCCTACGGGATCTGGGGAATATGCAGCAACTTTGGCCATTGCCGAAGCGATGGAAAAATATTTCGGTATACCGGTGAGAACTACAACGCCCGAAGCGGTAAGAGACAGATATTACGAATTACGCACCGGGGGTGGCCACATGGTTTATACCGATGCTGCTTCGAACCCAGCTCTTTCTCTCCAAGGAGATGGAGCGTTTGCCGCTGCCGGAGAGGGACCTCAGCAATTAAGGGCGGCATGGTATAACACGGAGACCGTCTGTACGTGGGTAGTCAGAGGCAATTCGGACATAAAGAGAATCTATGACATCAAAGGACGAAAAGTGGTCAAGGCAACACATAGCCCACTGGTCCTGGCGGCTTTTGAGGGGCTGTTGGCTTTTACCGGGCTTAGTGAGAAAGATGTTACAGTTGTCCCCGTTGGCAGCTGGGCAGGCCAAGTAAAGGCTGTAGGCGCCGGAAAGGGTGATATTGGGTATACATCAAATACCACAGCGGCTGCAATTGAGGTGCAGGCTGGCCCCCGCGGATTGCGCTGGCTATCGATGCCACATAAAGATAAGGAGGCCTGGAAACGGTACCTCAAGGTAGTACCGACTGACTATCCATCAACAATGACCAGGGGGGTTAAAGAAGCCAGAGGGGTAGAAGGCACGGCAACTGCCCGAGTCATAACGTTCCACGCTGATGCAAGTGAGCAGTTCGTCTATCAGATAACGAAATTTATGGGTGAGCAATATAATAGCTATAAAGATAAGTACGTGACACTGGCGGACTCTAGCCTGAAAGCGCAACGGAAATGGCTGGATGTTTGCCCTCTGCCTTATCACCCTGGAGCGATAAGGTATCTCAAAGAAATTGGGGTGTGGACTGCAAAGGACGATGTCTGGAATTCGGAGGTGTTAAAACTGGCAGAGCGATATCAGAAGGCATGGAAGCTCGCCATGAAAAAAGCCCAAGAACAGGGAATAACGGTCAGCGTCACCAATCCAAAATGGCTTAGCCTGTGGAGAGAAGTTAAAGGCCAGATTCCGCCTTTCCAGACGAGGTTATGAATCTCTGCATAGCCTGGGTATTTGGGGTAGCAAGCATCTTTGTGGGAATCTGCTGAGGCTTCGAAGGAGCCCGAAAGACCTTGCTACTCCAAATTACTATTTCCCCCATCACCAACCTGGTAGCAAAAAGAAATAGTCGTTTCTCGATTTCACAAACCATAAGAAGGGGATCAATCTCAGCTAGGCTAAGGAATCACTCTTATAGGAAGTAGAAGGATTGCGAATAGATTTTCTATAGTCTTGGGCGTGGGGTTTACTGGAACCTGTACTTTGGAATAGAGGTGAAAATGGATGAATTGACCAGGTATAGAAGGCCGAGCGCGGAGTGGCGGGCGGTATTTATTGCTTGCATAATTGCAGGAATAGCGAGTACTGTTTATTTCGTCTTCACGCTTACGTTCGCGGGTCCTATGCTCGATATGGCGTCCCGCTATTTGGCCATCGCCTTTTTTCTGCCGCCTGTTTTTATCTTGTTTCCAGTAAGAGGGAAACGAGGTGGTACCGGGGTCCCATGGTATGATGCCCTGTTGGCATTTTTTGCCTGTGCCATCTGTATTTATTTTTTTGTGAATAGTTGGGAGATAGTATTTGTGGGCTGGAGCAGGCCGCCTTCCTATCTCCCTCTTGTTCTCGGTGGTTTTTTGTGCGTGTTGGTCTTGGAAGCGGCAAGAAGGACTGGAGGTCTCCCGTATTTTCTTGTTTGTTTATTGATCGGGCTCTATCCCATAATTGCTGACAAGATGCCAGGGATCTTTTATGGAAAAGGTTTCTCAGTTTCTAACTTGGTTGGTTCTTATACTTTTACCCCGTGGTATGGCGTAGCCGGCCTGCCAAGCAAGGTAATGGTTGACATCCTGCTAGGGTTCCTCGTTTTTGCCGGTGCTCTGATAGCCACAGGAGCGGGAAAATTCTTCCTAGACTTCGCCTTTGCCCTTTTTGGGCAACATAGAGGCGGACCGGCGAAGGTCGCCGTGGTTGGCAGTGCTTTTTTTGGGAGCTTGAGCGGAAGTGCGATAGCAAATGTTGTTGGTACCGGATCGGTTACCATTCCGGCCATGAAGAGGATTGGCTTTACCCCCGTGTATGCCGCCGCCATAGAGGCCTGCGCTTCAACGGGGGGCATCCTTATGCCACCTGTAATGGGAGCAGTCGCTTTTGTGATGGCTGAACTTCTTAGCATCCCTTATGTAACCATCATAGCTGCTGCCGCTATCCCCGCGATTCTGTATTTCGCCTGCCTCCTCATACAGGTTGATGCCTATGCGGCAAGAACCGGGATGAAGGGTCTCGCGAGAGAGCAAGTGCCTTCCTTAAGGCAGGTCTTGAAAGACGGGTGGCACTTCCTGTTTGCCTTACTTTTCCTTATTTGGGGCTTACTGTATATGAGATGGGAGGCGATGACTCCGTATTACACGACTGTCTTGTTGGTCGTGCTTTGCATGTTCAGAAAGGAGACGAGGCTTAGCCTGAGGAAGTTTATTAACGTGATCGAAGAGGTCGGCAGGCTTGTAACTGAGACAGGAGGGTTGCTTTTCCCGATTGCCTTTGTCATAGGTGGTTTCGCCTTCCCTGGAACAGCTTTTTCTTTCACCAGTGGTTTAATTTCGCTCGCCGGCGGCAATGGCTTTCTCATCCTTCTCTTTGGGGCGGCAGCTTGTTACATTCTGGGAACCATGGGCATGATTACTCCTGCTTACATCTTCCTCGCAGTAACGATGGCACCCGCCCCGATAAAGATGGGATTTGATGTTTTGGCAAGCCACCTGTTCATCCTTTATTATGCCATGCTGGCATGCATAACACCTCCGGTTGCCGTTGCCGCCTTTGTGGCCGCTGGGATAGCTGGTGCTCCTGCAATGAGAACGGCCCTGCGATCGATGCGGCTCGGCTTTGTTATCTATTTCATACCTTTCTTCTTTGTCTACAATCCAGCACTGGTGTTGCAGGGTTCTCTTCTTGAAATACTTCATGTTACTCTCAGTTGCGTCTTAGGATTAATTCTTATTGCCGCGGGTTTTGAAGGTTATCTCCTGGGTGTAGGGAAGCCAACTCCCTGGGCACGGCCACTGCTAATCATAGCCGGCTTCCTCTTGGGCTATCCTGAAGGGAAAACGGATGTCTTGGGCATCATCCTGGGCATAATCATTATAGTCATCCTTCTTGTAGGAAAGAGATTGCAAAAAGGTCAATAAGCTCTAAATTAAGCGGCTAGGGGCGTCCAAAATTTTATCAAATAGAATGAGGAAATTGCTGTGCTGCCCAAAAACCGAATGATTGCAGCCTTGGAACACACAGAGCCAGATCGCGTTCCTATCGGTGAGCTGGCCGTGGACTGGGACACTACCGATAGGGCGCTGGGGATCGAGACTTTTTACCGGGGTGGATGGCGGGAATTGACGGCGTTGTGGGAGGGAAGGCGAGACGAAATCGTTGACAGCTGCGTCCGTGACCTGACCGGTCTGGTGAAAAAGTTCGAGTGGGACTTCGTCGTCGTACCCACAGTTCATCCCAAAAGAGACCACTATCCCAAACCCGAAATGCTGGGCGAGTATTGCTGGCGCGATGCGAAAGGGCGAGTGTGCCAGTTTTCTCTGGACCTAGGGGGCCATGCTATGGTGACAGAGTACCCCCCCATGACGATCGATGATCTGCCCGATCCCGATATGCCCGTCCATCTCGAGAATTCGGAGTTTGAGGCCATATCACGGGTAGTTGAACAACTAGGAAACACTCACTTCGTAGTGGCAAGAGTGCCC
The DNA here is from genome assembly GCA_001304105.1 of Deltaproteobacteria bacterium SM23_61. GTDB lineage: Bacteria > Desulfobacterota > SM23-61 > SM23-61 > SM23-61 > SM23-61. Next base: position 34,292 of record LJUR01000003.1, read on the forward strand.
GATGGCACGTTTCCTTGGCGTGATACTGTGGGTATGGCCGACTTTCTCGAGCGGATGCTTACAGAACCGGAGTTCATCCGCAAAGCGATCGCTGGTGGCACCAAGCGGACACTCGCTGCGATAAAGGCTGCCGCTTCGCTGAAGGTCGACGCTGTGGTGATAACCGTCGACTATTGTGATAACCGTGGCCCGCTCATGGGTCCTCGCTTATTCAGAGAGTTCGTGTTGGCTCCCCTGGCTGAATGTGTCAGAACAGCTCACAACCATGGAATTTACTTCATTAAGCATTCGGATGGTAACCACTGGTCGATCCTGGATGACTTCGTAGCTGTCGGGGTTGACGGATGGCAGGGCATTCAGCCCCGGATTGGGATGGATCTTCGGCTGCTGAAAGAGAAATATGCTGGAAAGCTGGCACTCATCGGCGGCGTTAATTGTGATACCCTTACCATTGGCACGACAGAGGAAGTGGAACAGGAGGTTAGGTATGCCATCCGGCATGCGGCGCCCGGTGGAGGATACGTTATGTGCTCTGGCAACACTCTGATGCATGGGACGAAGTTCGAGAACTACATGGGGATGCTGGCTGCCACTCGGAAGTATGGCCGATACCCTATCGGAGTCTGGTGAAGAACCTGGTGATCAAGTTGGAAACCGCGGGTTGCTGAAAATTTTTTTCAGGTATACGAGGCGCGTTCCTTTAAGGAGCAGGTTCAAACAGCAACATCTAGAAAAGGGGACGTTGTTCATTTGATTCAGAAATTAATTGACAGGAAGAGCAAAGTAGAGTAAAAGCGAAGAATGCCTCGAAAAGCTCGTTTGGATGCCCCCGGGACCCTGCACCATGTTATGGTGCGGGGAATAGATGGAATAAATATCTTCCGGGATGAGGAGGATCGAAAGGCCTTGTAGACCGAGTAAGGTCTATGGCTAAGGAGACCGGAACCCGTATTTTGGCCTGGGTTCTGATGGATAATCATGTTCATCTGCTGATTATCAGCGGACCGGCCGGACTGCCCACCTTTATGCGGCGTTTATTGACCGGTTATGCGATTGGATTCAACCGGAAACATCGAAGGTTCGGACACCTATTTCAGAACCGTTATAAGTCCATTATTTGTGATCTAGATTCATACCTCCTGGAATTGGTCCGTTATCTTCATCTCAATCCGCTCAGGGGCGGTTTGGTAAAGAATCTTGAAGAGTTAGAAGATTATCGCTGGTGCGGGCATGGAATCTTAACCGGCAGACAGAAAAATGATTGGCAGGAAAGAGATTTTGTGCTTGGTTTTTTCGGGTTGAAAGGGAGAAAAGCGGTTAGAGCCTACCGCGAATGGGTGGAGGCCGGAAAGGGTCTTGGTCACAGGCCGGAATTGGTGGGGGGTGGATTGATTCGGAGTATGGGGGGATGGTCACAAGTTTTGTCTCTGCGGAAGAAGCGCGAGTCGGACGCTTATGATGAGCGGATCTTAGGAGATGGAGATTTCGTCCAGGCTATTCTTAAGGAAGCCGATCAAAAGGTGGTCCGGCAAATTCGGGCCCGAAGGGAAGCGGGGTTGTTGGCGAAGATTATTAAAGAAAAATGTCGAGAGGCCGGAGTCAACGAAGTCGAGTTAAGATCGGGGAGTCGGCAAAGGGCGGTGTCGGAACTACGGAGGAAACTCTGTTTTTATTTTTACCGAGAACTGGGGGTTCCGATGGCTGAGATCGCTCGTCAAGTCGGAGTTGGGACAACCGGGGTGGCCATGCCTCTGAAAGAAATAAATACGAAAAGATAACTGAATCGAATGAAGAACGTCCCTCTTTCCCCGCCTACCAGTGAAAAAAAGGGGTTGCAAGTCATGGCTTGCAACCCCTTTTTATTGGTGTCAAAATGGGGTCAGTTGTTTTCTAGGTGGGGGTGGAAAAGGGCTAGTGAGATGGGTAGTCGGATCAAGTATTTGCTGAATTGTTGTTCTTAGCATTTTCCCAAAGAATACAAGATTTCAAACGAAAAGTAGCAAGATTAGCCAGAAATTGAACGGCAATTTTTGAACGGCAATTTAACGGCATATTTAACGGCAATTTTCCTCTTGACTACCGATGAGGATAAGAGTATACTGCAATTAGTTTTTTCCCGCCGTAGCAAAGCTAAACTCAAAGCGTAACCTTTGCCCTTCTGGAACAAGTCACAAGAAGGAATTTCCGGAAGGTGACCAAACGGCAAGAATGGTTTACCCGATTAGTTTTTCAGTGCCTCAGAATCAATCCGGTATCTGCTAAAATCCCTTTAGGTAGGCTGAGAATTTCGGTGAGCAGCAACGAGCTCTTTCCTGGAGAATTCTTATGGCGGAAGAGAAATTTTCTTCAAACGCCCAAAAAATATCAACCAGCCGATGGTCAAACGCTGAAGATATCATCAATCCGTTCGTCAATCGCTTGCTCCGTCAAACCGAAACTGTTCTCGATCCCTCCCGCAGCGAATCCGATATTTTTCAGATTTTAACCAAAAACATCGTAGAATTTTTCGAAGGAGAGATTGCCAGTATTTGGCTCTTCGAAAATTACTGGCAGCATTTGGCGTCTTTTGTCTGCCAGCAAAGTTTGTTTAATGAGTATATGAGTGTTCCACTCTTCGATCCTGTCATTGCCGATGAAATTGTCAGGAGCAGTCAACCATTATCAATCCCTGATATTTGGAAAGAGGAAAGATGGCAAAGTAAGGAACCTTTTCGGCGGTGCGGAACGAATTCGGTACTGGCGGTTCCCATCGTTTCCCCTCGATTTCCGGTTCAGGATACCGATTTCGGGGGCGTGCTCCAGGTATTCTTTAAAGAACAGGAGAGGCCTTTCTCCTTATTGGAGATCGAAGCTGCCCATTTTTTTTCGCGCCAGGTAAGCTACGTCCTTGCCCGCAAGAGAATCACGGATCTACAAAAAAGTAGTTCCATCAAAGACCGGATTGTTGATCATGTTTTCAGGAGGTTGGCCAAAGGAGAGGGCATCTTCATGCGGGATTTATTTAATTCCGTGATCCCCGAATTGAGTGAAATCATGAATATCCAGAGGTGCGCCCTCTTTTCCGTCAATCAACCGAAGAAGGAAGTCGTATTGGAAGCCGGATATCCCGAGAGGGCGCACGGGATCGGCAAGACGCGGTCCATGGAGGAGCCTTATATCCAAGGATTTATTGGTCAGAAAGGCCCCTTTGGTCGATTTGAGCATGAAAGGATCGATCCCAAGTATATTCTGATAACGGATCCACGAAAGAGCCATCTTATCCCAGGCGATATTAGATATTTTCTTGAAACCCAGAGCATCCACTCCGTCCTTTATCTTCCTCTAAAGAGGAACGAAGAGGTAGACTATTTTCTTACCTTTGACGCCCAGGGGCGGCATGAGCGCTTTACGGAAGAGGAGATTGAAATTTTCGTGTTTTTTGGCATGGAACTGATGAAGGGTGTGAGGCTGGAGAGGCTGCATGACATTTTGCACGATTCGAAAAATATCGGCATTTCCCTGACCTATTTCGCCAGGCGGATTGAAGAGATTCTTAGAAAAGAAGAGTACCTGCAAAATGAAAGACTGAATCATGCGGTGGAGATTATTTTGGAAGAAAGCAACCGTCTCCAGGGATTGTTTCTTGGTCTTTTTGCTGAAGAAAAAGAGGCGGTTGTCGATGTGACGGAATTGGCTAGCAGGCGGTTTCTTTTTTATCGAGAGACCATGAAGGAGATGAAGAGGGACAACATTTATTTTATTGAAAAGGAAATGAAGCCCTCATTTTGTGTTCGTTGCGTGCCTGTCCATATCGAACGGGTAATTGACAACCTGCTTTCCAATGCAATTGCCGCCATTCCCGATGAAGGTGGGGAAATTTCCATCCGGACGTGGCAACAGGGTTCTTGGGCGGGATTGGAAATCGCCAATACCGGTCGGATATCAAGAGAAGAAATAGATCGATATCTTCGGGGTGAAGAAGGAAAAAGGAAAGGGCGGGGGCTGCATATCTGCGACCAGCTGATAAGAAACATGGGAGGGGAAATTGATGTCGAGGTCAAAGATGGCTTTGTAATTTTTCGAATTTTATTGCCGATGAAACAAATGTGATGCTCATGAAGAAAGGAATGAGGGGGTTGACTGTGAGGCTGCTTATTTGACCCCCCAGGTAATCCAATTCTTTTCTGGAGGTTTTTCAATCCGATCTGCCGAAGGGTACATCGGAACTCAATTTTCTTAGAAGTGCTTCCTCATCTGCGAGAAGAATGCTTCACTGTCACCTTGAAAGAAACCTTCAGAAACTGGAGAGGAGACATATCATGCCTTTAAAGCTGGGTAAGCGACCTAAAATAAAAACAAAGAAGGTGAGTTTCGAATTTCTCGCCCCACAGGCTCAGGAAGTGGCGTTGGCAGGAGATTTCAACGATTGGGATATTAATTCTCTGCCAATGAAAAAACCAGAAAAGGAAATTGGAAAATCCGGGTTGCTCTATCACCCGGAAAACACGAGTATCTTTTTTGGGTGGATGGCTTCTGGCAGGGGGATCCCAAGGCTGGAGATAGGGTGCCCAATCCCTTTGGGGGCTGGAATTCCGTGAGAATTGTTGGCTGAGAGACTCCCCAGGCCAGAGTTCGGTGCCGAGGGAGAATATATATAGCTGCCATTGAAAAGGTTCTCGTAACATCTCCCGAAAAGACGACCCGAAAAGCATTGTTCCCGGAGGCCGACAATTTAGTATCCCACCGGAGAATGCTTAATTTCAAGAAAAAATCAGCAATTGAAATTAATCCTAAAGCTTTGTTGAATAATTTTTTTTGTCGCTCACATAGATGGGTTCTCTCGCCCTAAGAAGAGGAGGCACACCAATGCGTAAACGGATCATTCCTCCAGTTAAGCAAGACGCCTCACCTACAGGCGAAAATTGGCTGGATCTGGAACGTCTGGCCCAGGCGGAAATTACCTCAGAAGATGCTGCATATCCCATCGAGTCCGCGTTACTTCCCGGTCAAGTCTCGGGGTGGCGTGCCACAGAGCCCGGAGAGCAGACGATTCGACTCTTTTTCGCGCATCCGCAGCGGCTCCGCCGGATCTGGCTGCAGTTCGTCGAACCCGTCACTGAGCGTACCCAAGAGTTCGTCCTGCGCTGGTCTCCGGATGGCGGGCAGTCGTTCCGGGAGATCGTGCGTCAGCAATGGAACTTCAGCCCCCAAGGTGCGACCTGCCAGACGGAAGACCATCGCGTCGATCTCATGGGGGTCACGGTGCTTGAGTTGAGCATTATTCCGGATATAAGCAGAGGAAATGCGCTTGCTTCCTTGGCGCAGTTGCGTCTCGCCTAATCACGCGCACCAGCTGACACGGCACCGAATTCGCATTCGTTGTTATTGCGGGGCTGCACTGCTGCCCCGCGCCACTGAGCTTGACCATTATTTACTGTTACTATCAGCAAGTGCGTCATGAATGGGGCGCGCTTTTTTTTGAACGCAGTACTTGCTCGATCTCGACCGGCACGTGATGTGTCCTGTATCGATGGAGGGCATCGGACAGAAGGGGGCCGCGAAGCTCTGCCGGGTTCCAACGGCTGGGGTTATCATAAGCAAAGCGGTCCAAAATGTACCGGATTACGGCCATCACCGTAAGGTCGGGCTGCCATAGGATGTAGGGTGAGACAACGAATCTATGATGGAAGCCTCTGTATTTATGGAAGACCTCTCTCGGTCGTGTGATGGCACGGAAGGAACCCGGCTAAAAAGACCATGAGAAAATCGACGGCGGTCCCCCGGAACAGGCTCCTCCCTTTTTGCTAGAGACCCAGATTGACCCTTCGATACCAAAGAACGCTGACGATTTTTCGATCTTGAATGAGGAAATTGAAAGTAATTCCCGAAGCCAGGAAAAACCCATGGTCATCGTCGAACTTTTTCAGGGCCTCCCGGAAAAGCCGGAGTTTGTTGCCAGAATCCTGGTCAACGTCCTTCTTCAGGGCTTTTTTTACTCTCCTCCGCGTGATTTTTCATCTCCCCCTTCAAAAAATCGACTTCTTTCTTTAGATTCCTTGTCCGGAAGGAAGCACGAATCGCCCTGGGAAGCCACAGGAATAGAATGATGAGCATTCCTATACCAACGGACCCAAGGACCGTATAGAGCAGGGAAGTTTCGAAATTCCACAGAAGAAACTTCATCGCGACCGGTGGGGCCGTTGAATTCTGGATCGCAAAGATCGCCGCACAAAGGATGATTCCCAAACTCAACCCTTGAAAAATCTGCATAAATCTCCCCCCTCGAGAATTTCTCAATTTATAGGCCCCCCCTTTTCATTTTGGCTTCCTCCTTTCAGCGATCCCCTTCTTCTTTCTTAATTGCTTCCCCTTCTTTTATTTTTTCCTCTGGTTTTTCATCCCCCCTAACCTTCTTTTCTACTCGATCCAGAACATCCGCGGTCTTCTTCCGCAAGGATTCCCCCAAAGAGGAGACGGACTCAATGTCCTTCTTCATCTCCTTCAGCCCCCCAGTTCTTTTCATAGCCCAAATAGACAATCCCAAAGCAATGATCGAGATAATCAGAGTTATCCATTCCATCCTTCTCACCTCCTTCTTTTGGATTTTGCGAAAGACCAAAATTTTTGGGGAGACATCGCCGGATGTTCCCGGCATCATTTCTTATGGGTAGTTAAGTATTGATTCAGGGCCTACTCGAGGCGTCGGCCCAGCGCCTGGATATCCCCTTTTTCGGCATTCCACCCATACAAAAATAGATGCGCCGCAGAAGATCAACACGGATGAGTCCATGGCCACGACCCTCGCCGTCTTGACGGCAATGGAAAGAGCAAGAGCTAAACCCAAAACCTGATGATCAAAAAGGCCGGCCCTTAAAGGAAAAAATAGCCAAACCGTTTCAGAGACCATCGCTTGACCTCCTTTGGAAATGGAGGGCAGGACAGACCCCTTTCCGGCTTAATTCAGACCTTCTTCGTTTTGGGCGTCTCTTGCTAAACCCTAAGGATCTTCGGGAGCCGAATATAACTGTTAGGAAATGGGCATGAAAATAATTTTTTTTATTTTACCATGGAATTTGACCTAGAATGCAAGGGGATTTTATAACTAGAACCGGCACTTATTTTTTTCCCTTCCTAGCGAGCTCCTTCAGGTAGCTTTTGCAACGATTGAGGTCTCCATAGAATACTTTCTTGAACCTTGTCCTGTACAGATGCACTTACTGGCCGAATTGGCTCACCGATGCTTTACTTTACCGTGACCGCGGCCGTTGCGCTCTGTGTCTGCGAGACATTTCCGGCCTCCTTGCGGCGGCCCGAGATCAGCATATAGATCACATGGTTCCCCTTTCCCAAGGAGGAACAAATGATGCCATTAATCTCCAATATCTATGTCCTGAATGCAACCTCGGAAAGAGATCCACGTCGGCAAAGTCGAGGAAAATGAGCTTGTACTAGTGACATGTATGAGAATGCCCTCCAAGAAACGAGTGTAGAAAAGACGGGACGTTGGTTCAAAAGCAACTTTTGCCATGGTTAACTTTAGGAAAAGATGGAATTGGAGCAGCCCGAAAGAGAGGGGTATGACAATTCGGAAAATAATCAAAGGGGACTCGTCGACACTAATAAGTTGTCTTTGAACCAATGTCCCGCTTTTCACTTCGATGTAGGGCAGAGGGGGGCTCTTTACGAGTAAGGTTTGGCTGCGATCCCCAGAATGTGGCCAAAGTCCGGGCCATCGTCGAGCAAGCTCTGAAGAAGATGCCAACTACCTTGGTGACGCCGGAAGAACTGCGGCAGGCGAAGGCGCTCCTTCTCCGGGAGATGCCGCTTTCCGAGGCGAGCGTGGACAGTATCGCCGAAGGTCTGATCTACCGGACGGAGCATGAATTGCCTCTCGATGAGCCAACCCGGGCTGCGCACCGGTACCGGGAACTCACGGCTGAACAGGCTCAGGCAGCCTTTGCCAGTTCGGTCCGACCAAATGACCTCGTCCAGGTAACGGAGGGGCCGAGCCCAAAATAGGAATCCAATCCGCGGAAAAACCGCCTATAACTGAAAGATAGTTCTGGTCCCCCATTCTCAATGATTCTACCGGAGGCATGGGCTTTCGGCTACCTGGGGCAACAGGCCCTAGTTCGCTTGAAAATCCGGGGCGGAAAATGTTCTATCCTTTACACAACAAATCTTCGTATTTCCCCAGAACTCGATTTTTGGTTAAAAATACAGGCATGAAAGAAAAGACTTGGCACCTGAAGGGTTGGATTCTGGGGTCAAGCGGATTAAGGGGAGGAAAGAAATTCAGAAGGGGAAGCGAAGGAGAGAAATGATAAATGCCAGTTCAAGGTTTTAAAATAAACCCTGGCGAACTGGGCTTGTATAGCAGAAGGTCTTTTGTTATCCTGAGTTTAAGCAACTACTGAGGAGGAGTCTTGGATCAACCAGAGACCAAGTCAATTTTCCCAGAAGGAAACTCTCTACCCTAAATTTAGGCAGCTTCCTTTCTAGGAGATCCTATGCAGCTCTTCACGATCGTTTTGGGTTTAATCTTGCTTGTATTTGGGAGGAGGCTATTTTGGCTTTTTGTTGCGCTCGTGGGTTTCATTCTGGGCATGGAGTTTACCGGGGTTATTCTTGGTGATCAACCCAAGTGGGTTATGCTCTTTATTGGCCTTGGAACCGGCTTGATTGGAGCGCTGCTGGCTGTTTTCATTGAGCGCCTTGCATTTGCTCTCGCAGGGTTCTATGCAGGAGCTTACCTTGCTCTGATCGGGGCTCAATCATTTGGTGTCGAAAGCAATACCTTCCTCTTGTGTGCTGTCAGCGGATTCATTGGGGCTGTTTTTGCAGCTTTAATTATGGACTGGGTCATCATTTTACTCTCTTGCTTGGTTGGGGCCGGAGCGATTGTTGTCTCTTTAGGGTTAGACCAAATGGCGAGACTTCTAGTCTTCGTTGCATTAGCAGCGGCTGGCGCTGTTTTTCAAGCAAAAGTCATGGCACGATCGAGAAAAGGCTAAGCTTGTTTGCATATTCCACCGGATCGAATGGCGGAAGTCTGCGAAAAATATGCATGTATCCCTTCACGCACCTAGACGGATCACCCCTCCTGGTGCAGGTCTCCCATACATCCTGAGCGTTCATTCAAGAAGCGATCCTCCAAAGGAATGAATGAATTTACTCAGAAATCTTCATCAACCATTTCTTAAAAATATCTGGACATGGGTAAATATGAGTAGCAAATCCATCGGCAATCGCATATTTCCCCGGTAAAGCAAGCAGTTTCCCTGAATAAAGCTAGTAGACAGATCTTGCCCGATGGTGTAAACTTTTATCAATCGTAGCAGTTCGAACATGCATTTTATTTCGAAACCTTTGCCGAAGTACAGACAGGGGAACGCCGTACAAAAGAAAATATGTTTTTTAGAGATTTTTATACTTTGGTTCCGTTATTGTCATACCGGTAAATAAGGAACCTAACAATTTGGGCTTATAGCTCTGGGGGATTTATTTACGATCAGGAGATGGAGTACAATTAGGGGTGGGGGAGCAATCCGCTACCGGCGAGGGCAAATCGCCGGTTTTGCATTGGTGGGCTCCTGATTCTTCCAGCAGTGATATAAATAAGAGAGATGGAAGCTATGATTTCCCCACTGGCAATCAGCCTAATTGCATTCGCGTGCGTCTTCGGGGGAGGGATACTGGGCTTGGTTCTTCGACCGAAACTGCCGGCGCATCATCTGAATGAGGAGTCGAAGGATCTCGTAAAGCTCGGGATGGGGCTGATCGGGACGATGGCAGCGCTGCTCCTTGGCTTGCAAGTGGCCTCGGCAAAGGGCTCATACGACGCGCAGCGCAATGAAGTGGTCCAGATGTCCGCCAACCTGATCTTGCTCGATCGTACGCCTTCGCATTACGGACCCGAGACCCAGGAAACGCGTGATCTGCTGCGCGCGGTTTTTTCCCGTGCCCTCAATCAGCTCTGGCCCTCGAACACATCCAGACCCACAGGGTCGGAACCCATGGGGGCCGGAGGCGAGGTGCCATACGACAAGGTGCAGAAACTATCCCCACACAGCGATGCGCAACGCTCCATGAAAGCGCAAGCGCTCAACGTCGCGCTGGCCCTGGAACAAACAAGATGGTTGCTCTTCGAGCAACGGGGCAGCACGATTTCTATGCCACTGATCGTGGTTGTGGTTTTCTGGCTCACGATCATTTTTGTAAGCTTTGGAGTCTTGTCCCCGTCCAACGCAACTGTCGTCGTTACCCTGTTCGTTTGTGCGCTATCGGTATCAGGTGCGATATTTTTGATGCTGGAGATGGACCGGCCATTTAGCGGGCTACTTCAGATCTCCGACGCGCCGCTCCGCAATGCGCTCGCGCATCTCGGCCAGTAGAAAGCCTCGCCGGAATTTGTCATTTTTTTTGCAGGAATTCCCACGTAGGAGTACATAAATGAAGATGTCAATGGAAAAGCGGGACGTAGGTTGAAAGACAACTTTTTAATGCTGAGGAGTGAGTTTCGATTATTTTGCGAAGTGCCATACTCCTTTTTTCGGCCGCTCCAATTCGCCCCTTCTTCTCGTTGAGCATGGGAAAAGTTGCTTTTGTACCTACGCCCCATCTCCTACGGGTCCGTACTAAGCTGAAATGGTAAATAGTAAAAAGGAGACAAGATATGCATAGTAAAATAGCCTCTGCCCTTAATCTGCAACATAATCCTGTGGCAATTATTTGGGCAGATGAGAAACCTGGCAGTGCACTCCAATTTAAAGAGGGGAAATGGGGCTGCGTAATGTTTATGTTTGCGAGTGCGGCCAAAGGCAAAACCACTGTATTTGATAGGGAGACATACGGTTGTTGGGGTGGAGGCGTCGGGTTAGGGTTTGGAAATCAGTATGTAAAATTCCCCGGCAGCATGGAGTGTTTTTATCACTTTCTATCGATAGGAAATGAGCAATGGGAGCAGGGCAAGAAGGTGGGGGACGCCGTGGGTAAGGCCGGGGGCACTGAGATCTTAGACGATTTCATGCATGGTGAACGGTATATAAAGATCCCAGAGTTAGTAAAAAAATTCGTGGAACTCTTGCCCATGGTTGATATCCCTGCTCAATACGTTATTTTTAAGCCTTTGGAAGACGTTGATTTGCGGAAAGAAAAACCTGTTGTGATCGTTTTTCTAGCTGACCCGGACCAACTTTCCGCACTTGTGATTCTAGCGAACTATGGGAGGGAGGGTAACGAGAACGTCATTATTCCGTATGCCGCTGGGTGTCAGACAATTGGTATCTATCCCTACCAAGAGGCGAAGTCTGAAAAACCAAGAGCGGTAGTGGGTCTTACGGATATATCGGCAAGGAAGAATGTGAAAAAACAGTTAGGGAAAGATCTGCTGAGCTTCGCGGTTCCTTTTCCTATGTTTCAGGAAATGGAAGGTAATGTAGAAGGAAGCTTTTTACAGCGGCAAACATGGAAGGCCCTTATGGAACAAGAGAACAAATGAGTGATATACAACTTCTCTTCTCCGTTTGATTCTTACAGGATTTGGCATATTATTCAGAATTCTAAAATCCAATTCCTTCCCCCATGAGGTACTTATCAATATGCAATTTTGCTCGGCTCTTCTCCTTGCTGATAGAGGCCGAGAATAAAGGTCAAATAACGGCGGGACGATTTAAATATCTTTGTGTTTCAAATGTTGGTCGTTTAAGATCGTCTAGGGTTTGTATTTAGAATTTTGCCATAGCACGGCACCAAGAGGATGTTATGCGGGGACCCCCGATACTTTTTACCCCCTTCCCTATGAAGGGACTTACCTTAAAAAACCGGATCGCCATGACTCCCCTTTATTTGGGCTATGCAAATCCAGATGGCACAGTCAATTCCTTGATGCTGGAGCATTACAGGGAGATGGCCGCCTCTGGGGCCGCACTGATTGTGATGGAACATACAGGGGTTGCCCCATCCGGTTTAGGTTCGCCCTTTATGGTAAGGGCCGACCATGACCGATATGTCCCTGGATTAGCTAAATTGGCTCAAACCATTCACCAGGAAGGTACGGTGGCCTTTCTTCAGATCAACCATACCGGCAGATATGCCTTTCCGCAGGAAAGACTGGTTCCCTCTCCGGTAAAGGCCGGTGATGTGGTTCCCAGGGAGATGGCTGCCGAAGAGATAGGCCGGATCGTCGAGGCCTTTGCAGCGGCGGCCGGGCGGGGAAAGGAAGCAGGCTTTGATGGGGTGGAGATTCACGGTGGCACTGGCTATCTCCTCGTTCAGTTCTTCTCCCCCCGAACCAATCACCGAACGGACGCCTATGGAGGCCCCCTTGAAAATCGGATGCGCTTCCCCTTGCAAGTGGTGGATGCTGTATTGGCAAAAGTCGGGGCGAATTATCCGGTAGGCTATCGGTTTCTGGCCGATGAGTGGTTGCCCGATGGACTCCATCCCGAAGAGACAACTGTATTGGCCAGGGAGCTCGAGAGGAGAGGAATAGCCTACCTTTCAGTGATGGCGGGGACCTACGATTCCTTCCCATTGCCTGAATACATACAAAGAGAAAGAGAAGAGGCTTACATGGCTTCCTTCGCTGGCCTTATCAAGGAGGTCGTTCCCCACACACCGATCATCACAGCCGGACGTATACAGACTCCGGAGACAGCTAAGCGAATTTTAGAGGAAGGGACGGCAGACTTGATTGGCCTAGCGAGGGTACTATTCGCCGATCCGCTTTGGCCGAAAAAGGCGGAGGGCAGGTTGAAGAAACCAATAGTAAAGTGTGAACCTTCATGTGCTCTGTGTAGCAAAAGGGTGATGATTGGTAAACCTGCCTTTTGCTCGCAGTGGGATAAAGATCGCAAGGAGACATTTTTAGCCAAGATCGGAGAGTCACAAGAGAAAGCAAAATAACCTGTAAGTATTATAGCGCGTTTGTATAAGTTCGATTTTTTGACGTTTGGGAGGATAATAGAGAGCCTCCAGAACGGAGATGATGAGTATATCAAAAACGAAAGGATGGACCCCGAAATCCGATTGACTTCCAATGTTAGCCGTTTTTTCCGCCGTTTATCATCCCCGGAAGCCACAATCTTCTGATCATCACCGGTGCGGGAAGACCATTTTGAAAGCTTTGTTCAGGTCCACAAGGAGCGGTTCTAAAGGCCGTACGGGTTATGGCAGTCTTACCTCCAGAAGGTCATTTATCGCTACCTGGAATGTGGCGACCTGCACCACGGCTTTGCCCGGGTGAAGTGCCGGGATTGCCACCATGAATATGTTCTGGCCTTCTCCTGCATGCGCCGTCATTTCTGTCCCCCCTGCCATCAGAAGCGGGCGGTGGAATTCGGGGAATGGCTCTGTTCCCAGGTGCTCCGGAAGGTTCCCCTCCGGCATTTCGTCTTCAGCATCCCGAAGATCCTGCGGCGGTATTTTCTCAGAGCCTGTATAGAGGGGACGTTCGTGCAGAGCGTGCTTGGGCAATTTTGAGAAGAATCTATGGCGGTTTCATGCCGACTGGATGCTCGCGGTCCGCGCTGGACCAGGCAGCGGGTCATCAGCAGACCGACCTTCGCAGATAGATGTCTCGCCCTGTGCAACCAATGAAAAGAGTTTAATGGAGTCCAGAACCTTCTCACGAATTCCATCATGGGATGAGGAGATAACCGCTCATTCGCTAACTGCAGCGGATGAAAGGAATTTCTACCACCAGTTGAAATTTTTGGCACTTTCCATTATCATTCTGTGGTCTCTGTTGTTCTCGCATGGCGCATTTTTGAGGTTAGGAATTATTACTTCAAGGAGTCGATGCTGATGACGGATTTAATCAAACAGGCTGCAGAGCATCTCATCAAAAGCAAATACGCCATCGCCCTCACGGGTGCGGGAATCTCCACCGAATCGGGAATTCCTGATTTCCGTGGGCCCTCGGGTATCTGGACCAAGGATCCCGAGGCGGAAAACAGGGCCTACCGGGTCTACGCGCTGTTTCAGAAGGACCCCAAGCGATACTGGATCGACCGGCTGACGATGCCCTCGCTCCTGGGAAACCTGGATCAATACGCCCCCAACCCCGGGCATCTCGCCCTGGCGGAATTGGAAAAGATGGGCATCCTGAAGTGGGTCATTACCCAGAATATCGACGGCCTGCACCAGAAAGCGGGAAGCCGTAATGTCCTGGACTATCACGGCAACGCCTTCCGACATCGCTGCGTGGCCTGCGGCAGCCGGTTTGAATCCAGGGCTTTCGACCTGAAAAAACTGCTGGAGGAGGATCGGCTGCCCCCGCTTTGTTCGGGATGCGGAGGGGTGCTGAAATCCGACGTGGTCCACTTCCATGAACCGATCCCCTTCGATGTGGCCGAGCAGAGCCTGGAAGAGGCGAGCCGGTGCGACGTGGCGCTGATCTGCGGGACTTCGGCCGTGGTGTACCCCTTCGCCCGGCTGCCCCAGGTGGTCAAGCAGAGGCCCCCAGGAGAGGAGAGTATCATCATCGAGGTTAATGCCGAACCCACGCCTTTGACGGAACGGGGAATTTCAGATTATCTTCTGCGGGGAAAAACAGGGGAGGTGCTTCCTCGAATCGTCGAGGAAATAAAAAAAACTCAACCGCAGAGATCGCAGAGCACGCAGAGGTAAAAAAGGATCGGAGGGCGCGGAGGCTATTACAATTTACTAAGGAATGGGGAAAAAGCTCTCCTGAGGGGATACGAATCCATCGTCCACCACCGCCTTTACCTTCGTTAGGTATGCTCCAGGATCTTCCTCTGGCTGTAAGCCGTCCTTTTCTGGGGATCGGATTCGGAGCCTTTCTTGCTGAACTTGTAATAGATCCAGATGAAGTCAGCAAACAGCAGTCCGAAGAGGATCGCCCCGATTATGACCCAGAAAAGGTCGTAATTACCTGGCGAATTCCAGTCGATGACCCGGTATTGCATGTTCCCTCCTTAATTCTTTAGATGCGGCCCTGAGCGAGGTAATCTGCGATCAACCGTCAATTCGCCGTCTCTAAGCCAATCATCATCCTAACACTATAATCTTTAAGCAAAATTTGTACCAAAAAGATTATTACTCATAATATAATAATTTCATTCATCTTTTTATAAGTTATTGAGGGCTTAAAAAAATATATCACTCAATATCATTTTAAGGCCGAATTTGGGCAATAAATACATATCTGGCAATCATCAACTAACTATCTGTAATTATTGAAAATAAAATTTTTTCGGCATGTTTAGTCATTAAATAGATGATAAATGGTTCATTTCGGATAGTCAAAATTTTGTATTTCTTGCAGATCGCCCCATTAAATTGCTTTTTCAGGCTTGATTCTCTATGATTTTATGGAATTCATTCCATATTTTTCTGGGCTTATGGTTATAGAATAGTCTTCTTTGCCCGGTCTAAGTTCATTTCGCAAAAAGGCATGTTACCCTTGGCCATCAAAGGGGGAAACCTTGAAAAAATTCAATCCTGGATCTGGAAAACCCTCCTCGTTGTCCAGGGATCGGAAGAATTCCCTCCCTTGGCGGGCAAATTCGGCGGGACAACTCCCCCCTACAAAGGTTTATCCCCGATCTCCGCTTTACCAATCCTCCAAATAATAGCTTTTTGATTATTTGAAGATGTACAGATATGAGCGACGATTAGACGAATTTGGCCACCCTCGCCCCCTTTCTTTTATAAAAACCTATTTAGATTCAATCCTTATCAAATCATGCCTTTGGCTCTTCTTTTGCTCTCTGCTTCCATCAGATTTCAATTCCGGTGGAGAGAAATCCAACCCAACGGATTTTTCCCCTTACCACCGTAGGGAGAAGGGAGAAGAAGAGATGAGATTCATGGGCATGAGACAAATAGGCTGGCTCATATTGGCGGCGAGCGCATTTTTCCTCATGGCTGAACCGATGGTTTGGGGGCAGACCATTTCGGTCACTGATTTGGGGACCCTGGGCGGAGACTCCAGTCACGCCCTGGGGGTGAATCTCTCGGGACAGATCGTGGGCACCAGCTCGGTTCCCACGGGGACCCATCACGCTTTTCTCTGGACTCCGGAAGAGGGAATCCAGGACCTTGGAACCCTGGGTGGAGATTTCAGCGAAGCCCTGGCCATCAACAATAGCGGGCAGATCGTGGGAGGCAGCTCCACGCAGGAGGGTGTCTGGCGCGCTTTCCTATGGAATCCAGGGGGTGGAATAGCGGACTTGGGCACGCTGGGAGGAAGTTCCAGCCAGGCCCTGCTGATCAACGACCAGGGCCAGGTGGCGGGGACGAGCGCCACCGGCTCCCCGGGGGTAGAACGTCTCTTCTTCTGGACCCCGGAAGGGGGCATGGTGGACACGGGGATCCCGGGGGGACTCGACGGCGAAGTTGCCGCCATGAACAACCACGGCCAGGTCGTGGGGTGGAGTCTGAACGACCCATGGGAAATCCGGGCCTTTCTCTGGTCTCCCGAGAGCAAAAGGTTCGATTTGGGGGATCTGGGTGGAGGTTACAGCTACGCTTTGGCGATCAATGACCTGGGTCAGGTCGTAGGAGGCAGCGCCACCCCCTCCTGGTTCATTAACGCTTTCTTCTGGTCTCCCGAGAGGGGAATGGTGGACATGGGCACGCTGGGCGGAAAATTCAGCGAGGCCACGTCGGTAAACAACCTGAGCCAGGTGGTAGGACGGAGCTACACCGCCTCCAACACCTACCACGCCTTCTTCTGGACCGCAGAGGGGGGGATGGTGGACCTAGGCACCTTGGGGGGAATTTACAGCGAAGCGTATTCCATCAACGACCGGGGCCAGGTGGTGGGACGGAGCAAGAATGCGTTGGGCGAGTGGCGGGCTTTCCTCTGGACCGCCAGGGACGGGATGGTCGACCTTGGAACTCTGGGGGGAAATTACAGCTATGCCCTGGCCATCAACAACCGTGGTCACATAATAGGGGAAGGCAATAATGTAGAGAAGCAAACCCACGCCATCCTCTGGTCGGTTCCTTCCCTCACCCCCGGGGAACAGGTCGGCGCCCTGATCGAAAACCTGACAAGCCTGATCGAGACGGGAAAATTGGGAAATGGGAACGGGAAGCCCTGGATCGGCGAACTCCAAGCGGTTCAAAAAATGATCGAGAAGGGGAAGGCCAAGAATGCATGCCAGATACTGGAAGCTTTCTGCCATCAAGTTGAACAGCTGATGAAGAACCGCCGGCTTGACGCCCCGAACGGGGAGGCCCTGATCAGCCAGGCCAACGATGTAGGTATTTGCCGGCCGGGACCTTAATCCCTGAATCCGGCTCCGCGAAGATCCCCCTGCCCTCTCCGATGTGGACAGCGGGGGGATTTCTATCCGTGTTTATCCCCGTTCATCCGCGTCCCGATAATAGCCATAAAATGTGAGGAGTGAGGGGGGAAGGGGGAAAGACTCCTCTTGTCGTTTTTGCCCTTTGTTTCTTATCTGTGTTTATCCGTGTTCATCTGTGTCCCGATAAAAGCCGTGAAATGTGAGGTGTGAGTTGTGAGTAGAATCTGTGTTTATCTGTGTCCTATCAATAAAGTCGTTTGGTCGTTGACTTTATTTTTGCCCGGTCATAATCCGCTTTGATCTGCGTTCATCCGCGTCCTGTTAGATCTGAGGAGCTGGAGCCATCCGGATTCCCAGGTTGCATTCCCACAAAAAATAAATTAGCCTGAAAGAAGGGAATTTGGGTTGCCGGTAATTCTGCCTTTTTGGAGGTGGGAAATGAATCCCCTCAGAACCCTTTTGGCATTCTGCTTATGTCTCTTCCTCTCTGGCATGATGACTTCAACAGCCCTGGGGATGGGAAAAGGCGTAGAGCCCCAAAGAATCACCAAGGACCAACTCTTCGCCATGTTGGGAAACCCACGGGTTGTAATCCTCGATGTACGCGAGGGAGACTCATGGGAAAAGAGCAAGTTCAAGATGAAGGGGGCCGTGCGGGAGGACCCCGAAAAGGATATCAAGGACTGGGTCGAAAGATATCCGAAAGACAATACCCTGGTTTTCTATTGCTCCTGACCCAACGAAGCGACCAGTGCCCGGGTGGCACGGAAATTCCTCTCCAGCGGTTATGAGAAAGTCTTCGTCCTCAAGGGCGGCTGGAAGGAATGGAAAAAAATTAAGCTTCCCATGGAACCCAAATAGTCTTCGGTTTTCTACCCTTTTTCGTTCCCCACGATAATCACGCTGATCGTCGCGGATGGAGGAGTGCCCCCGAGGTTATGGGTTAGCCCCAGCCGCGGGTTTTTTACCTGCCGGGACGGTTTACCGGCATTTTTCAGCTGGTCGGCCTTCCCCTGGAGCTGCTTATACTCTTCATAGAGCATGCGGATGCCGCTGGCCCCCAAAGGATGACCGAAGCACTTCAAGCCGCCATCGGTGTTGATGGGCTGCGCACCGTTTATATTAAACCGGCCCGCCTTGACATCCTCGCCGGCTTTTCCGCGCGGGCTGAACTGCAGGTCCTCCATGACTACCAGCTCGGTGATGGAGAAGCAGTCGTGGACCTCCGCCATGCTGACCTCCTCCCGGGGATTTTTGATTCCCGCCTCGGCGTAAGCGGCCAGCCCCGCGCGGTAGGTTTCCTCCACGTGGGCAAAATCATATTTGGGGCTGATCAAACCCTCCCGGGCCACGGAAATCTGCAGGGCCTTGACATAGATCGGGTCAGGCCGGAAGTTTTTGGCCATGTCGGCCCGGCAAATGATCGCGGCGGCCGCCCCGTCGCTCACCCCGCAGCAATCAAAGAGCCCCAGCGGCCAGGCGATGATGGGGGCGTTCAAAACCTGATCCAGGGTGATCTCTCTCTGGAAGTGAGCCTTGGGGTGCAGGGACCCGTTATAATGATTTTTTACCTCGATCATCCCGATGATCTTTTTCCCTTCCTCCGCGCTTAAGCCATACTTGTCAAAATATTTGGTGGCCATCATGGCAAAGCTGCCCGGAGCCGTCCGGCTGTATCCCCTGAAAGTACTCATGCCGTCGGGATATTTTCCGGTGCTGACCTGGGCGGCCGGCAGGCCGCTGTACCCGGAGTCTTTGAACTTCTCGGCACCGAGGGCCAGGGCGATGTCGTAAATCCCCGCCGCCACCCCGTAGCAGGCGTTGCGGAAGGCGTCGGACCCGGTCGCGCAGGCGTTCTGCACCCGGGTAATCGGAATGTAACTCAATTTCAAGGGGGCCGCCAGGGCCTGACCCGTCTCCGCGGAAGAGTCCGTGCCGAACCAGGCCGCCTGGATATCCTTGGGGTCGATCCCGGCGTCTTGATAGGCCTCGTAGGCGGCCTCCACGATCATGTCATCCAAACCCAGGTCCCAATTTTCTCCGAACTTGGTGCATCCCATACCAATGATCGCCACCCGATCTTTGATGCTTCCCATTTCTTTCCCTCCTTAGCAATATATCAATATGAAGTTAGACGATTACCCCACCGGGCGGCATTTCCACCAGTAATTGTGGATGTTGCCCTGTTCCCCGATTTTGCGGAAAGTCATTTCCACCGGGGTCCCAACTTTTACCTCTTCGATGGCCCGGTCCGTCATGTCACACATGATGCGCCCCCCTTGGGGAAAGTCGACCGCGCAGATGGTGGTGGGCGGGTCAACGCTCGCGGCCAGGTTGTCATGGCTGAAGGTGAAGACCTTGCCCACTTCCCG